>NZ_SLXS01000004.1:0-300000 GCF_004340785.1 Tumebacillus sp. BK434 | reverse complement strand
AGACGGCACGGTGCAGGGGCTGTTTGAACTGCTCAACCTGCCGTATGTCGGCGCAGGTGTTCTGGCGTCGGCCGTCGGCATGGATAAAGCGATGATGAAGAAAGTGTTCGCCGAAGAAGGGCTGAACCAGGCGCGCTATGAAGTGGTGCTGCGCTCGGCGTTCGAGCGCGAGCCGGGCGCGGTCGTGGAGCAGGTGGAAGCGTCGCTCGGGTATCCGTGCTTCATCAAGCCGGCGAACCTCGGGTCGTCTGTCGGCATCTCCAAGGCGAAGAACCGCGAGGAGCTGTTCGACTCGCTGCGCTTGGCGGCGAAGTATGACCGCAAGCTGATCATCGAAGAAGCGGTCGACGGCCGTGAGATCGAAGTCGCCGTGCTGGGCAATGAGCAGCCGGCCGCCTCGGTGGCAGGTGAGATCGTCTCTTCCGGCGAGGAGTTCTACGACTACAACGCCAAATACATCGACGGCGACTCGGTGATGGTCATCCCGGCCGAGCTGACGCCGAAGCAGTCGGACGAAGTGCGCGCACTGGCGCTGAAGGCGTTTCAGGCGATCGACGGCTCGGGGCTGTCCCGCGTGGACTTCTTCCTGTGCCGCCAGACCGGCGAATTTTTGATCAATGAGATCAACACGTTCCCGGGCTTCACGATCTTCTCGATGTATCCGAAACTGTGGGAAGTGACCGGGCTGCCGTACGATCAATTGCTGGAGAAGCTGATTGAGTTGGCGCTCGAACGGCATGAAGACAAGAACCGTGAACGATAAGACAAAAAAGCCACGCCCTGACGGCGTGGCTTTTTTGATGCATGGAAAAGCGGGCTGGGAGAGTTCCCAGCCCGCTTGCTTGACGTATTTTACAGACCCAAGAAGTGTTGTACGACTTTGCCTTCAGCGGTGTACAAGGTGCCGTCCGTGCCGAGGATATGGTGGCCGCGGGCGCCTTGGAGCTCGATGGCGTGGTACGGGTGCGGGAGCTTGGCGTCACCGCGGTAGAATGCCTTTTGCACGGTCGGGATCTGGACGGAGGCGTAGTTGCCTGCGCGCACCAGCGACTCGGCCAGCTTGATCACTTTCGCATAGCGGGTCGACGCCGCGCCTGCAGCAGCCGTTTCTGCCGCAGCTGCATCGACCGCTGCGTGGCCGCCTGCGGTGAGGTAGTTGTGGATCTCCGCCTGCAGGGCCGACAGATCTTCCATCGCCAGCAGCGCGGCCGGGAAGGTGTCGACCTTACCGCCTTCGACTACAAGGCGCAGCTCGCCGCGCTCTTCGAGCAGGGAGACAGCCTTGATCAGTTCGTCCGCGAGGGCAACATTCACCGCCGCAGCTTCGTTCGCTGCTGCCGAAACCGCTTTCGCAGACGAAACTTGATTCACGGCCGTTGCCGTTTTCTCAGCCGGGGCTTTCTTCGCTTCCGAAGCGGCTTTCGCGGGAGCTTTCTTCGCAGCCGGGGCTTGTCCGGCGCGCTCGTTCAGGATCGATGCCAACTGCTCGTAAGCGGCCGCTTCGATCTCGTACAAACCGCCTTTGACCTGCGGGGCGAACTTCTGCCCGGTCAGTTCTTGCAGTTCGTCACGGGTGATCCCGTTCTGTTTCGATTCCAGCACAACGTCATACGTAAACGGTACATGATATGAAAACTCACCCGTCTGTCCCGGGTAAGTCATCTCTTCAGCAATGACAACCGGCTCGGTCACATGACCAATCGCAAACACGGCGTTGGAGCCGCTGTTGGCCTTAGTTTCCAGCAACAGAACAGGACGAGTCGTCTGGCTGAGTTCCTGTGCTTTGTTCTCTTCTTTGAACGAGATCCGTTCGAACAAAGCGTCCCCCTTCTGACGCCAGACTTGTTTGATGTAGTAAGTATTTGATTCACTCATCTCTGCGTATTCCTCCCGGATTAACGAATTCCATAGCGTGACTAATTCTCTATACAAGTGCAAAATCCTTCAGGTAAATTCCACCGCGCGAAAAGAAAAGCCCGTGCAGATGCGCTCTGCAGGGGCTTCTCCCATGACTTACGCGATGACCAGGTTGACCAGTTTGTTCGGCACCACGATCACTTTTTTGATCGCCTTGCCTTCGATCAGGGCGTGAACTTTCTCCGAGCTCATCACCGCCGCTTCCACCTCTTCGCGGGTGGCTGCAGCCGGGAAGACCAGCTTGTCGCGGACTTTCCCGTTGATCTGGACGACATATTCGATCTCATCGAGCACCAGCGCCGACTCGTCGTATTGCGGCCAGTCGACTCGGATCAGCGACTCCTGCTTGCCCATCATCTCCCACAGCTCAGAGGTGATGTGCGGAGCAGCCGGGTAGAGCAGGCGGACCGCCGTCTCGATCGCTTGCGCCTTCAGCGCCGCATCCGCTGCTTCCGGATAGGCGTAGATCGCGTTGACCAGCTCCATGATCGCCGAGATCGCCGTGTTGAACTGATAGCGCTCACCGATGTCTTCGCTGACCTTCTTGATCGCCGCATGCATCGCCATGCGCATCTTCTTCTCCGCTTCACCGACGATGTTCGGCGTGCCGCCCGCCGCGATGATGTCGGCGTGCGACTCGACCAGACGCCACACCCGGCTCAGGAAGCGGTGCGCCCCTTCGATGCCGGTGTCGCTCCACTCCAGATCGCGATCCGGCGGCGCTGCGAACAGCATGAACACGCGCGCGGTGTCGGCGCCGTACTTCTCGATGATCTCTTCCGGCGAGACGACGTTGCCTTTCGACTTCGACATCTTCGCGCCGTTCAGCACGACCATGCCCTGGGTGAGCAGGCTTTCGAACGGCTCTTCGAAGTTGACCAGACCGGCATCGTACAGCACCTTCGTGAAGAAGCGGGAGTACAGCAGGTGCAGCACCGCATGTTCGATGCCGCCGATGTACTTGTCGACCGGCAGCCATTTGTTGACCGCTTCGGTGTCAAATACTTTCGTGTCATCCTGTGCGGAGATGTAGCGCAGGTAGTACCACGAGGAGTCGATGAACGTATCCATCGTGTCGGTCTCGCGCTTCGCCGCACCGCCGCAGGACGGGCAGGTCGTGTTGACAAATTCCTCGTTCGTCGCCAGCGGCGACTTGCCTTTCACGCCGAAGTCGACGTGTTCCGGCAGCAGCACCGGCAGCTGATCTTTCGGTACCGGCACGGTGCCGCAGGAGTCGCAGGAGATCATCGGGATCGGCGCGCCCCAGTAGCGTTGGCGAGAGATCAGCCAGTCGCGCAGGCGGAACGAAGTGGTCATCTTGCCCACGCCCATGCCTTCCAGCTTCTCGACGATCTTGACCAGCGCCTCGCGGTTGTGCAGGCCGTTGAAGTCGCCGGAGTTGATGAGCGTGCCGTCTTCGGTGATCGCCGCCGTCAGCGTTTCCGGCAGGCCCCCCGCCGGCTCGATGACGACCGGGATCGGCAGTTCGTACTTGGTCGCGAATTCGAAGTCGCGCTCATCGTGCGCAGGAACGCCCATCACAGCGCCGGTGCCGTAGTCGGGTAGCACGTAGTTGGCGATCAGGATCGGCAGCTTCGCGCCGGTCAGCGGATGGATCGCCGACGCGCCGATGTGGATGCCTTTCTTCTCCGCGTCGGTCGAGGTGCGCTCGATCTCGGACGCTTTGCGCACTTCGTCGACGAACGCCTTGACCGCCGCTTCGTTGTCCTGGCCTGCGATCAGCTTGCCGACCAGCTCATGCTCCGGCGCCAGCACCAGGTAGGAGACGCCGAACAAGGTGTCCGGGCGGGTGGTGAAGACGGTGACTGTCGCGTCGGTGCCGTCGATCTGATAGGTGATGTCGGCGCCGGTGCTCTTGCCGATCCAGTTCTTCTGCATCGTTTTGACTTTGTCCGGCCAGCCCGGCAGATTGTCGAGATCGTTCAGCAGGCGGTCAGCGTACTCGGTGATGCGGAAGAACCATTGTTCGAGGTCCTTCTTGACCACCTCGGTGCCGCAGCGCCAGCAGCCGCCGTTTTCCACCTGTTCGTTCGCCAGCACCGTCGAGCATTCCGGGCACCAGTTGACGGCCGCTTTTTTCTTGTAGGCCAGATCGCGCTCATAGAACAGCTGGAACAGCCATTGCGTCCACTTGTAGTACTCCGGCGAGCAGGTCGCCAGTTCGCGGGACCAGTCGTAGGACGTGCCGAGTTCCTTTTGCTGCTGCTTCATGAACTCGATGTTTTCGTAGGTGGAGACGTTCGGATGCACGCCATGCTTGATCGCGTAGTTCTCCGCTGGCATCCCGAAGGCATCCCAGCCCATCGGGTGCAGCACGTTGTAACCGTGCTGTTTCTTAAAGCGGGCGACAACATCGCCGATCGTGTACACGCGGACGTGGCCCATGTGCAGGCGGCCCGACGGATACGGGAATTGCTCCAGCGTGTAGTAATACGGTTTGTTCGGGTCGTTTTCGGTCGCAAAAGCCTTGGTTTCTTCCCAATGAGTTTGCCATTTTTGTTCGATGTCTGCAGGTACATAGCGTCGTTCGCTCATGTAGGTTGACCTCCTTTTGAGATGGCTGTTTGCGCAAAAGGGACGTGAAAACAAATAAAACCTCCCGCCCCCAGCGCTGGTTCGCTAGGGACGAGAGGTTAGGAGTAACATTCCCGTGGTACCACCCTAATTCAGTGCCCTCAGAAGCAGATCGGGCACTCTCATTAAAAGTCCTGTAACGCGGACGAGACGGCATCGGGTACTGGTAGTTCCCCGCTGCAGCTCCGAGGCGAGTTCATTCTCCGAAACGTACCGACTCGCACCACCCGTCGGCTCTCTGAAAAGTTCGTCGAACTACTATTCCCCATCAACGCCATTGCTTTCGACATAATGTTTCACTTGTTGTTTGTAGTATACGCATTCCCAATTCGTTTTGTCAACAAAGTACAAAATGAACTTTTGTGTTTTTTCAGGAGACATTAGTCTTTGAAATATGGAAAGAGTCGCGAAGCAGCTCCCAATGCGCTTCCAGCGTGCTGCCGTGGACGAGGCAGGAGATGCCGGCGAGACCGAGCTCCGAGACGAGGTGCAGCTTCGCTGCGATGCTGCGCACATCCTCATACCAGACTTCCCGCGTTTCGCCGACTTCATTCTTGTAGATGAACATCGGCGCCATCGCCCGGTCGTCCCACTGGATCTGCTTGGGCGGCAGTACCTCTTCGTCGCAGTGCCCGTGCAGGATCAGCGTCGGCAACTGGTCGGGCTGAAACGGCAGCGCCCAGTCGTAGCCGAAAAAAGGCAGCCCGAGCAGCAGTTTGCGGCGCGGCACCATCGTCAGCGCGTGCCGCAGCGACCGCTTGATCGGAGCCAGCGGCGCCAGCGCCATCGGCGGTCCATCCAGCCGTCCGAACTCTTCGTCTGCATTCCAGACCAGCCGGTCGACGTGATGGTTAAGATACGGCACGTCATACGCCCCGGTGCGCGGGTGTTCCGGTTCCTCGTGCTCATGCGCCGGCACGCCGAGATAGAGCATCCCGCCGGAGCGCCGCACGCGCAGCCCCAGCTCGCGGACAAAACCGTTGACCAGCGGGCGCAGGGCGGGCTTCAACTGCGGCAGTTCCAGATGCAGCCCGCGAAAGCCATGCTCCTGCATCACCGCGCGCAGTTCGGAGAAAAAGGCGCGGCGGCTCGGCAGATGGCTGAACAGCCGAGCTGCCGCCTCCCCGTCGGCCATCGTGAGCAAGAGCAAGTTCTCCGCCTTGGCCCGTCTCGTCTCGGCCAGCAGGCGGCGCGAAAGCAGCGGGGGCAACCGCAGCCGCCCGTCGCTCTCGGCGATGCCATAGGCGACAGAGACGGAGGAGACGCTGCCTGTCGCCTCATCCATCGTCAGCAGGTCGAGGTCTTCTTCTTGCACCTCCCAGCGCATGTTGACCTCGATCGTCTTCTTCTCCAGCACCGGCATCGGTAACGTCAAACAAACGCCCGGCTTCAGCGTCTCGCCCGTGACAAGATTGGCGGCGTGCAGCATCCGCTCCGGCATATGAAAACGATTGGCGACCTTTTTGACCGTATCGCCCGTTTGGACTTGATAGGTGAGCAGCGTGGTTGGCACGGGTGTCGGCACGAGGAGCGAGCAGCCCGGCACCAAGGCGTCGTCGACCCATCCGTTCGTCTGTTGGAGCCCCTTGGCACTCACCCCGTAGGCGTGGGCGATGCCGGGTAAGGTTTCCCCTTTTTTGACCAGATGTACAAACATGCCAGGCGTTCACCCTCTCCCTTTGGAGTACCCATAAGGTATTCGCCCAGAGAAAAAAGCGTGAAGGGTCCGGAAAACAGAAAAAGCGCCCCGAGCCAATCCGGGCGCTTTCCCTATTTTGCGACAAAAAAAAGGCGTTCTGCAGAATCTGTTGGCACGTCCCACCGAAAGTCAGCATATACTTCTACTGTTTGAAAACCTGCCGCTTTCAAGAGACGCTCCACCGTCCCGATGTCGTAAGCGCGTTGAACGTGGTATTCGTGAAACCTCCGATACAACTGCTCCTCTTCATCCTCCAAAGCAAAAAACGTGATGTCGTACTCGACAGTCGCCGTCGCTTCATCGAACCGGCTCTGCCAGAGGTAGGTCACGTCCTCACCGACTTCATAAAATACATTTTGCCCGAGCTTCTCGCGCAGCTTGTAGACGCTGTGCATGTCAAACAGAAACAGGCCGCCGGAACGCAGCTGTGTCTTGACGCGTTGGAAGATCTGCGCGAGATCGTCCTCGTCTGTGATGTAGTTCAACGAGTCGCAAAACGACACAGCCAGGTCGCACGCTTCCGGGAGGTAGAGCTCCCGCAGATCTTGACAGAGAAAACGAAGCCGTGAAGAGTGGGAGGAAAGCTTCGCTTCCGCCTGCGCCAACATATCCTCAGAGAGGTCGACGCCGGTCACTTTGAATCCCTGCTCATAGAGAGCGATGGAGATCGTGCCCGTGCCGCAGCCCAAATCGGCGATATGGCGCGGCATGAGCTCATACCGCGCCAGCGCCTGCTCCAAGAAGGTCATCCAAGATTCGTACGGGGCATCCTGCATCAACTGGTCGTAGAAGTAGGCAAATTCCCCGTAGCTTTGTTCGTGATCCTTCACCGGATGGTCCTCTCGTTACACAATGCTCAGCTGTTTCGCGTCCCCCCAGACGCGCTCCAGGTTGTAGAATTCGCGTTCCTCTTGGCGGAACACATGAACCACGACATCACCAAAGTCAAGCAAAACCCACCGTGCCTCATCATAACCTTCCATCGATTTGATGATGCTTCCTCGCTTGGCAAGTTTTTCGCGCACGCCATTTGCGATTGCTTGCACTTGAGTGTTGGAATTCCCGCTGCAGATTACAAAATAATCAGCGATCACCGACAGTCCTTGTATATCAAGAACCACCACATCATTCGCTTTCTTATCTGCGACAGCGTCAGCCGCATTACGCGCCAATTCCAAGACTCGATCGCTCATTTGCATGCCTCCTAAGTAAGTTTGGGACTACAGGTAGTACAGTATATTCGAGGTGTGGCATTAAAGTGTCCGCCTGTCCTTCAGCGCACGCCACAAATCGTTGCGCGCCACGATGGTCAGTGGAAAAATAGGCTTGTTTTTGTCGAGCAGGAAGCGAATCGTGTTGTCGAACGCGGAAGCCAGGGCCAGGTCGAGGTCCGCTTCCGCTTTTTCGCGCAGGTCGTGGACGGCCGGATAGTCGCGGCCCGCTTCTATGTAGTCTGCCAAGCACACCACTTTTTCCAGCGGTGTCATCCCGGCGCGCCCGGAGGTGTGATAGCGCACAGCATCTGCGATGTCTTCGTCTTCAAGGCCGAAGACATCGCCGAGCATCGACGCGGCGATCGGTCCGTGCAACATCTCCGCCACTTCAAAGAAAGCGGGGTCCACGCCCCGTTCCTTTGCCGTCTCGTACCACTTGTCGACCGGCCATTCCCGCGCATAGTCGTGAATCCACGCGGCGAGGCGCGCTTTTTCCACGTCGACGCCAAAGCGTCGGGCGAGCTGGTCGGCCGCCTCGACAACGCCGCTGACGTGCTGGAAGCGGCGCGGACTCAAGGTCTGACGAATGAGTTCTTTAATCTGGGATTCGTTCATACAACTTGTTCTCCTCACTATACCCTATGACCTTTTGGGGAACGAGATGCTCAACCGAAAGATTCTTTACGAGACGCTCACGGATCCATGTGGAGGAGATGTCAAGTCCCGGGATCTCCACATACTGAACGCGGCACGCCACTTCCGGATGGAGCGCGAGCGCCGTGCAGGCGCTGGTCTTCAGGTCAAAGCCCGGTCGCGTGACGGCGAGGACGGTCGCCAGCTCCATGATCCGGTCGACCGCGCGCCACTTGGGCAGGATGTGCAGGTTGTCCGCTCCGATGATGAAAAACAGCTCCGCCTCCGGGTGCTCAGCGTGAAAGTGCTCCAACGTGTCGACCGTAAACGACGGTCCCGGGCGATTCACTTCCCAGTCGCTGGCCGCAAACTGCGGCGCGCCTTCCAGCGCGAGTTGCACCATGCGCAGGCGATGCTCGCCCGCCGAGATCTTCTTGCCGACTTTCAGCGGATTCACCCCGGCCGGCACAAACAGCACCTTGTCCAAGCCGGCCTGCTCCAGCGCCACTTGCGCGGCGACCAGATGGCCGATGTGTACCGGGTCGAAGGTGCCGCCAAAGATGCCAAGACGCACCGTCAGCACCTCCTCTGCTCTCTTCGTGCTGCTGCAGGTTAGCGCGGCAGTTCGATCTGTTTGTTTTCTTTCGACTCCTTGTACAGGACGACCGTCTTGCCGATCAGTTGCACCAGCTCGGCGCCGGAGCGCTCCGCGAGGTCACGGGCGACGACGTTCTTGTCCTCTTCGCAGTTCTGCAGGATCGAGATCTTGATCAGCTCTTTCGATTCCAGCGCCAGGTTGATCTGTTCAATCATGTTGTCAGAAACGCCGCCTTTGCCCACTTGGGTCACCGGGGTTACGTGGTGAGCCAGCGCGCGCAGATGACGCTTTTGTTTTCCAGTCAGCATATGGTTCATACTCCTTCTTGTTCTGAGGCTTGGTACCAAAGATTGAGTATAGCACTTCTACAAGCAGGATTCCACCGTTTGCCGCATCACATCCACCGGCGCCCGCTCACCCGTCCAGAGCTGAAACGCATGCGCGCCTTGGTGCACAAACATGCCCAAGCCCCCGGAGACCACGCAACCGCGCGCTTTCGCCTCGTGCAAAAAGCGGGTCTGGCGCGGGTTGTAGATCAGATCGCTGACCAGTTGCCCCGCCTGCAGGCCCGCGGTGGGCACCGGCACGGCGTCGGTCTGCGGATGCATGCCAACCGGCGTGGTGTTGATGATCAGGTCGTACTCGGCAAGCTCCGCTGCTGCCTCTTCCATCGTGATGCCGTCTGCCGCTGCATGCGTGCGCAGATGCGCCGCCAACTCCGCCGCTCGCTCCTGCTGCCGGGCAGCGATCACGAGGCGCTCCGCTCCGTTCAAAGCCATTTGCACCGCAACCGCGCGCGCCGCGCCGCCTGCGCCGAGCAGCAGCACCCGCTTGCCTTGGATCTCGATGCCCGTCTCTTCCTGCAGGGCGGACAAGTAGCCGATGCCGTCGGTGTTGTAGCCGGTCAAAACACCTCCGTCGTTGACGATCGTGTTCACCGCCCCGATCAACTCCGCCTCCGGGGAGATCTTGTCGAGCAGAGGCAGCACGGCGACTTTATGCGGGATCGTCACGTTGACTCCGCGCAAGCCGAGCGCGCGAATGCCGGCCACAGCGTCAGGCAAGCGCTCCGGCTCGACCGCAAAAGCCAGATACGCGCAGTCGAGGCCAAGCCGGGCAAATGCGGCGTTGTGCATCTGCGGGGACTTGGAGTGTGCGACCGGATACCCGAACAGCCCCACGCACATTGTCGAACTGGAAAGCATGTCCATCTCCCCTTTTTCTTCAGTGTAATGCATAGAAAAAAGACCCGCAACCGCGGGTCTTCCGATTAGCGACGGAATTCCATCTGTACCATCATGCCGTTTTCATGGAACGAGAAAGTCAGATCGTACAGCTGGTAGTCGGACAGCTCCGGCTGCTCTTCGCGCACCGCTTGCACCTCATGGCGCAGATCGTTCATCAGTTGCTCAATGCGCAGTTCTTCGCAGCCCGACCCATTCATGACAAATCGTTTGATAAATCGACGGCGCTCTTTTGTCATCGTTTCCAAACAGATCCCCTCCGCCCTTTTAAGGTGTGTATCTAAGGTGTATGGGGAGTTATGTTGAAATATGACAAACGAACGCCCTCTGCTAGAACGGCAATTTCGACTGCTGCGTTAAATCAAGGCGCGGCGCGTGTGCACCTCAACGCCTTTGGGCACATGCACGACCACGTGCGTGTAATGCATGCCGCGCACGGTGATCCAGCCGAGCCCGGAGATCACGATGTCCTGCGGGTGGCCCGACTTCAAGGTGATCCGGTGCGGCACGAGACCGCGCAAAGAGTCCGGGCACGCGTCGCAGGGCGGGGTGAGCAGCGTGCCGAGATGGTTGGCGTACAGCTCGTCCGCCCGCTCCAGCTTCGTGCGGTGCACGTTCAGCTGGTTGGCCGCATAGACGGAGAAGCCCTGCTTCGGCCCCTCCACGTAGTCGAAGCGCGCCAAGCCGCCGAGGAACAAGGTCTGCTGGTCGTTCAGCTGGTAGGTCTTCGGGTTGATGTAACCTTCCGGCGTGATGTCGCGCAGCGATTTCGGGCAGACGAGGTCGGTCAAGCGATGCGTCGTCATGATTCCCGGCGTATCGATCAGATCGCCGCTGTGGTTTGGCAGATCCATCCGGATCGTCGACAGCGTGGTGCCCGGATAGCGGGACGTGGTGATCTCCGCGCCTTCTTCATGGCCGTAGAGATTCAAAAGGCCGTTGATCAACGTCGATTTGCCGACGTTGGCGGTGCCGACGACATAGACGTCTTTGTTGCCGATGCGCTGGTCGATCGCCTCTTTGACAAATTCGATGTTGATCCGCTTTTTCGCCGAGATCAGGATGATGTCGTCGACGCGGACGCCTTGTTTCTCGACTTCTTTTTTCAGCCAGAACTCGACGCGTTCAAAATTGGTCACCTTCGGCAGCAGGTCCGCTTTGTTGGCGACGAGGATGATCGGGTTCTTCCCGACGTATTTGTTGATCTCTTTTACCCAGGACCCGGCGAAATCGAACAGGTCGACCACTTTGACGACCAGGGCCGGACGCTTGCCGATGTCGCGGAGAATCTTCTGGAACCCTTCGTTGTCGAGCGAGACGGGCGCCACGTCACTGTAGTGCTTGATGCGGTAACAGCGCTGGCAGACCGGATATTCGCGTTCGATCACCGAATTCAGCGGGGCATAGCCCGGCTTTTCTTTTTCCTCGGTCTGGATGGCGATGCCGCAGCCGGTACAAGTCAAATCAAATTCAGACATTCGTTGTTCACTCCCAAGGAATCATTCCGCGGCGGCGCAAGATCGAAAACGCAACGCGTTCCATCGCGCGCAGCACTTTGGTGCCGATCCATTCTTTGTCGGCCACAGGCATGACGAGGATCGTATACATGTTCATGCGATTGCCGCCGAGCACGTCGGTAAACAGCTGGTCGCCAATGACGACCGTCTCTTCGCGCTTGGTGCCGAGCACTTCCAAAGCGCGCAGAAACGGCGCGCGCTTCGGTTTGCGGGCGCGGCCGATGAACGGGATGTTTAACGGCTTCGAGAACTTCTCGACGCGGTGGTCTTTGTTGTTCGAGACGACGCAGACTTTGATCCCGCGGGTATCGCGGACATGATCGAGCCATTCGATCAGCTTCGGCGTCGCGTCCGGCTCATCCCAGCGCACCAGCGTGTTGTCAAGGTCGGTGATGATGCCTTTGACCCCGCGCTGCTGCAGTTCATCCAGGTCAATGTGAAAAACCGACTCTACATAGAGATCGGGAATCAGTTGTTTTAACATTCTTGTTTTCACCTCAAAAGGGAATCCCGTTGTAGTAGCATTCCATCCACCTGTAGAGAATATCACAGAAGAGAAGATTCTGCCAATAAATCGGCCAAACGCGAAAAAGCCTCTGCTCCCGGCTCGAGGGAAGGACAGAGGCTTTTTCGTTTGTTGCTATACTGTTGTATTGTTTCTATTAGACAAAAGAACAAAGAAATCCTTTTCGACACGAATGGTAATTTTTTACCGAATTATCTCAGATTGGAAATGTGTTTGGTTAGCCAATTGACGGTTTCTTCCAACATTCCCAGCGTGATGAAATGGTTGAGCTTGGCAGACGTTAGTACTTTGTAGTCTAATAAAAACAAAAAGAAGCGGCCGTCGACAGGACGCCCGCTTCGGAACTCTAGAGTTAGGTATTAGATGTAGGAACGGGCTCCAAGATAACGTGCGCCCCAGTAGCCGCCGTTCAGCGAATCGACTTTGACGCCGTCCGAAGAGGTAGCGGAAACGAATTGGCCGTTGCCGATGTAGATGCCGACATGAGTTGCGCCCGGGCCGTAGGTGGAGAAGAAGACGAGATCGCCCGGTTCCGGAGCTGCTGTGGCGGAACCGCCTGCATACATGTCTGCGGCGATGCGCGGAGCTTGCACGCCATATTGCGCCAACACGTAGGTGACATAGCCGGAGCAGTCAAAGCCGCTCGGCGTGTTGCCCGCCCATTGGTACGGAACACCGACATATTTCATCGCCGTGTCGACCACTTTCGGGGTGGCTGGGCGAAGCTTGGCTGCTTTCGCTTCGATCAGCGGACCGGTGGTCGCGCCGACTTTGCCGTTTTGTTCAAGGCCGTTGGCCGCTTGGAACTTCTTGACCGCCGTCGCGGTGATTTCACCGTAGTAGCCGGTGTTCTCCGGATAGCTGAAGAACCCGAGCAGACGCAGGTCCTGCTGAAGTTTCGTGACGTCAGCGCCGGTGGAGCCGACCTGCAGCATCTGCGGTCCGTACGGAGCAGGCGCTGCCAGCGCGTCCGTTACCGCCAGCGGAGACATGGTGACGAATGTTGCCAGCAACAGAGTTTGCACAAAACGCTTCATATGATATGTAGACCTCCCGTAAGGCCTCCGAGGTTAGTTGACGGGTTCGGGTCGAGAGCAACCCTCCGCCCGCAGGCGGTTCACCCCAAAAATCTAAAATCTCCCCCGTACTGAAAATGTTTCAGATTCGGCCAATTTCTCAACATGGACAAGTCTACCATACAAATTGTCAGATTTCAATCAAATCACTAGATTTAAGCCTGCTCGGTGGTCAGCTAAAAAGCCCATCCGTTACCGGATAGGCTGTTCGCATGTGTCATAGAGCAGTCGACCGATCTGCCCCATCAGTCCATGCGCGTCTTTGCGCTCGATGATGTTTTTGCTAAACACGGAGACGGCAAACGTATTGCGCGGGAAATAGAGCAGCCCCATGTCGTGGTCGGTGCCGTTCACCCAGCCGGTCTTGTGCGCGCACTCCCAGAGTGGCAGAACGCCGACCGGGCCGTCCTGGGTCGGGAGCAGGCTCGGCAGGCCTTCGTTGTATTTTTGCTGTTTCATGATCTTGACCATCTCGGCACAGGCACGCCAGGAGACAACTTTGCCGTCGGCGATCAGCTTCAGCAGATGGGTCATGTCGCGCGGCGTGATCTTGTTGTAGTTTTCAATCTTGGCCGGGATGACGGAGATCTTGTTGTAAAAACCGCTCCCGGTCAGTCCCCATTCGGCCATCGCGTCTTGAATCGCCTGCGTGCCGATGCGGTCGATCAGGATGTTGGTCGCCGTGTTGTCGCTGTCGATGATCATCAGCATCGTGTAGTCGTAGATCGACAGCTCGAGGCCCGGGCTGAGATTTTGCAGCAGCCCGGAGCCGGTGACCATGTCTTCGGCGCGCAAGGCGATCTTTTCCTCAAAGCGCAGGTTGCCTTTGAACGCCTGATCGAACACCGCTGCCATGATCGGGACTTTGATGATGCTTGCGGCGTAAAACCATTCGTCAGGCTGATAGGTAAACTCGCTTTGCGATTCCAGATGGTAGATGGAGATCCCATACGTTCCGCGCGCTGCTTCGATCATTCGCTGCAAGGCGGGGGTCAGTGCTGCCAGCATGAACGACACTCCTCTCAAACTCTCTTACCTGTCTTGTTCTGCGGGTCGCGGCGTTCTTCCTGCACGCACATACTCGCTAATATCTTAACAAAACTCTGGAGATGCTAGATTCGATCGTTTATACTGGAACAAAGTGGAGGTGTATATCCATGGACGTATCCAGTGTGCAACAGGCGGTCAATCTCTGGGCGCTCAAACAGGCGATGGCGCTGGGCCAGTCCCAAGCTGCCGCGCCCGCTCAGCTGCAGATCGTCAACCAGTTGGCTGCGCTCGACCCGACACGCGGGCAGGCGATCGATATCCGGATCTAGCCCTTCCAGCAGAAAAGCCTGCCGCTCCTCTTGAGCGGCAGGCTTTTTCTGTGTTTACCCGTTCGGCAGGTCGTCACCCGGCTGGAGCAGCGGCGGGTTGATCTGCACGGTGTTCGGGTATTTCAAGCCCGCACCGGTGTTCAGCAGGAGCACTTTGTCGTTCTCGTTCAGCCAGTCTTGCGCTTTCAGCTGCTCGACGGCCGCATACAACGAGGCGCCTTCCGGACAGATGAACGCGCCGTCGAGGCTGGCCAGCGTCTGTTGCGCACGCAATGTATCTTCGTCGTCGATGGCGATCGCACAGCCATCCGTGTTGTAGACCGCTTCGAGGACGAGGAAGTCGCCGAGCGCTTTCGGCACGTTGACGCCAAAGGCGATCGTATCGGAGTCCGGCCAGAACTCCGACTCGCGTTTGCCTTCCTGCCAGGCTTTGACGATCGGTGCGCAGCCGCTCGCCTGCACGGAGACGAGGCGCGGCATTTTCTCGCCGATCCAGCCCATCGCCTGAAGTTCCTGCAGCGCTTTGTAGATGGCGATCAGGCCGACGCCGCCGCCTGTCGGGTAGAGGATCACGTCCGGCACCTCCCAGTTGAACTGCTCGGCGATCTCGTAGCCCATCGTCTTTTTGCCTTCAATGCGGTACGGCTCTTTCAGCGTCGACGCGTCAAACCAGCCGTTTTCGCCGACCGCTTTGCCGACGATTTTGCCGGCATCGGAGATCACGCCGTTGACGAGGTAGAGGTCTGCCCCGGAGACGGCCGTCTCGTTGCGGGTGATCTTGGGCGCATTTTCCGGCATCACGATGTAAGACTGGATGCCGGCGCGGGCCGCGTACAGCGCCCATGCGCCACCGGCGTTCCCGTTGGTCGGCATGGCCAACGTCTTCACGCCAACTTCTTTGGCTTTTGAGACGCCGACCGCCGCGCCGCGGGCTTTGAACGTGGCGGTCGGCAGAATGCCTTCATCTTTGATGTACAAGTTCGGCACGCCCGCTTTCGTCCCGGCGCGGGGAGCGGTGTAGATCGGCGTCATCCCTTCACCGAAGGAGACGATGTTTCGCTCGTCGCGCACCGGGAGCAGCTCTTTGTAGCGCCACAAGCTGGCCGGACGGGTAAGCAGGTCTTCTTTTTTCAGCATTTTGGCTGCCGCTTGCAGGTCGTAGCGGACGAGCAGTGGTGCGGCACACTCCCGGCAGAGCTGCTGGAGCTTGTCCGCATCATGGACGGTGCCGCATTTGGAACATTCCAGATGGGTCATCAAGCTGTTCGTGGTCATCGTTCAATCCCCCTTGTTTATCTCTTTATTCTAAAACAAGAAAACCCAGTAGGATATACTGGATTTTCTTGTTTTTTTATTTTCTTCGCGTGCGCTCACGGCGCTTGATGATCATCTCTTCCGCTACGATTTTCTCGGCGGCGTCGACCGCCTGTGCGAGTTCGGCGATGGTGGTTTTTTCAAAGAGGTCGCGCAGGTGGAGTTGAACCTCGAACTCGGTCTGCACGCGGGACACCAACTGCGTGGCGAGCAGCGAGTGTCCGCCGATGTGGAAGAAGTTGTCGTGGACCGAGATCTTGTCGAGCATCAGCAGCTCAGACCAGATCTGCATGAGATGTTCTTCCGTCGGCGTGGACGGCGCAACATATTCCGCTTCGCGCTGGCCGCGCTCCGGCATGGGCAGGGCTTTGCGGTCGACCTTGCCGTTCGGCGAGAAGGGCAGTTCGTCGAGCCGCATGTAGAAGCTCGGCACCATGTGGATCGGCAGGCGCTCTTTGAGCGCGTTGCGCAGTTCGGCAACCGGCACTTCGTCGCCGATGTAGTAGGCGGCGAGGTCGTTTTCCCAGACGCTGACCACCGAGCGGGCGACCGACGGATGCTCGTTCAGCACCGCTTCGATCTCGCTCAGCTCGATGCGGAAGCCGCGCAGCTTGACCTGATGGTCGAGGCGGCCGAGGTACTGCACGATGCGGCCCGGCAGCCAGCGCGCCATGTCTCCGGTGCGGTACAGACGCTCACCCGGCACGAAGGGGCTCGGCACGAAGCGCTCTTCGGTCGCGTCGGGACGGTTGTAGTACCCGCGCCCGACGCCGCTGCCGCCGATGTACAGCTCGCCGGCGATCCCGATCGGCTGCGGCTTCCCGTTCCGGTCGAGGACGTACATCCGCGTATTGCCGATCGGGCGGCCGATCGGCACGATCCCCGACCAGCGCGGATCGTATTCGCCATGCGTCGCTTCGAAATTGCTGGAGTCGATCGTCGTCTCGGTGATGCCGTAGCAGTTGGCGATGCGGACGCGGTCGCCAAAGCGCTCCAGCAGCGTGACATAGTCGGCCGCAGCGAACGCGTCGGAGCCGACCAGCACCAGCTTCAAGTCGCCAAGCGGCAGGTGGTGCTGCCAGATGTGCTCCAGCAGCGGCACGACCAAGCCCGGCGTGGCGTTGAGCAGTTCGACTTTTTCTTCTTGCATCAACCGGTACAGTCCGTCGAGATCCAGGCGGGTCTCGTTCGGGCAGATCACCAGCGCGCCGCCGGTGAGCAGCGAGAGGATCATGTCACAGACGAAGACGTCAAACGACATCGACGACACCTGCAGGCTGCGCGGGCTGTACGCGTCCATGCCATACTGTCCGGACCAGCTCTCACTGACCGTATGCAGCGTATCGTGCTGGATCATCACGCCTTTGGGCACGCCGGTCGTGCCGGAGGTGAAGATGATATAGGCGAGGTTATGCGGCTGCACGCTGCTCGGCGGGCAGTGTGCCGGCTCCGCTTCCAACGCCGCGGTGAGATCTGCCAGCTGCAGAACTCGGGCTTCCGTCTCCCACACCGTGTCCTGATCGGTGAGCAGGAGCGGCGGCGTGCAGACGCCAAGCATCGTGGCGATGCGATCCGGCGGATAGGTCGGGTCGATCGGCACATAAGCGCCGCCCGCCTTCAGTACGGCAAGCACGGCGGTGATCATCCACGTGGTGCGCTCCAGGCAGAGCGCGACCAGCGATTCCGGCGCGACGCCTTGCTTTTGCAGGTAGTGCGCCAGACGGTTGGCGCGCTCGTCGAGCTCGCGGTAGGTCAGGCGTTCTGTCGCCGTGATCACCGCTTCCGCGTCCGGCGTGCGGGCCGCTTGTTCGGCGAAGAGCTGATGGAAGCACTTCAGCTCGGACGGCGGCGCTTGGATCTCCGTCCACTCGTGGAGCAGTTGCTGCTCTTCTGCCACTGTGAGCAGCTGCAGGTCGACGAGCGTTGCATCGGGACGCGCGGCGATGTCTTGGAGCAACGTTTCGAAATGTCCGGCCATGCGTTCGATAGTGTCGGCCGCGAACAAGTCGGTGTTGTATTCGAGCATCGCCGTCAAGCCGTCTGCCGTCTCGATCATCGTCAGGCTCAGCTCGAACTTCGCCGTCTGGCTGTCGAGCGGCTCCGGCGTCAGGCGCAGTCCTTGCGCTTCCAAGGTGCCGCGCGGCGTGTTTTGCAACGTGAACAGGACTTGGAACAGCGGCGACACGTTCATCG
The DNA here is from genome assembly GCF_004340785.1 of Tumebacillus sp. BK434. NCBI lineage: Bacteria > Bacillati > Bacillota > Bacilli > Caryophanales > Alicyclobacillaceae > Tumebacillus > Tumebacillus sp. BK434. Next base: position 282,155 of record NZ_SLXS01000004.1, on the reverse strand, counting down.
AACGCTCCGGCTGGAGCTCTTCGACCAGCTTCTCAAACGGCACTTCCTGATGCGCATACGCATCCAGCGCCGTTTGGCGGACGCGGGCGAGCAGGCTGCGGAAGCTCGGCATGCCGCTCAGGTCGGTGCGCAGCACCAGCGTGTTGACGAAGAAGCCGATCAACGGCTCCACCTCTTCCCGACCCCGCACGGAGATCGGCGAGCCGACGAAGATGTCCTCCTGGCCCGTGTACCGGTAGAGCAAGGTGTTAAACGCGGAGAGCAGCGTCATGTACAACGTCGCGCCTTCCTGACGGCTGAGCAGGTTCAACTGTTCTGTCAGCTCTTCGCTCAGCGAGAAGGAGATGCTGGCGCCTTCGTTGGTCAGCACCGCCGGGCGCGGGTAGTCAGTCGGCAGCTGCAGGACGGCACGTTGACCGCCGAGCTGCTGTTTCCAGTACCCGAGTTCTTGTTGCATGTACTCTCCTTGCAGGCGCTCGCGCTGCCACGCCGCATAGTCGGCATACTGCACCGGCAGCTCCATCGGGAATGGCGTATTGCCTGCCGCATAGTCGCGGTAGCAGGCGGCCATCTCATCGATCAGGATGCCCATCGACCACTCATCGGTGATGATGTGGTGCATGGTGACAACGAGCAGATGGTCGTCTTCTGTGATGCGCAAGAGCTTCACGCGCAGGAGCGGTCCGTGGAGCAGATCGAACGGCTGCTCGGCCTCCGCCTTCGCCAGCAGGCGGGCTTCCGCTTCGTTGGCGACAGACAGCACCGGCATCGAAAGCGGCAGCGTCTCGGCGATCACCTGCTTCGGCTGGCCCGCGGCGTTGTGGAACGTCGTGCGCAGCGACTCGTGGCGGTGGATCACCGCCTGGAAGCTCTGCAAAAGCGCATCTTCATCGAGCGTCCCTTGCAGGCGCAGCGCGACCGGGATGTTGTACAGCGCGGTGCCCGGCTGGAGCTGGTCGAGGAACCAGAGGCGCTCCTGCGCGAACGACAGCGGCAGATGGCTGTCGCGCGGCACCGGCAGAATCGGGGTCAGCTCCGGCGCTTGGGAGGCGCTGCCACCCGCTTCGATCAGCGCGGCGAGCTCAGCGATGGTCGGCGCTTCGAACAAGGCGCGCAGCGGCAGGCGCACGTCAAACTGCTGATTGATCCGCGCGACGGCGCGCGTGGCGAGCAGCGAGTGTCCGCCGAGCTCGAAGAAGTCATCGTGCACGCCGATCTTCTCGAAGCTGAAGACCGCTTTGAAAATGTCGGCCAGTTCGGCTTCCAGCGGCGTGCGCGGCGCAAGGAAGGCCGGTTTGGCAGCCGGTTGCCGCTGCTCCGCTTGCGGCAGGTGGATCGAGCGCTTCGCAAACAGCCGCTCCGCTTCCCCGTCGGTGAACGGATGCAGGTGGGTCAGCTTGGCATCTGGCGCGTCGACGATATGCTGCAGCAAGCGTTCGAAGTGCTCGGCCATGCGGGCGATCGTCGCTTCGTCAAACAGGTCGGTCGCGTATTCGAACTCGGCGCGCAGGCCGTCTGCGCCATCGGCCATCAGCAGCTGAATGTCGAACTGGGCCGCTTTTTTCTCAACGCCGAGGCGGGTGAGCTTCAGGCCGGCCGCTTCCGCCGACATGCCCGGCATCTGCAGGCTCTGCGCACCGCCCCGGTGCGGGTTTTGCAAGGTGAACATGGTCTGGAAGATCGGCGAGTGGCTGAGGCTGCGCTTCGGCGCCAGCTTCTCGACCAGTTTTTCAAACGGCACGTCCTGGTTGGCATAGGCGTCGAGCGCCAGGTTCCGCACGCGCTGCAGGAGTTCGCGGAAAGTCAGCTCCGGCGAGAGCTCGGTGCGCATGACCAGCGTGTTGACGAAGAAGCCGATCAGCCCTTCCAGCTCTTTTTTCTGACGGTTGGCGATCGGCGAGCCGACGAGGATGTCGGTCTGCCCGGAGTACAGGTGCAACAGCGTCTTGTACGCGGTGAGCAGGGTCATGTACATCGTCGTGCCTTCCTGCTTGCAGAGCTGGTGCAGCTTCTGGGTCAGCTCGACCGACAGATGCAGCGAGTGGTGGCTGCCTTCGTGCGTGCGCTCTTGCGGGCGCGGACGGTCGGACGGCAGCTGCAGCACGGGCAGGTCGCCTTTGAGCCGCTCTTGCCAGAATGCCAGCTGCGCCTGCAGGCTCTCCCCTTCCAGCCAGTCGCGGTGCCAAACCGCGTAGTCGGAGAATTGCAGAACAGGCTCCGGCAGGTCAGGCTCCTGCCCGGCGGTGAACGCTTCGAAGTGCGCCTGCATCTCCGTAAAGAACACGCCCATCGACCAGGCGTCGGTGATGATGTGGTGGAAGACCGGTGCCGCCACATACTCTTCGTCGCTGATCTTGACCAGCTTCAAGTGCAGCAGCAGGTCTTGACTCAAGTCGAACGGCGTGTTGGTCACCTCTTCCGCGATGCGCTGCGCTTCAGCATCGCGCGCTTCGTACGGCAGATGGGTCAGGTCGATGACGTTCAAGGCGAATTTGAACGTGTCGGCCGGCTCGACCACCTGCATCGCCTGCCCGTCGCGGTCGATGAAGTTGGTGCGCAGACTGTCGTGGCGGCGGAACATCGCCTGCAAGCTTCGCTCGACTATCTCGAGATCGAGCTTGCCTTGGATGCGCAGGATCTCCGGCACGTTGTGCGCCACATTGTCCGGCTCCAGCTGTTCGAGGAACCAGAGGCGCTGCTGCGAGTAGGAGGCGTCGCGCTCCCGTTCGCGGGAGCCCGGCAGCACCGGCGCCAGTTCGGCCGTCGTGCCTTCCGTCCGGTTCTGCAACAGGCGCGCCATGTCGCGCAGGGTCGGGTTGTTGAACACGTCGCGCAGCGTGATCGTCAGGCCCAGATCGGAGATGATCCGCGAGACGAGCTGCGTCGCCAGCAGCGAATGGCCGCCGTGGGCGAAGAAGTCGTCTTGGACGCCGATTTTATCGGCGCGCAGCACTTCGCTCCAGATCGTGGTCAAGGCGAATTCCAGCGGGGTCGACGGCGGAACGTACGCTTGCTCGGCGCTGAGGCCGACGCCGTCTACTGCCGGCAGCGCTTTGCGGTCGACTTTGCCGTTTGGCGTAAGCGGCATCGCTTCGAGATGCACGAACGCCGACGGCACCATGTAGTCGGGCAAGGTCTCGCGCAACAGGGCGCGCAGATCGGCGCTCTGCGGTTCGAGTCCGTCTTCTGTGACCACGTAGGCGATCAGGTTGTTGTCGCGGGCGATGACGACCGCTTCGCGGATCGTCGCATGCTCGGCGAGGCGCGTTTCGATCTCGCCCAGCTCAATGCGGTAGCCGCGCACTTTCACCTGATGGTCGAGGCGGCCGAGGAACTTGACCGACCCGTCCGGCAGGTAGGCGGCGAGGTCGCCCGTCTTGTAGAGCAGGCCGTCGCCGTACGGATTCGGGATGAAGCGTTCTGCCGTCAGCTCCGGGCGGCCAAGATAGCCGCGCGTGACGCCGGCGCCGCCGATGTGCAGTTCGCCGCCGACGCCGACCGGCGCCGGTTGAAGCTGTTCGTTCAAAATGTACAGCGTGTAGCCGGTGATCGGGCGGCCGAGCGGGATGGTCGTCAAAGCTTCCGGCGCGGTCACTTCGTACACCGTCGCCCAGACGGTCGCTTCGGTCGGCCCGTACATGTTGAACAGGCGCGCGTCTGTCTCCGTCTTCAGCAGGCGGGCCAGCGCCAGCGGCATCGCTTCGCCGCCGAGCAGGATTTTATGCAAGCCGTGCAGAGCGCTGATGCCTTCCGGTGTTGCGGTGATCATGCCCATCAGCGACGGGGTGCATTGCAGCATCGTCGCGCGGTGGCGCACGAGTTGCTTTTTCAGCGAATAGTCGCTGAACGACACGCCCGCTTCGATCACTTCCTGTTCGGTCATCAGCACGACTTTCGCACCGCGGGTCAGCGTCCAGAACAGTTCGAGCACCGAGATGTCAAAGCCGATCGACGTGACGGCGAGCATCGCGTCCCCGGCCCCACAGCCGACCGCACCGTCCATGCCGAGGAAGAAGCGGTATGCATGGCGGTGCTCAACCATGACGCCTTTCGGTTTGCCGGTCGAGCCGGAGGTGTAGATGATGTAGGCGAGATGCTCCGGCTCTGCCGCGCTGGCCGGGTTCGGCAGTTCGCCCTCCGGCGTCTTGGCGGTGACTTGCAGCACCTGCGCCGCATGCGGCGGCAGTTGTCCGGCAAGCGCGGCCTGGGTCAACAGCACTTTCGGCGCGGCGTCTTCGATCATAAAGGCCAGGCGGTCCTGCGGATAGCTCGGGTCGAGCGGAAGGTAGCCGCCGCCTGCTTTGTGCACGGCAAGCAGCGCGGTCATCATCTCCGGCGAGCGTTCCATGTAAATGCCGACGAGATCGTCCGGGCCGACGCCGAGCGCCTGCAGTTCGCGGGCGACGTGGTTGGCGCGGTTGTTCAGGTCGCGGAAGGTCAGCTCGCGGCCTTCAAACACCAGCGCAGTCGCATCGGGCGTGCGTTCGACCTGCTGTTCGAACAGGCGGTGGATGCAGACCGCTTCGTCAGCAGCCGCGCCCGTGTTGTTCCAGTCGAGGAGCATGATCTGCTGCTCGGCTGCGCTCAGGAGCGGCAGGGTGGCAAGCGTCTGCTCCGGGTGTGCCGCGATGGCGGCAAGCAGGGTCTGGAAGTGCTCGATCATCCGGTTGATCGTCGCCGCTTCGAACAGGTCGGTGTTGTATTCCCACTCCCCGTAGAGACCGCTGTCCGTCTCGCGCATCGTCAAGGTGATGTCAAATTTCGCTGTGCCCGCATTGAGCTCTTTCGAATCGAGCGTCAGGCCCGGCATGGTCAGAGTGAGCGGCTGGTTCAGCATGTTGAACATCGCCTGGAACAGCGGCGAATAGGCGGTGTTGCGCTCCGGCTGCAGCTCTTCGACCAGTTTTTCGAACGGCAGTTCGCTGTGTGCCATCGCGTCGAGCGTGGTCTGACGCACGTTTTGCAGGAAAGCGCGGAACGTGGTGTCCGCTTCCGCCTGGCTGCGCAGGACGAGCGTGTTGATGAAGACGCCGATCAGGTCTTCCACTTCGCGCCGGCTGCGTCCGGCGACCGGCGAGCCGATCAGGATGTCGGTCTGGCCGGTGTAGCGGGCGAGCAGCGCCTTGTAGGCGGCGAGCAGCGTCATGAACAGCGTGGCGCCTTCTTGCGCGCTCAAGGTCTGCAGCGCGGACGTCACTTCGCCGGAGATGGTGAACGACTCGGTCGCCCCGGTGAAGGTCTGGTTGGCCGGACGCGGACGGTCGGTCGGCAGCGCGAGCGGTTCGATCGAGCCGCTGAGCTGCTCTTTCCAGTACACCAGATGTTCATCGAGCGCCGCCTGCTGCTCCGGCGTCTTCTGCCAATGCGCGAAGTCGCTGTATTGAATGGCAAGCTCGGCGAGCGGAGAAGGCTGGCCTTGGGAGAACGCCTCATACAGCGCGGCGATCTCGCGGATCAGCACCCCGAGCGACCAGCCGTCGGCGATGATGTGATGGATGATCAGCACGAGCACATGGCGGTCTGCCGCCGTGCGGATCGCCGTCGCGCGCAGCAGCGGGCCGTTTGACAGATCGAACGGCTGGCGGGCCAGGTCGAAGGCACAGCTGTTTTCGGCTGCGCTGCGCTCCGCAACGCCTACGCCGGTCAGGTCTTCGAGGCCGACTTCGATCTTCAGCTCCGCCGAGAATTCGACGACCGGTTGGCCGCCGGCCGCCTTGAACGTGGTGCGCAGCGTCTCGTGGCGGGCGATCACTTCGTTGATGCAGCGGGTGAGGATGGTCAGGTCGAGCTGCCCGTGCATCTCCACAGCGAGCGGAATGTTGTAGGCAGCTCCGCCCGGTTCGAGCTGTTCCATCACCCAGATGCGCTCTTGGGCGAACGTGAGCGGCACGGCGCCTTCCGGTCGGCGCGGGATCTGTGGCGCGGCCGGAACGGCGCTAGCAGTGCCGGAGACGACGCCGCCTTTGGCTTGGACGGCGGCGGCGAGCTCGGCTGCCGTCTCCGCTTCGAACAGCGTGCGCAGCGGCACGTCGATGCCGAAGACGCTGCGCAGGCGCGAGACGAGCTGCGTGCCGAGCAGCGAGTTGCCGCCCAGTTGGAAGAAACTGTCGTGGATGCCGACGCCTTCGATGCCGAGCAGTTGCTGGTAGATCGCGATAATCGCGCGCTCAAAATCATTGGTCGCTTCCACATACGCGGTCGCCAGCTGCGGGCGTGCATGGACGGCCTGGCTCGCCTGTGCTTGCGGGGCTGCCGTTTCGCCGGTCTGCTGCAGAGCATGCTGGGCTGCGGCCGCTGCTGCACGCTGCGGCTTGGCGTCGATCCAGTAGCGTTTGCGCTCGAACGGATAGGTCGGGAGCGGCACGCGCAGGCGCTGCTCATGCGTATACAGGCCTTGCCAGTCGAGCGGGACGCCGGTGAGCCAGAGCTGGCCCAGCGTGCCGAGCAGGAACTGCAGGTCGCTGCGCTTTTCGTACGACGGGCGCAGGGTCGGCAGCACGATGCGGTCGGCGAGCTGCTGAAGGGCAAAGCTGGTCAGAGTCTGGCCGGGGCCGATCTCCAGCAGCAGCAGATTCGGGTCTTCGCAGAGCGCTGTCACACCGTCGGCAAAGCGCACCGTCTGGCACATGTGGCGCGCCCAGTAGAACGGGTCGGTCGCTTCTTCGGCGGTGATCCAAGTGCCGGTGACGTTGGAGACGAACGGCGTGTGCGGCGCTTGCGGCTGGAAGCTCTGCACCAGTGCGGCGAACTCGCCGGCGATCGGTGCGAGCATCTGCGAGTGGAAGGCATGAGACGACTGCACGCGCAGGCAGGCGATCTGCCGTCCGAGCAGCTGTTGTTCCAGTGCGGCGACCGCTTCGGTCGGCCCGGAGACGACGCAGTGGTTCGGCGTGTTGATCGTCGCCAGCGACAGCGTGTCGCCGAGCAGCGGTTCGAGATCGGCCGGGCTCATCGGCACGGCGAGCATCGAGCCGTTCGGCAGCGCTTGGATCAGCTTGGCGCGCTTGGCGACGAGCGCCAGCGCGTCTTCCAACGAGAAGACCCCTGCGACGCAGGCGGCCACGTATTCGCCGAGCGAGTAGCCGATCAGCGCCTGCGGACGAATGCCCCATTCCTGCAGCAGCTGCGTGAGGGCGTATTCGATCACGAACAGCGCCGGATGGGCATATTCGGTGCGATTGAGCTTGTCCGCATGCGGGTTGCTCTCACCATCGCGGCGAAGCATTTTGCGCAGGTCGAAAGCGGGCGCAGACACGCTTGTCGGCTGGTCGGAGTCACTGTCCCGCTCTGCAGAGATTGCTTCAGGGTACAAGATGTCGCGCAGATCCAATCCCAAATGCGGCATCAGCAATTCGCTGCATCGGTCGACATGCTGCTTAAATGTCGGCTCCGTCTTGTACAGCTCCGAAGCCATGTTCACATAGTGGTCGCCCGTGCCTGCAAACAGGAACGCGACCGGGCGGGCCGGAGCCATCGGGTGACGGTAGCCGTTCAGCAGGCGGCGCGGCGGGAGGGTGTCGAGCACCTCCATGGCATCTTCGCGCCCGCTGACCACGATGGCGCGGCGGTGTTCAAACGAGCGGCGGCCGGCCTGCAACGTGTAGATGACATCGGCAAAATTCTGCTCGGGGTGCTTCTGCAGATGCGCTTTCAGGTTGGCAGTCGCCGCTTCCAGCGCCCCTTCCGTCTTCGCCGACAGCAGGAGCAGCTGTGCCGCGCGCGCTGTCGGACCGCTCACTTGCAGCGGCGCTTCTTCCAGCACGGCATGGGCGTTGTTACCGCCGAGGCCGAACGAAGACACGGCCGCCCGGCGCGGTTCTTCGCCGCGGCTCCAGTCGCGAAGCTGCGTATTGACGAAGAACGGCGAACGCTCCCAGTCGACCTTCGGATTCGGCCGCTTAAAATGCAGACTCGGCGGCATTTCCTCGTTGTACAACGACAACACCGTCTTGATAAACCCTGCCGCCCCTGCCCCCGCATCGAGGTGACCGATGTTGCTCTTCACCGAGCCGACCGCGCAGTAGTTCGTCGCTTCGGTGTGCTTGCGATACGCTTGAGTCAGCGCCGTCATCTCGATCGGATCGCCCAGCGGCGTTGCCGTCCCGTGCGCTTCAATGTAGGAAACGGACTCCGGATGCACATCGGCGATGGCCAGCGCTTCTGAGATCACGGCCGCCTGCCCTTCGACGCTCGGCGCCGTATAGCCGACTTTTTGCGAACCGTCGTTGTTGACCGCCGAGCCTTTGACGACCGCCATGATGTGGTCGCCGTCGCGCAGCGCATCGTCGAGGCGCTTCAGCACCACAACGCCCGTGCCGCTGCCCGGCACCGTGCCTTGGGCGTCCGCATCGAAGGCGCGACAATGTCCGTCCGGCGACGAGATGCCGCCTTCGACGTGGAAGTAGCCGTTTTTCTGCGGCACCGCCACCGACACGCCGCCGGCCATCGCCATGTCGCACTCGCCGTTGAGCAGGCTCTGGCAGGCCATGTGGATCGACACCAGCGCGGTCGAGCAGGCGGTGGAAACGCCAAGGCTCGCCCCTTTCAGGTTCAGCTTGTAGGCGACCCGTGCCGCCAGATGATCTGTCCCGTTGCCGATCAAGACGGGCATCTGCCCGACCGACGCCAGCACCTCTTGGTTCGGGAGCAGATTGAACAGCAGGTAATGGCTGAGCCCGGTGCCCGCGTACACGGAGATCGACCCGTCATACGCTTCCGAGTCATACCCTGCCGACTCCAAAGCCTGCCACGCCGTTTCCAAAAAGATGCGGTGTTGCGGGTCCATGATCTCCGCCTCGCGCGGGTTGATGCCAAAGAAGTCCGCATCGAACCACTCGATGTTCTCCAGCACTGCGGCCGCTTTCACATAGTTCGGCGCTTGCAGCATCTGCGGGTCGTGTCCTTCAGCGATCAGCTCTTCTTCGGTGAAGTGCGTGATCGACTCGACACCGTCGCGCAAGTTTTCCCAGAACTCCTGCACATCGTTGGCACCTGGGAAACGCCCGGCCAGCCCGATGACGGCGATGTCGTTGCGCCCGGTGCTCCGCGCCGCCTTGCGCAGCTCGGCGCGGTCCGGCTTCGCGCTGTCATCCGCCTTGGTCTGCTGGCTGAGGTAGTCGGCCAGCATGCTCACCGTCGGATACTGGAACATCTGCACCACGGTGATCTCGAAGGCATGCTCCTCCTGCAGGCGGCGATGCACCTGCATGATCAGCAGCGAATGTCCGCCGAGGTCAAAGAAGTTGTCATACAGCCCGACGCGCTCCACACCGAGCACATCCTGCCAAATCGTCGCGATCTTCTGCTCCAGATCGCTTTGCGGCTGCACGTACTCCTGCTCAGGGCGCTTCTCCGCCAGCACGAGGTCGAGCAGCGCCTTGCGGTCCGCCTTGCCGTTTGGCGTGGTCGGAATCTCCGGCAGGAACGTAAACGTGTTCGGCACCATATACGCTGGCAGCTGTTCTTGCAGACTGCGGCGCAGGTCTTGTGCCGTCACGCCCGCTTCGGCCACGACAAACGCCGCCAGCGTGTCGCCTTTCGCCATCACGACCGCCTCGCGCACGTTTTCCTGCAAGGCGAGCAGCGCTTCGATCTCGCCAAGCTCAATGCGGAAACCGCGGATCTTCACCTGATGGTCGAGGCGGCCCAGGTACTCGATCACGCCGTCCGCCAAGAAACGCACCAAGTCGCCCGTCTTGTACAGCTTGCCGTCGCCAAACGGGTTGTCGATAAACTTCTCCGCCGTCAGCTCCTGGCGGTTGTGGTAGCCGCGCGCCAGTTGCACGCCTCCGATGTGCAGCTCGCCCGCCACGCCGATCGGCACGAGACGCAAGCCCGCATCGAGCACGTACAGCTGCGTGTTCGCCACCGGACGGCCGATCGGCACGGTCAGCCGGGTGGTATCTTGCTCGCACGCCCAATAAGAAACGTCGATCGACGCTTCGGTCGGCCCGTACAGGTTGTGCAGCTCGACATGGGGCAGGCGCGAGAAAGAGCGCTGCTGCAGATCGAACGGCAATGCTTCGCCGCTGCAGAAGATGCGGCGCAGGGAGGTGCAGGCTTCCAGCCCGCTTTCCTCCACAAAAATCTGGAACATCGAGGGCACAAAATGCAGCGTGGTGATCCCCTGCGCTTTGATCAGATCGCGCAGGTAGGCGCTGTCCTTGTGCCCTTCCGGACGCGCCACGACCATCCGCGCGCCAAACAGGAGCGGCCAGAAGAACTCCCAGACCGACACGTCAAACGACATCGGCGTTTTTTGCAGCACGGTGTCGTCTGCGGTCAAGCCGTACTCGTCCTGCATCCACAACAGGCGGTTGACGACGCCGCGGTGCGGAATCATCGCGCCCTTCGGCTTCCCGGTCGAGCCGGACGTGTAGATCATGTACGCCAGATGGTCTGCCGTGATCGGGACGCCCGGGTTGGCCGTGCTGTCCTGCGACCAGTCTTCCGCGTCGACGGCGATCAGCAGCGCGCCTTTCACGACCGGCAGCTCCCCGGCTACCTTTTGCTGGGTCAGCACCACGTTCACTTGCGAGTCTTCCAGCAGGTACGCCACACGTTCCGCCGGCAGGGTCGGGTCGACCGGCACGTAAGCCGCTCCGGCCTTCAGCACCCCGTACAAGGAGACGACCAGTTCCAGCGAGCGCTCCATGCAGACGCCGACAAACGTATCCGGCTGCACACCGAGCTGCACCAAGCGCGAGGCCAGCGCATTGGCGCGCTCGTTCAGCTCGCGATAGGTGAGCGTCTCCCCTTCAAAGACCAGCGCCACTGCGTCCGGCGTCCGCTCCGCCTGCTGCTCGAACAGCTCGTGGAGGAGTGCATGCTGCGGATAGTCCCGTGCGGTCGCATTCCACGTCTCGACGACTTGCAGCCGCTCCGCTTCTGTCATCAGCGGCAGGTCGGCAATTTTTTGCGACGGATCGGCGGCGATGCCTTCGAGCAGCACGGTGAAATTGGCCGCCATGCGCGCGATCGTCTCCGCGTCGAACAGCTCGGACTTGTATTCCCAGATGCAGACCAGACCTTCCGCTTCTTCGACCATCTCTAAGAGCAGGTCGAATTTGACCCCCGGGCTCTCCAGCTCCAAACGGGTCACCTGCAAGCCAGGCAGCTCCAGGGAGGCGAGCGGCGCGTTCAAGGTAAACATCGTTTGAAACAGCGGTGTCGTGCTCATGTTGCGCTCCGGCTGCAGCTCTTTGACAAGCATCTCAAACGGCACTTTTTCATGCGTGAAAGCGTCGAGCGCCGTCTGCCGCACCTGCGCCAAAAACTCGCCGAACGTCGGGGCGCCGGACAGGTCGCCGCGCATCACGAGGTTGTTGACGAAGAAGCCGATCAGCCCTTCCACCTCTGCCAGATAGCGTCCGGCCGTCGGCGAGCCGACCAGGATGTCTTCCTGCCCCGTGTAGCGGTGCAAAAACACCTGATACGCGGCGAGCAGCGTCATGAACAGCGTGGCGCGTTCGGTGCGCCCGGATTCTTTGAGCCGCTCGGTCAGCTCTTTTGACAGTCTGACCTTCAGCGCCCCCCCTTTATCGGTCGGCTGTGACGGGCGCGGCCGGTCGGTCGGCAGCTGCAACACCGGCAGATTGCCGGCCAGTTTGTCCCGCCAATAGCCGAGATCCTCGTCCAAAAAGTCGCCTTGCAGCGCTTCCTGCTGCCAGTCGGAGAACTCCGCATATTGAAATTCCAACTCGGGAAGCGGCGACGCTTCCCCGTTTGCAAACGCCGTGTACAGCGCCTTCAGCTCGCTGACCAGAATCCCGATCGACCAGCCGTCCGAAATGATATGGTGCATCGTGATCAGGAGCACATGCTCCTGCTCGTCCACTTGTAAAAGCGTCGTCCGCAACAGCGGCCCCGTTTCCAGATCGAACGGGCGCAGCGCTTCCTCCGCGGTCAGCCGCTCCGCTTCTGTGCGGCGCACGGCGTCCGGCAACTGCTGCAGGTCGATCATCGGAAGCTCTTGTTCGCAATCCGCAAAGATTTTCTGCACAGGCTGCCCGTCCTCCAAGCCAAATACGGTGCGCAGGGACTCGTGGCGGTTGACGATCTCTTTTAACGTCCGCTCCAGCGCCTCCCTGTTCAGCACGCCTTCCATCCGGAGCGCTGCCGCTAGATTATATGCCGGGCTCCCAGGCATCAGCTGGTCCAAAAACCACAGTCGCTGCTGTGAAAACGAAACAGGAAATACATAGAAATCTGCCATCTCGTCTCGCCACTCTCCTTAATCAGGTTAAACCGAAACCTCAATACGAGGTCGTATCTCTCTGAATTTCAATACATATGATCTCATTTTATTATTTTACCACCAATCCGACAATGCAAAATAAATGGTCTTAACCCTTTAACTTCGAAAAAAGGCAACCAGCCCGCATCCGACAAGGAGCGGGGGCTGCCTTTCCAAAATTATCTTTTTCTAGCGGAACGCACGCGCTCGCGGCGCACGATCGGCGCATCTTGACTCGTTTCGGTCTGCTCCACGCATTGCGCCAGTTCGGCGATGGTGGCTTGTTCAAAGAGGACGCGCAGGGGCAGCTCGACCCCGAGCTCTCTGTGCACGCGGGCGATCACATGCGTCGCCAGCAGTGAATGTCCTCCGATGTGGAAGAAGTTGTCGTGGACGGAGATCACCTCCGGCTCCAGCTTCAACAGTTCCGCCCACAGTCCGGTCAGCAGCTTTTCGGTCGCCGTATCCGGAGCGACATACTCCCGCTTGCGCGCTTTTGCAAACGGCGCAGGCAGGGCGCGGCGGTCGATTTTACCGTTCGGGGTGAGCGGCAGGCGATCGAGCGGCACGATGTGCCCCGGCACCATGTAGGCGGGCAAGATACCGCGCAAGGAGCGGTAGAGCGCGTCTGTATCAAGATCGTCCCCGCTGTCCCCGACGACATAGGCGAGCAGCGTGTTGTCGCGGGCGACGACGACCGCCTCACGGATGCCGGACTGCAAGAGCAGCGCCGCTTCGACTTCGCCCGGCTCGATGCGGTGGCCGCGCACTTTCACCTGCTGGTCGAGGCGGCCGTGGCAGAGCACCGTCCCGTCCGGCAAGTAGCTGGCGAGGTCGCCCGTCTTATACAAGCGTCCGGCGCCAAACGGATTGGGGATGAAACGCTCCAAGGTCAGCTCCTCGCGCCCCAGATAGCCTTTTGCAAGCCCGAGGCCGCCGATGTGCAGCTCGCCTTTCACGCCGATCGGCACCGGCTGCAGGTGGCGGTCGAGGATGTACAGCTCATGGTTGGCGAGCGGACGGCCGAGCGGGATGGCGCTCTGGCCCGTCGCCTGCACTTCGTAGGCGGTGGCGTAGACGGTCGCTTCGGTCGGGCCGTAGAGGTTGAAGATGCGGGCGTTCGTCTGCGTTTTCAGACGGTCGGCCAGCAGCGGTGGCAGCGCTTCGCCGCCGAGCAAGATTTTTTGCAGTTGTTCGGCGGCTGTAAGCCCCGCAGCGTCTGCGGTGAGCGAACCGATAAAGGACGGTGTGCCTTGCAGCATCGTCGCGCAGTGGCGTTCGAGCTGCGCGCTCAGGGCGTACGGGCCGCTGCTGATGCCCGCTTCGAGAATCTCCCGTTCGGAGAGCAGCACCACTTTGGCGCCGCACGACATCGTCCAGAACAGTTCCGGGACGGAGATGTCGAAGCCGATCGAAGTCACGGCGAGCATCACATCCTGCTCGCTGCAGCCGACCGCCCGGTCCATTCCGGCGAAGTGGTTGACGGCGTTGCCGTGTGTGACCTGCACGCCTTTGGGCTGGCCGGTGGAGCCGGAGGTGTAGATGATGTAGGCGAGATGATCCGGCCGCACCGGGCTTGCAAGGTTCGGATAGAGTTCGTTTTGAGCCGCTTCCGTCACGGTCAGCAGTTGAGCGGCTGAGCCCGGCAGTTTGGCGGCGAGTGCAGGCTGGGTCAGGATCGCTTTTGGCTTGGCATCGGCGATCATGAAGGCCAGGCGCTCCTGCGGGTAGCCCGGGTCGAGCGGAAGGTATGCGCCGCCCGCTTTGTGCGCCGCGAGCATCGCGGTGACCAGCTCAAGCGAACGCTCCATGCAGATCCCGATGGGGTCGTCCGGGCCGACGCCCGCCGCTTGCAGCTGTGCGGCCAGCCTGTTGGCACGGTTGTTCAGCTCGGCGAAGCTGAGCTCCTCATCTTCAAAAACGAGCGCGGTCGCATCCGGCGTCCGCTCCGCCTGCTCTTCAAACAGATGATGCAGGCAGGCGTCCTCGCGATACGGAGCGCCGGTGTCGTTCCAGTCGCGAAGCATCAATTGCTGCTCGGCCGGCGACAACAGCGGGATCTCTTGCAACTGCCGATCCGGGCGCTCGACGACCTGTTCGAGCAGCGTTTGGAAATGGCCAATCATCCGGTCGATCGTCGCGGCGTCGAAGAGATCGGTGTTGTATTCCCACTCCCCGATCAGGCCGTGTTCCCGCTCGCTCATCGCCAACGTGATGTCAAATTTGGCGGTGCCGGAGTTGAGCTCGACCGTCTCCAGCGTCAACCCGCCCGGCACGGTCAGCTTCAGCGGCGCGTTCAGCATGTTGAACATGACTTGGAACAGCGGCGAGACGCCCATGTTGCGCTCCGGCTGCAGCTCGGCGACCAGTTTTTCGAACGGAAGGTCTTGGTGCGCAAAAGCGTCGATCGACGTCTGGCGCACTTGAGCCAGCAGATCGCGGAAGCTCATGCCGTCCTCGACCCTCCCGCGCAACACCAGCGTGTTGACGAACACGCCGATCAGCTCTTCCGTCTCGCGCAGGCTGCGCCCGGCGATCGGCGAGCCGACAAGGATGTCGCTCTGCCCGGAGTAGCGGGCGAGCAGCGTCTGGAAGGCGGCGAGCAAGGTCATGTAGAGCGTCGTTCCTTCGCGGGCGCTCACTTGTTGCAGCGCGTCAGAAAGCGGCTTGGACAGCGTGAAGCTCGTGCGCGCGCCGTTGTACGTCTGCACGGCAGGGCGTGGCCGGTCGGTCGGCAGCGCGAGCGGCTCGTGCGCGTCGCCAAGCTGCCGTTTCCAGTAGGCCAGCTGGCTGTCGAGTGCGGCCTGCTGCTCGGGCAGCTTTTGCCAATGGGCGAAATCGCCGTACTGCAGAGGCAGCCCGGTCAGCGGCGAAGGCGCTCCTTGCGCGAAGGCGGCGTAGAGCTTGGCGATCTCGGAGATCAGCACGCCGAGCGACCAGCCGTCGGCGATGATGTGGTGGATGACGAGCACGAGCATGTGTTTGTCGTCCGCCATACGCATCGCCGTGGCGCGCAGCAAGGGTCCGTTCGGCAGATCGAACGGTGCGCGGGCCAAGTCGGCGGCAAGGCGGACAGCTTCCGCGCGGCGCTCGTCGTCCGGCAGATCGCGGAGGTCTTCCACGCCGAGGGTCAGTGTAAACGCGGGCAGATAGGCGACAAAAGGCTCGCCGTCAGCAAATTGGAACGTGCTGCGCAGCGTTTCGTGGCGCATGATGACCTCGTTGATGCTCCGCTCCAGGATGTCGAGGTCGAGCGGGCCGGTCATCTCCAGTGCGGACGGGATGTTATAGACCGCCTGATCGGGCGCCAACTGCTCCATCACCCAGATGCGCTCCTGCGAGAAGGACAGCGGGCTTACCTCATCCGGGCGGCGCGGGATGCCGGACGATACAGCGCTTGCCACGCTTGGAGCCTGTACGGTCTGTTCCGCGATGATCTCGGCCAGTTCGGCTGCCGTTTCCCGTTCGAACAAGGTGCGCAGGGGCAAGTCGATGCCGAATGTGCTGCGCAGGCGCGACATCAGTTGCGTGCCGAGCAGGGAGTTCCCGCCGAGCTGGAAGAAGTTGTCGTGCACGCCGACGCCTTGGATGCCGAGCAGCTCTTGGAAGATGCTGACGATCGCCTGCTCTTCGCGGCTGGAGGCTCCGACATACGCGGTCGCCAGTTGCGGGCGGGCGTGGCCGGTCTCGAGTTTGGCAGTGGACGGGAGATCTTGTTCCCGCAACAGATGATCATCGGAAATGAGGCGGTTCCCGGCGCCTTGTTTCGCTTGAATCCAATAGCGTTTGCGCTCAAACGGATAGGTCGGAAGCGCGACGCGCAGGCGCTGTTCCTGCAGATACATCCCCTTCCAGTTGATGGGCACTCCGGCGAGCCAAAGCTGACCGATCGTGCTGAGCAGGAAACTGGTGTCGCTGCGCTTTTCGTACGCCGGGCGCAAGGTCGGCAGGACGATGCGGCCAGGGGACGATTGCAGTTGCAAGGCAAAGCTGGTCAACGTCTGCCCCGGCCCGATCTCCAGCAAGACCAGATCCTGGTCTTGGCACAGTTCGCGCACCCCGTCGGCGAAGCGCACGGTCTGGCAGAGATGGCGCGCCCAGTAGGCCGGGTCGGTCGCTTCCTCTGCGGTGATCCACGTGCCGGTGACATTGGAGACGAACGGCGTGTGCGGAGCTTGCGGATTGAAGCTTTGCACCAGCTTCGCAAACGGTTCTGCAAGCGGCTCCATCAGCTGCGAGTGGAAAGCGTGGGAAGTCTTGACCGGCAGGCAGGCGATGCCTTGGGCGAGCAGTTCCTGCTCCAGCTCTGCGACCGCCTCCTTGGTGCCGGACACGACACAGTGCTGGTGCGTGTTGATCGTCGCCAGCGACAGGCTGCCGCTCAGCAGCGGGCGCAGCTCTTCCTCGCCCATCGGCACCGCCAGCATCGCGCCTGCGGGCAGGTCCTGGATCATCTTGGCGCGCTTCGCCACCAGCGCCAGCGCATCCTCAAGCGAAAACACGCCCGCCACGCAGGCCGCCACATACTCCCCGAGCGAATAGCCGAGCAGCGCCTGCGGACGAATGCCCCATGCCAGCAAAAGTTGGGTCAGCGCATACTCGATCACAAACAGCGCCGGATGCGCATATTCGGTCTGGTGCAGCTGTTGAAGATCTGCCCCTTCCTCGCGGCGCAGCATTTTGCGCAGGTCAAAGGCTGGTGCAGCTTGGTCTTGCGGGCGTTCTTTCTCTTTTGTCAGCCCGCTTGGGATATCGTTTTGCTCCTGCTGAGGATAGAGCACTTTTTTTACATCGGTATCCAAATGGGGTTCCAGTATTTCACAGCACTGGTCGACCGCCTGTTTAAATACAGGCTCCGTCCGATACAGCTCGGCCGCCATCTCCACATAATGATCGCCTGTGCCTGCGAACAAAAACGCCACTTTGCGCGGGTGATCGGTCAGATCTGCCTGCCCTTGCAGCACTCGCCGCGGATGCAGGTTCGCCAACACTTCGACCGCATCCTGATGATCGGTCACCACCAGCGCGCGGCGGTGCGCAAACGGGCGTCGTCCGAGCTGCAGCGTGTAGGCCACATCGGCCAGCTTCTGCTCAGGATGCTGTGCCAAGTGCCGCTGCAGATTTGCCGTCGCCGCTTCCAGCGCCGTCTCCGTCTTCGCCGAGAGCACCAGGAGCTGTGCCGGACGCAGCGTCGCGCTGCTCGCCTGCAGCGGCGCTTCTTCCAAGATGGCATGCGAGTTCATCCCGCCCAGACCAAACGACGACACCCCGGCCCGGCGCGGCCGGTCGCCCCGGCTCCAGTCGCGCAGCTCGGTGTTCACATAGAACGGCGAACGCTCCCAGTTGATCTTCGGGTTCGGTTTGCGGAAATGCAGGCTCGGCGGCAATTTTTCATGCTGCAAGGCCAGCACCGTCTTGATAAACCCGGCCGCCCCCGCCGCCGCGTCGAGATGCCCGATGTTGCTTTTCACCGAGCCGATCGCGATGAACCGCTCCCGCTCGGTCAGCGTCCGGTAGGCTTGCGTCAACGCGGTCAGCTCGATCGGATCGCCCAGCGGCGTCGCCGTCCCGTGCGCTTCGATATACGACACGCTCTCCGGCTCCACGTCCGCTTTTTGCAGCGCTTTTAAGATGACCGCCTTCTGCCCGTCCACGCTCGGGGCGGTATACCCGACTTTGCGCGATCCGTCGTTGGTGACCGCCGAGCCTTTCAGCACCGCCAGCACGCGGTCACCGTCGCGCAGCGCGTCGTCCAGCCGCTTCAGCACCACGATCCCGGCACCGCTGCCCGGCACCGTGCCTTGCGCGTCGGCGTCGAACGTCCGGCAGTGCCCGTCCGGCGACGAGATGCCGCCTTCGACGTGGAAATACCCGTTCTTTTGCGGCACGGCAAGGCCGACCGCGCCGGCCAACGCCATGTCGCAATCGCCGTTGCGCAAGCTCTGTGCCGCCTGGTGAATCGCCACCATCCCCGTCGAGCAGGTCGCCGACACGGCATGGCTCATCCCGGTCAGGTTCAACTTGTACGCCACCCGTCCGACCATGTGGTCCGCCCCGTTGCCGATCATCACCGTATGCTCGCCGACCGATGCGGCCAGATGGCGGTTGGGCACCAGATTGACCAGCAAGTAGCGGCTCAGTCCTGCGCCGCCAAACACCGAGATGTCGCCGTCAAACGCTTCCGAGTCGTAGCCGGCCGTCTCCAGCGCCTCCCATGCCGTCTCCAAAAAGATGCGGTGCTGCGGGTCCATCACTTCCGCCTCGCGCGGGTTGATGCCAAAAAAGTCGGCGTCAAAATACTCGATGTCGCCCAGATACCCGCCGGCCTTCACATAGTTTTGCGCCTGCAAGACATCCGGATCATGGCCTTCCGCCAGCAGCTCCTCATCGGTAAACTGGCGGATCGATTCCACGCCGTCATGCAGGTTGCGCCAGAACGCCTCCACATCGTCAGCTCCCGGAAACCGTCCGGCCATCCCGATCACCGCGATGTCCTGACGCTCTCCTGCTGGCCTTGCCGTCCGCTCTGCCTTGCCGTCTGCACGCTCCGCTTGCCCTGATTCGATCCCGGAGGAGCGCTGTGCGCTGAAATGCTCAGCCAGCTCTTTGATCGTCGGGTACTGGAACAGCTGCACCACACTGATCTCAAACGCATACTTCTCCTGCAGCCTGCGATGCACGCGCATGATCGCCAGCGAGTGGCCGCCCAGCTCAAAGAAGTTGTCATAGAGCCCGACCTGCTCCACCTCCAGCACTTCCTGCCAGATCGCGGCGATCCCTTGCTCCAGTTCGCTTTGCGGCGGCACATAGGCCGCTTCCGGCACCGGGTTCACCGTCTCCAGCTTCAGCAGCGCCTGCCGGTCCGCTTTGCCGTTTGGCGTCAAGGGCAATTTGTCCAAAAAGGCGAACGACCCCGGCACCATGTACACCGGCAGCGTCTCCTGCAGATAGCGCCGCAGCTCCTGCGCGTCGGCCGCACCGGCCGCGCCGTCTGTCACCACATAGGCGGCCAGCGCGTCCCCTTTCGGCAGCACCACCGCTTCCAGAATGTGCGGATGCTGCGTCAAGAGCGCCTCGATCTCGCCAAGTTCAACCCGGAACCCGCGGATCTTCACCTGATGATCCAACCTGCCCAGATATTCAAACACCCCGTCCGGCAGCAGGCGCACCAAGTCGCCCGACTTGTACAGCTTGCCAGCGCCAAACGGATTGGCGATAAACTTCTCCGCCGTCAGTTCCGGGCGGTTGTGATAGCCGTACGCCAACTGCACCCCGCCGATGTGCAGTTCCCCGGCCGCTCCGAGCGGCACCGGCTGCAGATGCTTGTCCAGCACATACAGCTCCGTGTTGGCGATATGCCGCCCGATCGGCACCGTCTTGCGGTCGCTGTCCCGCTCGCAGAACCAGTAGGTCACGTCGACCGCCGCTTCAGTCGGCCCGTACAGATTGTGCAGCTCCACGTGCGGCAGCCGCGCAAACACCCGCGCCTGCAAATCGGCCGGCAACGCTTCCCCTCCGCACAAGATGCGCCGCAGCGACGTGCACTCCTCGATCCCTTTCTCCTCGGCAAAGATCTGCAGCATCGACGGGACGAAATGCACCGTCGTCACGCCCTGCTCCTTGATCACCTCGCGCAGGTAGGCGCTGTCCTTATGTCCTTCCGAGCGCGCCATCACGATCCGCGCCCCGACCATCAGCGCCCAGAACAGCTCCCAGACCGAGGCGTCGAACGACACCGGCGTTTTCTGCAAAATGCAGTCCGATTCGGTCAAGCGATACGTCTCCTGCCGCCATAAGATCTGATTCACAATCGCTTTGTGCGGCACCATCGCGCCTTTGGGCTTGCCTGTCGAGCCGGACGTGTAGATCATATACGCCAGTTGATCGGTCGTTACTCCAAGATCCGGATTGGCCGGGTTCTCCGCCGCGAAATCCTCCCGGTCGACACAGATCACCTGCGTCCCGTCCAGCACCGGCAGCCGCTCCAGCAGATACTCTTGGGTCAGCAGCACCCGCGCCTGCGCGTCTGCCAAAATGTACGCCACCCGCTCCGGCGGGTTGGTCGGGTCGATCGGGACATACGCCCCGCCCGCTTTGACCACCGCGTAGACGGCGACCAGCATCTCGATGGAGCGCTCCATGCTGACCCCGACAAACTCGTTCGCCTGCACGCCGAGCTTCAGCAGCCGCGATGCCAGGCGGTTCGCCCGCTCGTTAAACTCGCGGTACGTCACGCTCTCCCCTTCGAACACCACCGCCGTGCGGTCGGGCGTTCGCTCCGCCTGCTCTTCAAAGAAGACGTGCAGCGTCTTGTCCGGATACACCGTCACCGCGCCTTCGTTCCAGAAGTTCTTGACCTGTTGGTGCTCTGCTGCGGTCAGCAGCGGCAGCAAAGCCACCTGTTGCTCCGGCGCTTCGACGATGCCTTCGAGCAGCACGACAAAATTGGCGCTCATCCGCTCGATGGTTGCCCGGTCGAACAGGTCGGTCTTGTACCGCCATATAATCTGCATCCCTTCGGTCGCATCGATCACTTCCAAGGCCAGGTCATACTTCACCGACCGGATGTCCAGATCGACGTAGGACATCGACAGCTCGGGCAGTGCGAGTTGCGCCAGTTCATCATTTAACACAAACATCGTCTGGAACAGCGGCGACACGGTGACATCGCGCTCCGGCACCAGTTCCTGGATCAGCATGTCAAACGGCACTTCGGCGTGCTGATACGCCTCCAGCGCCGTCTTGCGCACCTGGGCCAGCAGTTCCAAGAAGGTCGGGTTGCCGCTCAAGTCGCTGCGCAGCACCAGGTTGTTGACGAAAAATCCGATCAGGCCATGCAGATCGCTCTGCTCCCGACCGGCGATCGGCGACCCGACCAGCACGTCCTCCTGCCCCGAATAGCGAGATAGCAGCACCTGATAAGCGGCCAGCAGCGTCATGAACAGGGTCGCCTGCTCCTTGCGCCCGGCTTCCTTGATCCCTTCTGACAGCTGCGATGACAGCTGCACATGCACATAATCGCCGGCATCGGTGCGATACGGCGGGCGCGGACGGTCGGTCGGCAGCTGCAGCACCGGCAGTTCGCCGCCCAGCTTGTCCCGCCAATACGCCATGTGCTCTTCCAGCACGCCCGACTCCAGATCGTCGCGCTGCCACTGCGAATAGTCTGCATACTGAATCGCCAGCGGTTCCAGCGGCGACTCCTCCCCGGCCGCAAACGCCGTATACAATGCGGTCAGCTCACGGATCAGGATCCCGATCGACCAGCCGTCCGACACGATGTGGTGCATGTTGACCATCAGCACGTGCTCTTGTGCGGCGAGCTTGTACAGCGTCGTGCGCAGCAGCGGTCCGGCGCTGAGATCGAACGGCCGCACCAGCTCTTCATGCGTCAACCGCTCCACCTCGGCGCGTCGCTCCGCCTGCGGAACATCGCGCAGATCGACCACCGTCAGCTCCTGATCGCGCTCCGTATGCACCTTTTGCATCAGCTGATTGTCCAGCATCCCAAACGTAGTGCGCAGCGACTCATGGCGATGCACGATCTCCGTCAGCGCCAGACGCAGCGCCTCCTCATCCAAGTCGCCTTCTATCTGAAGCACAGACGGCATATGATACGCCGAACTCCCCGGCAGCACGCCATCGGCCAGCCACAGCCGCTGCTGCGCAAACGAAACAGGAAATGCGTATAACACAGTCATCGTTACCCGCCCTCTCACTCAATTCTATTAATTGCAATGGATTAGTTACATTTTAAGATTAAAGACAACAAAAAAGCAACCGACCACGCAAACTGCTCCAGGGTCGATTGCTTCATTATTAAAAATCAGTCCTCCCGCTTCGGCCGCAATTCGTGCAGCAGCTTCGTCAGCGCCCGCTTTTCAATCCGCGACACATACGAACGCGAAATCCCCAACTCCTCCGCGATCTCGCGCTGTGTCTTCTCTTCTCCGTCCGGCAGGCCGAAGCGGCCGCGGATCACCTCTTGTTCGCGCTCATCGAGCAGGTTCATCCGCGAATAGATCTTCATCTTCTCCAGCTTCAATTGCACCTCGTCGATCACGTCGTCCGTGTCGGTGCCGAGCACGTCGATCAACGTGATCTCGTTGCCCTCTTTGTCCGTTCCGATCGGGTCGTGCAGCGAGACGTCTTTTCTCGTTTTCTTAAGCGACCGTAAGTGCATCAGGATTTCATTTTCGATACAACGTGCCGCATAGGTCGCGAGTTTAGTTCCTTTGTTCACCGAGTAGCTTTCGATCGCTTTGATCAGTCCGATCGTGCCGATCGAGATCAGATCTTCGCTGTCCTCACCGGTGTTCTCGAACTTCTTCACGATATGGGCGACCAGACGCAAATTGTGTTCGACGAGCACGTTGCGGGCATTCTCGTCCCCTTCGGCCATCAGCAGCAGATTTTTCCGTTCCTCATCTTCGGAGAGAGGCTGTGGAAACGCATTGTTTTTAATGTAAGAAACAAACAGCGTGATCTCTTTGAGCAGCAGCGCAACCGCGGTCAAAAACCCAGGCATCAGTCTGTCACCTCCCACTACGATTCGCCCCGCTGATCCACAGTTGGGCTAGTGTGTTTCAATATATGTGTGGGTGCTTGTTCACTGTGCCTGTACGATCGCCTGCAAACAGGATTTCTAACGGTTCGACAGCTTTTTAAGGGTTCGGCAGCGCATTGAAAATCTGCAAGGCGACCTGCTCCGTCGCACGGGTGCCCGTCGCGGACTCGGCCATCACGACGACGACGTACTTCGGCTTGTCGACCGGGCCAAACCCGGCAAACCACTGGTGGTTCGCGTTCGGGTCGCCCGTCTGCGCCGTCCCCGTTTTTCCCGCGACCGGAAACTGCGCTTTTGACAGGATATGCGCGGTGCCGTCCGGTGACGCCACCACTTCGCGCATCCACTTTTTCACTTGATAAGCCGCCTGGCGGTCGATCACCTGCTTGCGTTCCGCCGTGTCAAAATCTTTGTACAACAGCCCGTCCGGCGTATGCAGCGACTGCACGAGGCGCGGTTCGCGGGCCATGCCGTTGTTCGCGAAGATCGCCATCAGGTGCGCCGCCTGTAACGGGGTCGTGCGCACGTCCTCCTGCCCGATCCCGGTGTTGGCAAGGAAGCGGTCGGATGAACCCTCCTTCAGGAAAACGCTGCCCGGGTCTTCTCCGTAAAACTGCGACTGTGCACCGCTCGTCATCCCGACCGCAGCGCCCAAGCCGAATTTTTTCGCGTAGGTGTCGATCTCCGCACGACCGAGCTTCATCGCCATCTGGGCAAACGCCACGTTGCACGACTCGGCGAACGCCTGCTCCGCCGTCACCGTGCCGTGCTTGGTCCAGCAGTTCAAGCGGCCGTCGCCGATCTCGATGTAGCCGGGGCACTCGAATCGGTCGGTCGGCGAGACGACGCCCGTCTCCAAGGCGGCTTGGGCGATCACCGCTTTGAAAATCGAACCGGGGAAATTCGCCTTCAGCGCGCGGTTGACCGGATACTGGTCGCCGTCGACCGGCTTGGTCTGGTCGTAGTTCGGGCGCGAGGACATCGCCAACACGTCTTCTGTCTCCGCATCGAGCACGATGACCGCCGCTTTGTTCATCCCATAGCGGTCCATCGCCTGTTCAACGGAGCGCTGGATGTCGTGGTCGAGTGTCGTTTTGACCGACAGCGAGGGATTCTGCTCGGTCGATTCGCGGATGCCCAAGCCGTTGATCGGGCGGGCTGCATTGTCCGAGTAGTAGGCGATGGTGCGCGAAATGCCAAGCCCGCGCAGCTCTTCCTGATATTGAAACTCCAGCCCCATCTTGCCGATCTGCTCATCGAGCGGATATTTCCCGCCCCACGTATTGGCGACAAGGTTCGGATCTTCGCCCAAAAAGCCGACCGTGTGCCGGGCAAGCGAGAGATCGTCGTAGCGGACTTTGACCTCTTTGGCATAGATGCCGGTCAGGTTCAGCGCACGCACTTTTTCGGACTGTTCCGGGGTCAGCTTGACGACGCGCTTGTTGCCGCTCATGTCGGGCAGGCGGAGCAGGAACGGTTCTGTTTTTTCCTGCAGCGCAGCCAGCAGATGCTCGGTGCTGGTGTTAAGCAGCAAGGCCAGCTCGTTGATTTTCGGACGCTCCAAGTTGTGCTGCCAGACCGGCAGCACGACGATCCCGCTGATCTTGCTGCCGGTCAGCGACGCGCCGTGGCGGTCGAGGATGTCGCCGCGGCCGGAGTCGAGTTCGAATTTCTCCCGGCGCTGCTCGACGGCCGACGCGACCAGATCGTGGCCCTGCATGTCGTGCGCCGAGAACTGGATGTATGCCAAGCGGCCGCCGAGCGCCACGATCCCGAGCGTGCAAAAGGTGAGCACCAGAGCGGTGCGGCGTTGAATTTTACGATGCATAATCTCCATCAGCGTCACACTTCCTTTCCTTACCCAGTGTGACCGAAAATTATGCAAAAAAAACGGAGCAACCCTGTTAAGGGGTTGCTCCGGTCGTGGCGAGGACGCCTTTGACGATGTCGTTGACTTTCGCGACGAGAATGTCGATCGCGACGCGGTTCTGACCGCCTTCCGGGATGATCAGGTCGGCGTATTTCTTCGTCGGCTCGATGAACTGCATGTGCATCGGACGCACGATGCCCATGTACTGCTCGACCACCGATTCGATCGAGCGCCCGCGCTCTTTGATGTCGCGCAGGATGCGGCGGATGATCCGCACATCGGCGTCGGTGTCGACGAAGATCTTGATGTCCATCAAGTCGCGCAGCCGCTCATCTTCGAGTGCCATAATGCCTTCCAGCACCACGACCTGCTTCGGTTCGACGAGCTCCGTGTAGTCAGCGCGGGTATGCTCGGCGAAGTTGTAGATCGGCTTTTCGATCGCTTTGTTGTTCAGCAGCATGTGCAGATGTTCCAGCAGCAGATCGTTGTCGAACGCATGCGGATGGTCGTAGTTGGTCTGCACCCGCTCGGCCATCGTCAAATGCGACTGGTCTTTGTAATAGTTGTCCTGCTCGATCAGCACGATGTTCTCCGGATCGATGTTATGCGTGATCTCGCGGGCCACAGATGTCTTGCCAGAGCCTGTTCCTCCTGCGATCCCTATCAGCACCGGTCTGTGCATCTGTTCCTTCCCCCTTCTGTACTGCCTTACTACTTTTTAACCGAGAGGGACACCCCGTCCCCCAAGGGTAGAAACGTCGTCTCATAGCCTGGATGATGCGCGAGCAGTTCGTTGTATTCGCGCAGGCGGTTGACCATCGTGCGGAGCTTGTGCTTGACTTCCTCCTGGCCGCTGACCATGCCTTGGAACAAAATGTTGTCCGACAACAGCACGCCGCCCGTTTCCAGATGCGGGTCGAGCAGCTCCAGAAAGCGCGGGTATTGCCCTTTCGCCGCATCGAGGAAGACAAAATCATAGTGACCCAAGCCTCCGATCAGCTCCAGCGCATCCCCTTCCAAGAGCTCAATGCGATCCTGCAGCCCCGCCTTGGCAAAATTCGCCCGGGCTTCTGCGGCTCGCTCCGGGTCGCGTTCCATCGTCGTGATCTGCGCCTCGCAGGCGCCGGCCATCACGAGCGCCGAATAGCCGATCGCTGTGCCGACCTCCAAGATCCGGCGGGGCTTCGCAATCTTCAGCAAGACTTGCAGAAAGCTCACCGTCTCCAGATCGAGAATCGGCACAAAGCCCGCTTCCGCCCGCTGCTCCAGTTCCAGAAGCAAGGGGCTGCGCGCGGGCACCAAGCCGCGCAAATAAGCAACGAGTGTTGGATCGATCATCATGCAAAACTCCTTCTTCGGACACAAACAGATTCATGTTATCACAAAACCCATTCTCCTGTATAGGACAATGGGTTCTGCTGTTGATGATCAAGCGCCGCCCGGCCGGTCATCGCCCGGTTCGCAGGGTTGTCCTGCGACCATCGGGGCCTGAAATCCGTGCCTGAGCTTTTCCAGCTCATGCTCGCCGATCAAATAATCGATCACCATATCTTCGGGGGTAACTTGAACAGTCTCCTGCGCTTGCTGATTGTTCATGCTGGTTCCCTCCTTCGACGATAGGTGTAGTTTTCGCGTTCTGGAGGCAGATTATTTTACCTGTTCCAAGCGCCGCCGTTACACCGCTTACTGGCTCTTGGCGATGTTTTGCTGATGCTCGGCAAACGTCGTGGCAAAATAATGCTCGCCCGTGCCGTCATTTTTCGTGACGTAGAAATAGAAGTCGTGCTGCTCCGGATACAACGCCGCGCGAATCGCATCGCGCCCCGATGTGGAGATCGGGCCCGGTGGCAGTCCGTCGATCTGGTAGGTGTTGTACGGGGAATCGATCTTGAGGTCCTCAAACAGCAAGGTCTCTTTCGTCTTGCCCAGCGCATACTGCACCGTCGCGTCGATCTGCAGCTTCATCGGCGGGTTGGCTTTGATCCGGTTCTGGATGACGCCGGAGATCATCGGGCGCTCCTTGGCCACCTGCGCCTCCCGCTCGATCAGCGAAGCGAGCGTCAGCGTCTGGTGCAAGTTGAGATTCTGCTTTTTCATCTGCTCCTGCCACTCCGGGGTCAGGATCGACTCGGTCTGCCGCAGCATCATGTCGATCACATCATGGGGAGTCGCATTCTGGAAGATCTCGTATGTATCAGGGAACAGGTAGCCTTCCAGACGGTATTTCATCCCTTCGACCTGCGGAATGTCCTTCAGAAACGCGTAGTCGAACTTGCCGTTTTGCACTTCGTTCAGAAACGCCTGCTTCTCCACGATGCTCTGTTCGGCCAAGCTGTCGGCGATCTGATCTACCGTCAAGCCCTCGGGCACGGTGAACTGGGTGGTGCCGTATTTGACATCCCCATCGACCAGCACGCGGGCGATCTCTTCCATCGTCAGGCCTGGCTGCAAGTAGTATTTGCCCGCCTTGAGCTGGCCTGAGCTGCCTTTATACGCAAGATACCATTTAAAAAAGTTCGCATTCTTGATCAGCTGTTTGTCGACGAGCATCACGCCGATATCATGCGGCGACGCTCCCATCGGAATCTCCACTTCCATCGCCGGACCACTGTCCAAAGGCGGCTGAAACTGTTCTTCCACGTAGTAAAGCCCTCCCCCGATCAGCAGGATGCAAGCGGCGAAGACATACCACCACTTGTTCCAGCGCGAAGGCTTCTGCGCCGGCAGCTTCGGGGATTGTTTGTTGGTCATGAAAAACCTGCACCTCCACTCATTCCCCACTATTATACTGAATTCGACAAAGGGCGAAAAGCCCGCACCATGAGATGCGGGCAGACTTTCCTCTATTCCGACTGCTGATTGACGTTTGCGGCCAACGCTGCAAAGCCTTCCGCCATCACCTGGCCGACCTGTGCGGCCTGTTCCGGGCTGAGCGAGTCGAGGCCCTGGCGGTTCACCTGTTCGGACAGCCCGAGCTGTTCGAGCGCCCGCTGCTGCACCTCGTCCAGATGCAGGTCGACCTGGTTCGGATGATACGGATCGGGAATGTGAACGTTCCGGTTCATCACAACCACCTCCCTCGCGCTTAGGATTGCCCGCCGCCCGTCCGCCCATGTCTGGGAATGAAAAACAGGCGCCCCGTGAGGAGCGCCTGTCTGGTGTCTGCTACTGCAGGTCTTCGTCGCTGCCGCCTTGCTCTTCGAACAAGAGGGTGTCGTACTCTTCTGCGACCTTATCCCACTCCGCATCGTCTTCGATGTAGGCGAGGACATCGTTGCCTTCATCGTCCTTCTCCACGCGCAGGATCACCGCTTCTTCATCCTGTGCATCGACCGGCTGGAGGATTGCATACATCTTTTGGTCGACTTCAAGCATTTCCAGCACGTCAAACTCATGCTCCGTGCCGTCTTCATCGGTCAGGGTGATGCGTTCCGTTTGCACTTCGCTCATTCTTGGCACCTACTTTCCATGTTGTTGTCTATCTAAATAGCTTTGCAGGAAGATGGCCGCCGCCATTTTGTCGACGACGCCTTTGCGTTTCTTGCGGCTAACATCTGCTGATATCAGCATACGCTCAGCTGCCATCGTTGATAACCGCTCGTCCCACAAAACGACGGGCAAGCTGAATTTAGCCTTTAGTATCTCGGCAAACTGCTCGCTCAATTCACCGCGCGGCCCGATCGTTCCGTTCATGTTCTTGGGATAGCCGAGCACGATCGTGTCGACGTCATATTGCTTGATCAGCTCGCCGATGCGCGCGAGATCTGCGTCCTCGCTCTTGCGCGTGATCGTCTCCACGCCTTGCGCCGTCCAGCCCATCGCGTCGCTGACGGCGATGCCGATGCGCACGTCGCCGTAGTCGATCCCAAGCGTTCTGGTCATGTTCATCCTTGATCCCTCATATAGGCGCGCACCAGTTCTTCGATCAGCTCGTCCCGCTCCAGGCTGCGAATGATATTGCGCGCGTTGTTGTGGTTGGTGATGTACGCCGGGTCTCCGGAGATCAGATAGCCGGAGATCTGGTTGATCGGGTTGTACCCTTTGACGCGCAAAGCTTCAAATGCGATCAAAAGCGACCGTCTCGCTTCGCTGTCTTCCTCGCGGCCGCTGAACTTGATCGTGCGGTCAAACGACATATTGAACACCCCATTACGACTTCATTGTTTGCCTTGAGAGGCAACATTTTCCGCAAATCAGGAATCGGGACAATTATACGTCAATGCTTCATGTAGTGCAACACCACGTGCTGCAAAATCACTTTGCCCACCGCCACGACCGGGATCGCCAGAATCAGGCCGACGATGCCAAACATCTCGCCACCGAGCAGGAGGCCGAAGATGATCAGCATCGGGTGCAGCTTCAGCGTCCGCCCGATCAGGTACGGCCCGATCACGTTTCCTTCGAGCTGCTGAACGATCAGGTTGACGATCAGCACTTTCAGCGCCATGAACGGCGAGACCGTAAAGGCCAAGAGCAGCGACGGCGCCGCCCCGATAAACGGTCCGACATAAGGAATGATGTTCGTCACCGCCACGATCAGCGCCAAGATCACCCCATACGGCATCCCGACGATCAGATAGCCGATGTAGGCCAGCGACCCGACGACCATCGCGACCAGGAGCTGGCCGCGGATGTAGTTGCCGAGCGCTTCGTCGATCGAGCGGAACAGACGGATGATCTCCTGGCGCTTCTGGCGCGGGAAAAAGGTGATCACCGCCTTTTCCATCACCTTGAGGTCTTTCAGCATGTAGAAGACGAGAAACGGCACCACAAACCAGCCGACCGCCCCTTCGATCGTGTTGCCGGCCGACGCCAGCGTCTTGGTGATCATCCGGGTGACTTTGGACTCCAACGAGGTCAGGTTGGAATCGATCGCTTTGCGCACCGCGTCAGGCAGGCGCTTTTTGTCTTCGTTAAAGCTGTCCATCCAGCCGTCGAACTCCTCGATCAATTGGGGCAGGTGCTCGCTAAGCTCCCGCAATTGATCGATAAACAGAGGAATCGCGTTGAGCAGGACGACGGTGATCACCAGAAAAAACACGATGTAGATGATCAAGATGCTCGCCCCGCGCGGCACCCCGCGCTGATGCAGGCGCGCCACCAGCGGGTTGAGCAGATAGGCGATGATCACCGCGATCAGAAAAGGCGTCAGCACCGCGCTCAACACCGCCCAGAACAGCCGGAGCACATCGCGGAGCTCCCAGAGCAGGTACAGGCACGCGAGCAGCAGCAGCGTGACCAACAGCGTGTACAGCGTGCGGCTTCGCCGCCACGATTCCATGATGTGCTCACCTCCCGCCGATGTCAGGCAGGGTTAGTTTGCCCCAAAAAGTGAAAAAGCCCTCCATTTGGAGAGCTTTCCAAGCACTTTCTGCTCTGCTTGCGATCACCAGAGCGAAATCGCGATGTCGGCCAGCGTAAACACGAACGCCACCGAGGCCACATAGGAGTTGACTGTGAAAAAGGCGAGGTCGATGCGGCTCATGTCGTTTGGCGAGATGATGCGGTGCTCATACCAGAGCAGCCCTGCCACCGCCGCCACGCCGATCCAGTACACGATGCCAAGGTCGACGTAGAGCGGGACGAGCGCAAACAGCACGATCGTCAATATGTGCATCATCCGCGACAGGCGCAGGCCCCCGGCGATGCCAAAGCGCACCGGAATCGAGTGCAGCCCGTTTTTCTTGTCAAACTCCACGTCTTGACACGCGTAGATGATGTCGAACGCCGCGATCCACACCGCCACGGCACCGGCCAGCAGCAGCGACGGCATATCGAATGAGCCGGTCACAGCGATCCAGCCGCCCAGCGGCGCAAACGAGTCGGCGAGGCCGAGCACCAGATGGCAGGCCCACGTGAAGCGCTTGCAGTACGGGTAGAGCACGAGCACCGCCACCGCCAGCGGCAAGAGCGCGAAGCACAGCGGGTTGAGCATGTACGCGGAGACGCCGAGCAGGGCCAGCGAGCCGATGATGAACAGCCACGCCTCCACGCTCTTGATCTTGCCGCTCGGGATCTCGCGGTTCGCCGTGCGCGGGTTGCGCGCGTCGATCGCCGCGTCGATCACCCGGTTCAGCCCCATCGCGGCGCTGCGGGCGCCGACCATCGCCAAGGTGACCCAGACGAAGGTCATCAGAGGCGGCCAGGACTGTGTGGTGTAGTACGAAGCCATCACCATGCCGATGTAGGCGTAGGGCAGAGCAAAGATCGTATGTTCAAATTTGATCATCTCGAGAAAGAGACGAATCTTAGACATAAAGAAGCCCCCTATTGATCACATAGCATACTTCTCTATTACAGCGATCAAAAGGGGGGTTGTCAACCCATTTATGAACTTCCGGCCTGCGGGTGCGATCCGATCGTTTCACAAGATCGATCGAGATCGATCTTGATCTTTTAGGACTTGACCAGTTCGCCTTCCACTTCTTTGATCAGGTCTTTGCCCAGATACATCCGGATCGCGTTTTCCATCTCCGTCAAATTGATGTTCGTATTGCGGCACGGACCTTCCGGGCGCTTGTTGGCGATGGCGATCACCGGGATCGCCGCGCCGACATCCTGCACGCCGGCCATCAAGTCGCGCTCGCAAGCGACGGCGATCACGCCTTTGGGACGCTTCTCGGCGAGCAGTTGGCGCGCCATCTGGCCGCCGGCGCAGATGTGGAAGTCCACATCGTATTTGGCTGTCACCTTCTTGATGTCTTCGCGCGTCCCCTGATCGAGGCAGCGCGGCAGCAAGATCAGCAGCTCCTCGCGCTGGATGTTCGCCTGGTTGACGCTGGTCAGGCTGTTGCCGACCTGCAGAATCGAGTTGGACATGCGGTCTTTCGAAATGCCAAACAGGCTGGAGATCTTCACCGTCCACGGGATGATGCCGGACAGTGCGATGTGGCGCCCCTTGAAGAAGGGCACAAAATTCAGGCCGGTCAGCACCGTGGCGCCGATCAGCAGGAACACCAGGTCGACCGCGCCGAGCACCCCGGCCGCGCCCATCACGACGGTGCGCATCGCCCACTCCGGCAGCTCCATCAGCCGCGGCTGGACCAAGTACAGGGCCAGCCATCCCGCCACATTGAGCAGCGACAAGACGATCGATGTGAATCCGAGAAACACCCAAGGCGTCGTCTCCAAGTCGCCGTTGTTCTCCTCGATCTTGCCGGCCCAGCCGTCCCACGTATCCCCGAGCTTGCGGGGAGCAATCTTCGTTTCTTCCGCTTCTGCGGACGTCGTTTCGACGTTTGCCATTCCTTATCCCTCCTGCCACACATTGCCATGCTACTAGCATACCCGAAGCATTGCCGAGTTCATACGCCTCTGGCACCAACCTCGCCCAGCCCGCATATCGTGTGAAGAGTGTACATGTCAGAAGGAAGGAGCAAAAGGCGGTGCATCTCTATCTCACCCAACCCGGCGATACGCTGGAAGGCGTCGCTTTGCGCCACCGCGTGACACCGGAGCAGCTGATCACTTGCAACTCACTTCCCCGCTCGCCGTTCCTGCTGCCCGGGCATACGCTCATCATTCCTTCAGAGCTCGCCCTGCCAGGCGCTGAAGGTTATCATACCTGCCGAGTCGGACCCGGCGACACCTTGCGCTCGATCAGCAAGCGCACCGGTGTGCCGCTGACCTTGATCGCGATGTGCAACGTGCTGAGCGAAGAGCGGGTCGGCACCGGGGACATCCTGCTCATCCCCGACACCTCCGCCCGCAGCCCCGTGCCGAAAAAGCCGCTCGGGCTGCTCAGCTTCTCGCCGCTGCTACTGCCCGACGGCAGCCCCTGCCCGCTGACCTATCGCGGCCGGCGGGAGTTGCGGATCGACGCGGCCGGCAACGTGCGTCTGCCCTCCGCAGTAGCCGAGGCCACACCCGGCACCCGGCAGCTGCTGGTGTGCACGCTGGACGGGGCGCCGCAGATCCTGCCTGACGTCGCCAAAGCGCTGCTCCGCAGCGGCGATGCTAAACTGCGCATCCTCGACCAGCTCGCCCAAGCGCTCGTCCCGGCCGATGCGGACGGCGTGATCTTCGACTGGCCGGCGATGCGCCGGGAAGATGAAGCTTCCTATCTGCAGCTCGTAAAAGAAGCGGGCCGGCGGCTGCGGCCAATGGGCTTGCGCATCGGCCTGTACTTGAGCTCCGCTTCACCTCTTGGCAAACGCGCCTCCTTGCTGACCGAAGTCTGCAAAGGGATCGACCATCTGTTTTTCGAAGCGGTCCCCGGCGGCCGCCTCGCCGCTCCTCCCCCGCCGCTAGTCGGGACAGAAGACACCCGCCTCGCCTTGCAAAAAGCGCTCGAGTTCCTCCCGCCCGAGAAGCTCTGGCTCGTGCTGCGGCCCGCCGCCGTCTACGCTGAGCAGAGGCGTGCCGTTCAGGCGTTGACTCCGCACCGGGCGATGCAGCTCGCCTATGTGCACGGTTCACCGCTGCACAGGGATTCAGCCAGCGATCTGGCGTGGTTTCGCTGTCCGAACCGAGAGGGGGGACACTCTGTGTGGCTTGAAGATATGAAGAGTTTTGTCAGCAAGCTGGATATCCTGGAACACTTGAAACTGCAAGGTCTTGCGCTCTGGGAAGTCGGCGCTTATTTTCCGGAAGCTTGGCGCTATCTCTGTGAAGAGTATGAGACGCTGAACGAATAGACAAACAAAAAGCTCTGCTTCTCCAGTGGAGAGGCAGAGCTTTTGACTATGCTTGCGACAGGCCGAGAACCTGTTCGATCTTCGGCTGCAGCTTCTCAAAACCGCGGTCGCCCGCCGTGCGGAAGAACAGCTTGCCTTCCTTGTCGAACAGGAAGAATGCCGGAACATACTCGTTTTGGAATGCTTCGGCCATCTTGTGCAGGTTGTCGATCGCGACCGGATGCGTGATCCCGTACTTGGCGATGTCTTCCTTCACCTTCTCGATGTCGGTGTCCGCTTCATAGCGCGGGAAATGAACGCCGACCATCTGCAGACCGTGCTCTTTGTACTTGTCACGGTAGGAGATCAGGTCGTTCATCGTCTCGTGGCAGATGTGGCACGAGACCGCCCAGAAGTGGACGAGCACATACTTGCCTGTGAGATCGGCCGGAAGCAGATCCTGATGGAACCACTCGGTGGCTCCGGTCAGTTCCGGACGCTCAGAGCCTAAGCGCATCGGCATTGGTGACTACCCTCTTTCCGAATCTGGTGCTTACAGGGTGTTTTGACCCGGTTTCCAGTTCGCCGGGCACAGGCCGCCGGTTTGCAGCGCTTCCAGAACGCGCAGGGTCTCGTCAACGGAACGGCCCACGTTCAGGTTGTTGATGGTCGCGTGCTGTACGACGCCTTCCGGATCGATGATGAACAGGCCGCGCAGTGCGATGCCTTTGTCTTCGAGCAGAACGCCGTAAGCGCGAGCGCATTCTTTGGTGATGTCTGCGCCGAGCGGGTAGTTCAGCTGGCCCAGGCCGTTTTGTTCGCGCGGCGTGTTGATCCATGCACGGTGAGAGTGGATGGAGTCAACGGAAACGCCGAGGATTTCAGCGTCGAGATCGGCGAATTCTTGAGCGCGGTCGCTCATTGCGGTGATCTCAGTCGGGCAAACGAAAGTGAAGTCGAGCGGATAGAAGAAGAGCACCAGCCATTTGCCACGGTAATCTTCGAGAGTTACCGAGACATCAAGGGTCTCCAGGTTTTTCGTGGACAACATGTTAAAATTCGGTGCTGCGGATCCAACCAACGGCATAAATGTTACCTCCTCTGGGTATGTATGCTACCTTCATAATTGTAGACATACGAACGAATTTTAGCAAGAACTTACGGCTAATTTGTGAGCCTGATTACTCGCCCCTGTTATGAATTCCCTGCCCGCTAGGCAAACTATTCTCGAACAGGAGGGATTTGCGTGAAACTGCTGGTCAAATTGATGGTGATCTTCGCGACGATCTACGCGCTGGCAGGCATCATGAAAAGCGTCCGCGTCAATCCGGCGTTCACGTTTCTCGCCACGGCGCTGATCGGGCTGTTCGGCATCGCAGGCGACCGCCTGTTGCTGCCGAAGATGGGCCGGGCCACCGCGATCATCGGCGATGCGCTCTTGTGCGGCCTCATGCTGTTTGGCGCTTCGCAAGCCGTGTCCGGCCGCGACAGCCGGGTGACGTTGCCGTACATCGGGCTGGTCTCCGCTGCGCTCGGCGGTTTTGAAGGCTTGTTCCACGAATGGATCTATGACCGCGACGCTCACGAAGAACCGAGAGGGGGCCTGGTGCATTGACACGTGTCATCTGTTACGTCAACACCTGCACGCACTACATGGCGGGCGATCTGTGCGGCGCCCGCAACATCGACATCATGCATGAGGAAGAAGGCCGGATGTCGGCGATCGCCGACCAGACGATGTGCAAGACGTTCCACGAGGCAACTGGCATCACGTCCTACCTCGGCTCGGCCGACAACATCAACATCACCGGCACCTTGATGGAGTTGACCCTGCCCGGCCATCACCTCGACCCGACGATCGACTGCACAGTCGCTTCCTGCGTCTACTGGGACGAAGGCCGCCGCTGCATCGCCACAGCGATCGAAGTGACCGGCAGCCAGGCCAACGAGTGCCAGGACACCAACTGCCGGACCTTTGAGCGCCGCGAAGGGGGGATTGGACGGTGAACTCCCGCGAACTGGGCTATGAACTGACGCTCAAGGAGATCGACAACGAAGCGGTCTACGAGCCGCTCGAGCTCTGCGGTCTCTCCGGCCTTGGCATCGACCGCATGAAAAGCCTGCTCGACAACGGCATCCTCCCAAGCGACGATGCCCGCCACGTAAAAGGGCGCGACTTCCTGAACTGGGTCGACCAGAACGATCTGCCAGTCAAAAAGCAATAAAAAAGAGCGCCTGCGGGCGCTCTTTTGCTCACATG
Organism: Tumebacillus sp. BK434; assembly: GCF_004340785.1. Classification (NCBI taxonomy): domain Bacteria; kingdom Bacillati; phylum Bacillota; class Bacilli; order Caryophanales; family Alicyclobacillaceae; genus Tumebacillus; species Tumebacillus sp. BK434. Next base: position 246,608 of record NZ_SLXS01000004.1, on the reverse strand, counting down.
CCCAACTGAAGATCGGGCAGATCGAGATCCAATGACGGCTGTGGACGGTCTTCATAGGCGATCAACGAGCCGTCCTCCTCCACTTGAAACAGCTTCACTTCTTCTCCGGAGATGCTGAACTCCATAAAGCAGCCCCAGCAATAAAACTGGTGCGTGCCGATCTTTCCAATATCGCGGCAATTACAATGAGGGCAACGGGACATGGGTGGGTACCTCCTTAGAATTCCTCCGCCAGCTCCGTGTCGGCCGGCACCAGCAAGGTATCTTGTCCCACCATGATCTCCGGGTGGGCGTGCAGCACTTTCCGTCCTTCTTTCAGGTCGACCAGAAAGCCTTCCGATACCTCGTACCCCACTATTGTGTTCAGATTTTCATCCAAGTAAACATCTTCCACCGTTCCCAGATACGTGCCGTCCTGGGTCAGCACCTCTTTGCCGACAAACTGCACATCGCCTTGCACGAGGCTGCGGATCAGTCCGGTCTCATCGCGAAATTCTTCGATCTCGTTGTCCTGCCGGATCGTGATCGCATCCTGCCCGAGCGCATGCAGCTTCGCTTTCGGCAAAATTTTGCTCGCGGTCAGCACCGTCGCTTTGGTCAGCAAGAGCGAATGCAAGGTTCCTTCCGCCGAAAAAAGCACATCGCGCACTTCCCCGACATGCTCGCCCCGCGCCAGCTCCACCACCGGCAGCCCGACCAGCTCTCTCGCTTTCCTCATACGAAGCCCCCTTCCCGCATTATCGGCGCTGCAGGCGCAACACGACCTCCACCGTTTTTGCAGCCGCCGCCCGCACCTCTTCTTCCGTATTCTGTCCCGAAAACGAGAATCGTATCGCCGCCTTGACACATTCCTCCCCGAGCCCCATCGCGACCAGCACGTGCGACGGCTGCAGCGATCCTGACGTGCAGGCCGAACCGCTCGACGCCATGATTCCTGCCATGTCGAGGTTCATCAAGATCCGCTCCGCCGGCGCCCCCGGGAACGTCACGTTCAGGATCGACGGCACGGCCTGCTCCGGCGTGTTGACCTGCAACTGCTCCACGCCTTCTTGCAGCACAGACAGCATCGTCTCGCGCAGCTTCGCGATGTGCGCATAGCGCGCATCACGCTGCTCTGCCGCCCGCTCCACCGCTACGCCCAGGCCGACGATGCCCGGCAGGTTCTCCGTCCCGGCGCGGCGCTTGTACTCCTGCGACCCGCCGTGCTGTGTCGGCTTCCAATACAGCCCGCGGCGCACGTACAGCGCGCCGACCCCTTTCGGACCGTGCAGCTTGTGCCCGGAGATCGAGAGCAGGTCGATGCCGAGCGCTTCCACATCCAGCTGCAGCAGTCCCATCGCCTGTACTGCGTCGGTGTGAAAGATGATGCCGCGCTCGCGGGTCAGTCCGCCGATCTCACCGATCGGCTGCACCGCTCCCGTCTCGTTGTTCACCGCCATCACCGAGACCAGCGTCGTGTCTTCACGCAGGGCCGCCGCAATATCCGCGACGCGCACGATGCCGTCTGCGCCCGGTGCGACAAACGTCACTTCATAGCCCATCTCCTGCAGGAATTCATAAGTATGCAGCACCGCATGATGCTCGATCGTCGTCGTGACGATATGTTTGCCCTTGTCTTTGTAGCCGATCGCCGTGCCGATGATGGCGGAGTTGTCCGCTTCGGTGCCGCCGCTGGTGAAGACGATTTCGTTCGGCTTGGCGTTGATCGCCCGCGCCACCTGCTCCCGGGCGCGTTCGACGGCGCCTTTCGCCTGCCGTCCGGAAGCGTGTACGCTCGACGGGTTGCCATAGATGTCGCGGAAGTACGGCTGCATCGCGTCCAGCACTTCTTGGGATACCGGCGTCGTCGCCGCATTGTCCAGATAGATCACAGTGATCCTCCTCCTTACTGCTAGTATGACAAAAGGGTATGTGTTTTCCACATACCCAAGTGAGAAAAATCGATTTAGATGTAGAACATGATCGTGTCTTTGCCAAAGCGCTTCTTGTCGATCAGATCCTGCAAGGTGGTGCCGTCCAGCACTTCGTTGATCGAGCTGCGCACTTTCTCCCACAGCTCAGCCAGTTCTTCCTCCGGATCATCGACGATCGTGATCGGCCCTTCCAGCACGCGGATGATGTCGCCGACGGTGATCTCATGCGGCGCTTTCGCCAGCACGTACCCGCCGTACGCACCGCGAATCGACCGCACCAGTCCGGCGTTGCGCAAAGGCGCGATCAGCTGCTCCAGATAATGCTCGGACAGCGACTGGCGCTCCGCCACCGATTTCAAAGACACGGGGCCTTCCCCGAAATACATGCCTAAATCGATCATCAAGGTGATGCCGTAACGTCCCTTAGTGGATAACTTCATGCTTGACCTCTCTCCTCTCAACAAACGGTCCAACCACGCGCTCCGCCCATTTGATGCCCCACTCGGTCGGATGCCCGATCAGCAGGGAGAACAAAATGGTGCCAATGCCGAACGGTCCGCCGAGCAAGATCCCGACGAGCACGACCGCCACTTCGATCATCGTCCGCACCCAGCGGATCGCGAGGCCGGTTCGCTGATGCAGCGTCAGCATCAGCCAGTCGCGGGGACCGGCTCCCAATTTGCAGGCGATATAGATGCCCACGCCATATCCGGTACAGAGCAACCCGATTCCAAACTGCGGCCACTGCTGCCACCAGACGTCCGGCTCCGGAATCAAGTTAAAGATCAGGTCGCAATACAAGCCGACCAGTGCGATGTTTAACAGACAGCCGAGCGTCGGGCGGCTTCGCGCCAGCCAGCAGGCCAGCACGAGCAGAAAAATCCCCGACACCTGCTGCGCCGTGCCGAACGTCAGCGGGCTATGCAGGGTCAGCGCCATGTGAAACACATCCCATGGCGAGGTGCCGAGCCCGGCGCGCACGATGCTGACAAAGCCGACGCACATCACCAGAAAGCCGATGTTCAGCATGATCATGCGGCGCAGTTGAAACTTCCAGGAAGCTTCATACAAGACAGACCCGTTCGTTTTCGTTTCCAGTTGCAAGGTTATCCCCCGTTTCGCTTGCCTCGCCAATGCTGTAGTCGGTCTGAGATGATCTGTTCATAGCCGTTGCGAGTCGGCGCATAGAACGTGCGCCCGGCAAGCTCTTGCGGCAGATAGCTTTGCTCGACAAAATTCCCCGGGAAATCGTGCGGGTAGAGATACCCTTTGCCATGCCCGAGCTTGGCCGCCCCTTTGTAATGGGCGTCGCGCAGATGCATCGGCACATCGACCGAACTCCCGTCGCGGATCGTCTGCAAGGCGTGGTTGATGCCCATGTAGGCGGCGTTCGACTTCGGCGCGGTCGCCAGATAGGTCACCGCTTGGGCGAGGATGATCCGCCCTTCCGGCATCCCGATCATCTCCAGCGCCTGCAATGCCGACACGGCGACCTGCAGCGCGCGCGGGTCGGCATTGCCGATGTCTTCAGACGCCGAGATGATGATGCGGCGGGCGATAAACTTCGTATCTTCGCCTGCGTCGATCATCTTCGCCAGCCAGTACAGCGCGCCGTCCGGATCGGAGCCGCGGATCGATTTGATAAACGCGGAGACGGTGTCATAGTGCGCATCCGCATTTTTGTCATAGCGGACGACGCGGCGCTGAATCGACTCCGCCGCTTCCTCAACCGTGACGTGAACCACGCCGTCTGCAGCGGGCGGTGTGGACAGCACGGCCAGTTCCAGCGCGTTATACATCCGCCGCGCATCCCCGTCCGCATAGCGTGCGATGTGCTGGAGCGCCTCATCGTCCATCATGACATTGAGGTGCCCGAGCCCCCGCTGCGGCGTGGAGAGAGCACGCCGTGCCATCTGGATCAGGTCTGCTTCGCTGTGCGACTGCAGGCGGAAGATCTGCGAGCGGGACAACAGCGCGGCATTGACTTCGAAAAACGGGTTCTCCGTCGTCGCGCCGATCAGGATGACCAGCCCTTCTTCCACATGCGGCAGCAAAGCGTCTTGCTGCGCTTTGTTAAAGCGGTGGATCTCGTCGACGAACAGCACGGTGCGCTGGCTGTACATCGACAAGGCGTCTTTCGCTTCTTCGACCACCTTGCGAATGTCGGCGATGCCGGCCGTCACGGCGTTGAGCGAGCGAAACATCGACTTGGTGTGCCCGGCGATGATTTTGGCGATCGTCGTCTTTCCCGTTCCGGGCGGGCCGAAGAAGATCAGCGAGGTGAGCTTGTCAGTCTCGATGGCGCGGCGCAAGAGCTTCCCTTGGCCGATGATCGCTTCCTGACCGATCAGCTCGTCGAGGTTCTGCGGGCGCATTCTGGCGGCGAGCGGCGCGTTCTGCTTCTGTTCTTCCTGTGCCTGATAGCCGAACAGATCCAACGTTAAGCCGCTCCCTGCACAACGCGCCGGATCTTGACCAGCGCCTCATGAATCTGCTCGGTCGTCACGTCTTTGTGCGTGACAAAACGCACCAGTTCCGGGCCGAAGTCGCCGCAGAGCACGCCTGCGTCCTTCAGGCGGGACACAACTTCCAGCTCGCTGAGCCCGGAGTTCGCCACGTTGACGATGACGATGTTCGTGTCGACCGAAGAGACATCCATCTGCAAGCCTTTGATCTCCGCCAGCCCGTTTGCCAGCAGCTTGGCGTTGGCATGGTCTTCCGCGAGGCGGTCGACCATCTTGGTCAACGCGATCAGCGCCGGGGCTGCGATCACGCCGGCCTGGCGCATCCCGCCGCCCATGCGCTTGCGGATATAGCGGGCTTGTTCGATCGTCTCGCGGCTCCCGGCGAGCACGGAGCCGACCGGCGCGCCGAGGCCTTTGGAGAAACAGACCTGCACCGTGTCCACATATTGCGTGAACGCCGATGCCTTGTGCCCGGAGCCGACCACAGCGTTAAACAGCCGTGCGCCGTCCATGTGGACAGGGATGCCGTGGTCTTTGGCGATCTGCGACACGGCGGCCAGATGCTCCAGGGGCAGGATCGTGCCGCCCGCTTTGTTGTGCGTGTTCTCCACGCAGATCAGGCCGGTGCGCGGATGGTGGATGTTTGCGGTGCGAATCGCGCTCTGCACATCCTCCGGGTTCATCGCCCCGCGCACGCCGGGCAGGGTCTTCGTGTTGACGCCCGCATAGACGGCGTGGCCGGCGCCTTCGTACAAATAGATGTGCGACTCCTGCTCCAGAATGATCTCATCGCCAGGGCGGGTCAGGGTCTGGATGGCGATCTGGTTGCCGAGCGTGCCGGACGAGACGTACAGCGCCGCCTCTTTGCCGAGGATCTCCGCCGCCGTCTCCTCCAGCCGGATCACCGTCGGGTCGTCGCGCATCACGTCGTCGCCGACTTCCGCCTCAAACATCGCTTTGCGCATCTCTGCGGTCGGCTTGGTGACCGTATCGCTCCGCAAATCTATATACATGCTGTGCACGCTCCATTTCCGAGAAGATTACTTGCTTTTATTATAGTGCAATACCCCGAAAAAGCTACCTATTTTTACACGCGAAAAAAGCCATCCCGTCAGGATGGCTTCGCGAATCTGCTTAGGCGGTCACTTTGCTTTTGGCAACGCGGTTGATCACTTCCAGCGCCTTGTGAATGTCGGCGGTCGTGATGTCTTTGTGCGTGACGAAACGGATCTGCGTCGGGGTCATCATCCCGCCGAGCACCCCTTCGTGATAGCAGCCGATCACGAGGTCGCGCATCGTGATCGGGCTGTCTTCCTTCATCGAGAAGTAGACCATGTTCGTGTCGATGTCATCCACATCGATCTCCACGCCTTCGATGTTGGCGAGCCCTTCGGCGAGCAGTCTCGCATTGGCATGGTCTTCCGCCAGGCGGTCGACCATCTCGGTCAGCGAAACGATCATCGGAGCGGCCACGACACCCGCTTGACGGAGCGTGCCGCCGAGGCGCTTGCGCCAGTGGCGGGCCGTGTTGATCGTCTCTTTGTCGCCGGCGAGGATCGAGCCGATCGGAGCGCTCAGCCCCTTGGTGAAGCAGACTTGGACCGTATCGACGTATTGAGTGATCTCGCTGACCGGAATGCCCTGCGCGACCGCTGCGTTAAACACGCGCGCCCCGTCCATGTGCATGCGCAGGCTGTGCTCCTTAGCGATCTCCTGCAGCGCGGCGAGGTTCTCATTGGGCACGATCGCGCCGCCGTGGAAGTTGTGCGTGTTCTCCACGCAGATCATCGCCGACTTCGGATAGTGCGGATCGAGGAACGGACGGATCGCCGCTTTGACATCCGCCGGGTTCATCACGCCGCGCACACCCGGTATCTGACGGGGCTGGACGCCTGCGAGCACGCATTGGGCCGCGCCTTCGAGCATGACGATGTGCGACGACGCCTCGACGATGATCTCATCGCCGCGCTGCGTCTGAGAGAGGATCGCCACCTGATTGCCCTGCGTCCCGGAGGTGACGAGCAGCGCCGCTTCTTTGCCCAGACGTTCCGCTGCCATCTCCTCCAGCTTCAGCACGGTCGGGTCTTCGAACGCGTTCACGTCCCCCACTTCCGCCTCATACATCGCCTTTCGCATCGCTTCCGTCGGCTGGGTCATCGTATCACTGCGCATATCGATTCTCATCTTCTCACAAACTCCTTTGCCCGAAAATTTACTCTATTCTAGTTAAAACTATTATATCGGAAAAGGAGTTAAAAACATATAGTGAAATGAAAAATGAGTGATGGTATTTACCATCACTCAAATTATCATTACAGCACGGTCATGATCTGCGGACCGTCGGCGGTAATTGCGATCGTATGTTCATATTGCGTGGTCAAGGAGCCGTCGGCGGTGCGCACCGTCCAGCCGTCTTTTTCATCAAGCGTGACGTGATGCTTGCCGATGTTGATCATCGGCTCGATGGTGAAGACCATGCCTTCACGCAGGCGCGGGCCGCGTCCGGCCGGGCCGTAGTGCGGCACCTGCGGTTCCTCGTGCATCTTGCGCCCGATGCCGTGGCCGATGTATTCGCGCACGACCGAATAGCCGAGCCCTTCGGCATAGACTTGAATCGCGTTCGAGATGTCGCCGATGCGGTTGCCGACGACCGACTGCTCGATCCCTTTGAACAGGCAGTCATGCGTGACATCGAGCAGTTTCTGCGCCTCATCCGACACGTTGCCGACCGCATAGCTCCACGCCGAGTCGGCATGCAGTCCGTCGAGCAGCGCCACCATGTCGATGGTGACGATGTCGCCGTCTTGCAGCGTGTATTTAGTAGGGAACCCGTGGCAGACCACGTCGTTGACCGACGCGCAGGTCGCATACTGGTAGCCGTTGTAGCCGATCTGGGCCGGGACTGCGTTTTTGCTGCGCATGTAGGCGTCGACAAAATCATTGATCTCCATCGTGGTGATGCCGGGGCGAATCAGCTTTTTGATCTCGCGGTGGCACTCTGCAATAATGCGGCCGGCCTCGCGGATCACTGCAATCTCAGCTTGACTTTTCAATTCGATCACTTCAAAACACTTCCCACTGTATAGATTTTCTATCCGTTACTATATCATATGCCAAGACGCAGAAAAACCCGACTCTGAAAAAGAGCCGGGTTTGTCGATCATGAAGTCAAAGAACCCCTCGCAGCCGTGTTACCATTGTTTTGAACCCGCTCGCGCAGGTGGGTTGCCAGTTCTGATATCGGTAATCCGCCTCGACATGATGTCGGCGGCTCGCACACCCATCAGCGACTCTCGTGCATCCCTTGTAGGTAATGTTGGATCAAAACGAAAGACAATCACCAACATTGGAGGGTTCTTTGGATGAACAACTTCAATTCTTCTGACTTGATAGTAGCACATCCATTTAAGGAGTTGCAAGAAAATTCACTTAGTTCCCAGGAACTATTTTGTTTCTGTGTCTGCAGTCTCTTGCGTTTCTACGCCGGACAGTGCTTTCCCGCCCAAGGCGATGTGCAGGGTGTCGAGCTGCTCGGTGACGACCGGCGACGGCGCCTGGGTCATCAGGTCGGACGCGGACGACGTTTTCGGGAAGGCGATGGTGTCGCGCAGGGACTGGCGGCCGGCCATGATCATGATCAGGCGGTCGAGGCCAAACGCGATGCCGCCGTGCGGCGGGGTGCCGTATTCGAACGCTTCGAGCAGGAAGCCGAACTGCTCCCACGCTTCTTCCGTCGAGAAGCCCAGCGCCTGGAACATGCGCTCCTGGATCTCACGGCGGAAGATCCGCATCGAGCCGCCTCCGATCTCAAAGCCGTTCAAGGCGAGGTCGTACGCTTTGGCGCGGACGTTGGCCGGGTCGGTTTCCAGCAGGTGCAGGTCTTCTTCCATCGGCATGGTGAACGGATGGTGCGCTGCGACGTATCGGTTCGCTTCTTCGTCATGCTCAAGCAGCGGGAACTCGGTGACCCAGATGAACTTAAACACGCTGTCGTCGATCAGGCCGAGCTCGCGGGCGAGCTTGGAGCGCAGTGCGCCCAGCGAGTCGGCGACCACTTTCTTGCTGTCGGCTGCGAAGAGCAGCAGGTCGCCTTTTTGCGCGCCCGCCTTGGTGATGATCGCCGCCATTTCCTCTTCGGAGAAGAACTTGGCGATCGGCGATTTCACGCCTTCTTCCTGCACGGCGATCCAGGCCATGCCTTTCGCTCCGTAGCGCTTGACGAACGCTTCCAACTCGTCGATCTGCTTGCGGGAGTAGCCCGCGCAGCCCGGCGCCACGATGCATTTCACTTCGCCGCCGTTCTCGATCGCCATGTTAAACACTTTGAAGCCGGAGCCGCGCACCTGCTTAGTCAGGTCTTGCAATTCGAGTCCGAAGCGGATGTCCGGCTTGTCGGAACCGTAGCGCGCCATCGCTTCCCGGTAGGTGATGCGTGGGAACGGACGCGGGATTTCCACGTTCATCGTCGCTTGGAACACGCCGGTCATCATCTCTTCGATCATCTCTTGGAACTGCTCCATCGACAGGAAGGACTGCTCGATGTCGAGCTGGGTGAATTCCGGCTGGCGGTCTGCACGCAGGTCTTCATCGCGGAAGCAGCGCGCGATCTGGTAGTAACGCTCGAAGCCGGAGACCATCAAGAGCTGCTTGAACAGCTGCGGCGACTGCGGCAGGGCGTAGAATTCGCCCGGGTGTACGCGGGACGGCACCAGGTAGTCGCGCGCCCCTTCCGGCGTCGATTTGGTCAGAATCGGGGTCTCCACTTCGATGAAGGAGTTCTGGTCCATGAAGTTGCGCAGGTAGGTCGACACTTTCGAGCGGAGCAGGAAGATCTTCTGCATCTCCGCGCGGCGCAGGTCGAGGTAGCGGTATTTCAGACGCAGATTCTCATCGACATCGATGCCGTCCTGAATGTAGAACGGCGTGTTTTTCGCCGCGTTCAGGATCTCGACTTTCGTGACTTTGACTTCGATCTCGCCGGTCGGGATCTTCGTGTTGACCGCGCCTTCCCCGCGCTCCGCCACCACGCCTTCGACCGCGACTACATATTCGCTGCGCAGTTTGTCACCTTGCGCCATCAGCGTTTGGCTCGCCGGGCTCTCCGTCGGCTCGAACACCGCTTGGGCATACCCGGATCGGTCGCGCAGGTCGATGAAGATCAGGTTGCCGAGGTCGCGGCGGCGCTGCACCCAGCCGGTCAGGACGACCGTCTGGCCGACGTGTTCTTTGCGAAGTTCGCCCGCGCGGTGCGTGCGATACAGTGTTTGCTGTTCAGTCATGGTTGGTTCCCCCTGTTTAGCCGTTCAGGCTACTTTTTGCTTTGCACCTTTTCGATCAGTTCGGCGAGCGGCACGGTGATCTGCTCGCCCGTCGCCATGTCTTTCAGGTTGGCCACGCCTTGCGCCAGCTCATCATCGCCCAAGATCACCACTTGGCGGGCGCTGAGCCGGTCGGCCGCTTTCATCTGCGCTTTCATGCTTTTGCCGAGGTAGTCCTTGTCGGCGACGATGCCGGCGACGCGCATTTCCTGCAGAAGTTGCACGCAGTGCGTTTGCGCTGCTTCGCCAAGTGCGACGAAGAACACGTCGATGCCTTTTTGGATCGGCAGCTCCACCTGCTGGTTCTGCAGCGCGATCAAGGCGCGTTCGATGCCGACCGCAAAGCCGATGCCCGGCATCTCCGGCCCGCCGAGTTGTTCGACGAGGCCGTTGTAGCGGCCGCCGCCGGAGAGCGTGGAGCCGTTTTCGATAAACTCGAACGCCGTCTGCGTGTAGTAGTCGAGGCCGCGCACCATGCGCGGGTTGACAGTGTACGGGATGCCAAACGAATCGAGATAGCGGCAGACCGCCTGGAAGTGCGCGCGGTCTTCGTCGGTCAGGTGGTCGAGCATCTCCGGCGCGCCTTGCGTCAAGCTCTTGCACTTGTCAACTTTGCAGTCGAGGATGCGCATCGGGTTGCGGTCATAGCGGCTCTGGCAGTCGCTGCAGAGCTCCGCTTTCACCGGCTCGAGGTGGCTGCGCAACGCGTCGCGGTAGTTGGAGCGGCTGGCAGGCGAGCCGACCGAGTTGATCTCAAGCGTGATGCCGGTCAGGCCGAGCTCGGTGAAGAAGGTCATCGCCAGCGCGATCACTTCCGCGTCGACGCTCGGGTCGCTGGCGCCGAGCACCTCGACGCCAAACTGGTGGAACTGACGGTAGCGGCCAGACTGCGGACGCTCATAGCGGAACATCGGGCCGATGTAGAACAGCTTGGTCGGCTGCTGCGGCTGCGCGTAGAGCTTGCTCTCCACGAAAGCGCGAACGGCCGATGCAGTGCCTTCGGGGCGCAGCGTCAGCGAGCGCTCGCCGCGGTCTTGGAAGGTGTACATCTCCTTCTCGACGATGTCGGTCGTTTCGCCGACACCGCGTGCAAACAGCTCGGTGTGCTCGAAGATCGGCGTGCGGACTTCCGCCGTGTTAAAGCGGCGGCAGACTTCGCGTGCCGTCTTCTCGATAAATTGCCATTTCTCCACGTCGCCGGGGAGAATGTCGTTCGTGCCGCGCGGGCGATTGGTCATCATAGGGGACGTGCCTCCTCATACGTACTTGAACAGCTTGCGAAATCGAGAAAAGAAAAAAGCTCCCGTCCCTAAGCGCATATCGCTTAGGGACGAGAGCTGTGACTTCCCGTGGTACCACCCTATTTGAAGCTGCCAAAAAGCCAGCTTCCACTCGCCGGGTAACGTCCGGTCACGCCGCCCTGCTACCGCTCTTGCCGGCAAAAGTTTCGCAGGGGGTCCTCCAGGGGGTCATTCATCAAGGCTGCGCTAGAGAGACACTTTCAGCCGCGGTGTCTCCTCTCTGACTAGGCGGGTCCTCAACTACTGGGCCCTTTCGCTGGATCTCGTGGGATTGAATTAAGAGTAATCTTACTCAGCCAAGGATCGTCTGTCAAGCTTATTTTGCCCATCGTTGCGAAGTTTTATCAGCGGCAGAAGTCCCAGCACAAATAAAATTCCGCCGGCCGCCGTAAACCCGGCCGTCACCGTCAACAGCCCGAGCAGCGGTCCGGCCACCGCCACGCCGAGCGACTCTGAGCCGAACGACGCAGTCGCCCAGATGCTCTGGCAGGCCGACATGCGCGTCAGAGGCATCTGCTGCTGGATGATCGTCGTCACCGGAATGTCGGTCAGAAAATGGGCAAAGCCGGTCAGCCCGACCAGCAGGCAGCAAAGCAAGAGCGGCGGGGTCAGTGCCAAACCGCCAAACGCTGCGCCGTACATGAGCCAGCCCAGCGCAACGAGGGTGAGCAGCTTTAGGCGGGACAGCTGCTTCATCAGTGCGGCCGACAGAAACATGCCGACCGAGAAGCAGGCCATCAGCAGTCCGTACGCATCCCCTTCGCCGCCGAGCCCTTCCCCCGCCAACAAGGGCAGGCCGATCTTGATCATCCCGGCCGACGCGATCAGGCCGCACGAAGACAACAGGATCGCCGCCAAAACCGACTTTTCCCGGGAAATTTCCCTCCCGGCCGAGCGAATGTCTTGAAAGATCGTGCCGGCCGACCGCCCCGAAGTCTCGCGCTCCGCTTTTGGCAGCAGGATCAGCCAGACTGTCCACAGCGACAGCAGGAAGCTCGCCACGTTCAGCCACAGCATCACGTCCGCCCGCCCCCACGCCATCAAGACGCCGCCGAGCAGCATGCCGCCGACTTTGCAAATACGCTTGGCGCTTTCTGACAGCGCGTTGGCGAGCAGCAGATCTTCGCGCGGCAGCATCTGCGGCAGAATCGCCCGCAGCGAGGGATGAAAAAAGGCCCGGGCCGAGGTGAGCAGCGCTGCGACGATGCACACTTCCCACACTGCAAGGTTCCCGAGCCCGTAGCGGACCGCCAGATAGAGCACCGCCACCGCGCGCAAGGCATCGGTGACGATCATCGTCCGCTTGCGGTCCCAGCGGTCGACATAAGCGCCTGCGAGCAGCCCGAGCACGAGAAATGGCAGCGTCTGGCAGAGCACGAGCCAGCTCAAGGCGGCGGCCGAGCTCGTCATCTGATAGACCAGCCAGACGATGCCGACCTCGTAGATCGCATCGCCAAGCTGGGAGAGCACCTGCCCGGAGAAGAGCAGGCGGTAGTTGCGCACTTTTAGCAGATCGGCATAGCTAGCGGACAAAGCGCTTCACTCCCGGCATCCGGCGCAGCTCTTCCTTGGTGATGCCTTTTTGCACGAACATCAGCACGCCAAACACCGCCGCGCCGACCGCGCCGCCGAGCATGACGAGCACGAGGCTCGCGATGCGCGGCCAGGGAATGATCACATCGAGCGGAATCCGGGTCAGCATCCAGACGACGACGCCCATCACGACCGACGAGAGCAGCGGCTTGCCGAACAGCGAGTAGTACGACAGCGGGATCTCCGCCAAACGCTTCACCGCCGCAAAGTTCAGGCCGGAAGACAGCACATACCCGATCACCGCAGCCAAGCCGGCACCCAAGATTCCGAACTTCGGCACGAGGAAGATCAGCAGGATCAATTTCAAACCGAGACCGGCAAACATGTTGCGGATCGGCATGTACATATAGCCCATCGCCTGCAGGATATAGGCGCAGACCAGCTCATAAGACGAGAAGATCGCCATCCACGAGATCGCGGCGATCGTATCGGCCCCTTTCAGGTCGGTGAACAGGGCGATGTCGATCGGACCTGCCAGCACGTACAGCCCCACAGCTGTCGGGAAGGCGAAAAAGGAGGTCAGGCGAAACGCCATCACCACGCGGTCGTTGCGCAGCTTGAGGTTCTTCTGGGCGATCGCTTCCGAGATCGCCGGCATCAGCGACAATCCGATCGCCACGGCCAGCGACAGCGGCAAGGCGATCAGGCGCAAGGCGCGCGCCGTATACACGCCAAACTCGGACGTCGCCAGCTCCTTGGTCCAGTCGAAGCCGAACATCAGCAGGTTGGTGATCGTAAAAGCGTCGAGCATCTGCGACAGCGGCAGCACCATCGAGGACAAAGAGATCGGGATCGCCACTTTCAGCAGGCGACGCAACACGACCTTGTTCGGCTCCGAGGAGGCGCGCAGGTACTTTTTCCGATTCTCGCGCCTTTGCCTGACCACATGCTTGCCGAGATAGAGCAGCGAAACGAACGCCCCGAGCACCGAAGCGAACGTCGCCACCGCAGCCGTCACGCGCGCTTCAGCGCCCAGGCGGACGGCGATAAACACACCGAGCAGGATCACCGTCACCCGGATCAGCTGCTCGACCACCTGCGAGTTGCCGGAGACGGCCATCTCCTGATGCCCTTGAATGTAGCCGCGCATCGCCGCCAGCAGCGGCACGACGAGCAGCGCAAATGCCAGTGCCCGGATCGCCGTCGAGCTGTGATAGTTCCCCATCCAGATGCCGATCCAGCCGCCGAGCAGCATCAGCACAGCGAAGACGATCACCCCGGCCAACGCCAAAAACCGCGCCCCCACGCGGTAGATTTGATCCGCCCCCGCATAGTCGCGCAAGGCGTTTTTTTCCGAGACCAATTTCGAGATCGCCAGCGGCACGCCGGCGGTCGCCAACGTCAGCATCACCACATAGATCGCATAGGCGTTCTGGTACAGGCCCATCGCATAATCCTTCGCCATATTCTGAAACGGTACGATATAGACAACCCCAAGAATCTTCGAAATCAGACCCGCTGCAGCCAATGAAAGTGCGCCGGCTGCCAATCCCTTTTTTGCAGACATAACACGTTCCCCTACTTCGCCAGTATTTGCTAACTTCCAGTCTAACATAAAAGCAGATTTCACAAAAGAAAACCCCGTTCCACTACGAACGGGGCATCGCGGTCTCCGTAAACAGTTCGCGGAGTTTGTTCAGCTTTTTGTCGGTCGTATGATCCACCGAATCCACGTATGCTTTCGGTTCTTTGGCATTGTAGATGTGACCTAAGAATTCGCCCTTTTTGTACAGCTTGGTCGACGCGCCGCCGCCAAGCCCGATGATCGTCTGGCGCTCTTCCATGATCGCGATGTTGTAGATCGAGTCTTTGCCGCGCTGCGCGTAGCCGACATTTTCGAGGTTGCCCAAGATGTCTTTTTGCCGGTACACATAGTACGGGTGATACCCTAAGCCCCGTGCCCAGGCGGACGTCTCCTGCATCATCTGCCGGACGGCCTGCGTGTGCGGGATGTCGTAGGCATCCTTTTCCTTCGTCACGTCTGATGTGCGCTTGAACGACATCGTATGCACGGTGACCGAATCGGGCATCAGAGCTTCGATCCGGTCGCGCGTGTGGCGCACATCTGCCACCGATTCGCCGGGGAGCCCGAGGATCATGTCCATGTTGATGTTTTCAAACCCGGCCGCTTTGACCAGATGGAACCGCTTGTCGACGATGTTCGGCGTGTGTCCCCGCCCGATCGTTTTCAACGTCTCCGCTTTAAACGTCTGCGGATTGACCGAGATGCGGTTCACGCCGTACTTGCGCATCACTTCCACGCGCTCCGGCGTGATCGTGTCCGGGCGGCCCGCTTCCACGCTGAACTCGCGCCACTTGTCCGCGTCGGGAATGTGGCGGTAGAGCGCTTCAAAGACGCGGGTCAGCTCCGGCGCCTGCAGGGAGGTCGGCGTGCCGCCTCCGAGGTAGACGCTGGTCACCGGGATCGAGTATTCGTGCAAAAAGGCCCCGACCCGGGCAAATTCGCGCTCCAAAGCGTCGAGGAACGACGGCGCATAGGTCGCCTTGTCCTCCATCGAATAGGCCGGGAACGTGCAGTACGCGCAGTGTGTCGGGCAAAACGGGATGCCGATGTACAAGGAGACCTGCTTGTCGATCTGATACAGGTCGGGCATCGTCAAAAGCTGCACGTCGGCGATCTCTAGCAGCAGATCGATGCGCTCCGGCGAGATCAGGTACTGCTCCTGCAGTTCGCTGCGAATATGCGCGGCGCTCTTCCCTGCTTCGATCATGTTGTGCACGACCTTCATCGGGCGCACCCCGGTCAGGATACCCCACGGCTGGTGCTCACCGCTCAATTGCTCCAACACGTCGTGCAGCACCCACAGCACCGCCTGCTTGCTGCGCTTTTTCAGCGCCGTCTCGCCCGGCGGCGTGACGCTGCGACGGTGTTCGCTCACGTAGCGCGCGCCGCTCTGCTTGTCATACAGTTCGGCGCGGGCACAGACGCTGTTTTCTCCTTGCCCGGTCAGCCGAAGCGTTATATAGATCGCGGCCGCCTCCTGCTGATCGAAGACCACTTCGTCCTCTTCATAAAACAGGCGGGTCAGCCGGCTTGTTTCTCGCTGGTAATTCAGGTTGCCAAGATCGATGCTGATGCGCACAGACCGTCACCTCCAGATACCAGTGTACCCATCTGCGGGAGGTGCGTCCACTATTTTTGCATCTTGGCGCGCATGTGCTGCACTTCGCGGGAGCTGAGCGAAAATTCGCAGGCCAGTTCGACGTCTTCCATGTACTGCGACTTTTGCAGAAAATCGTGAAAATCGACGTTTAACAGCCGTCGGTTCGTGAAGGTTGCCACTTGTTGATGAATCGTTTTGCGCATAGGAAAAGCCCTCCTCGAATGTCGCATTTTGACTCTCTTTAGTCTTCCCTGTCGGATGCGAATCTAACGGTGTCGAGGGGCAGGATTTTACAAAAATGGTCGCGAAATGAACGCTCAGACAACGTGAAAAAGGGGGTCAAGGAAACTGTGAACAAGCGAAATCGGCTGATCGTTTTGGTGCTTTTGTTTAGTCTGATTTTTTCCTTGGCCGCCTTTGCGGAAGAGGGTCGTTTCGTCAAAGTCACCGCTTATGATGTGAACATCCGCAGCGGCGCCGGCACTGAGACGGCCGTAGTCGGCACGGCCGATTTTGGCGAGTCCTACGAAGTGATCAGCGCAAGCAACGACTGGTACCAGGTGCGGCTGGACAAAGGGCGCTCAGGATGGATACACGCCTCGCTCGTCAAGGAAGGGGCGCGCTTCGCCTCTTCGAACCCGACGATCCAGGTCGTCGAGGCGAAGGAAGCATCTGTCAACGTGCGCGGCGGGGCGTCCACGTCCTACGAGATCGTGACGACGATCTCCCCCGGCACCTTGTATCCGCTCCTGCAGCAGAGCGGCGACTGGATGCAGATCCGCCTGCCGGACGAGCGCACCGGCTGGGTGGCGAGCTGGCTGGTCACCCCGTCGGAGGACAAAGCCAAATCGGCCGCGAAAACGCAGCAGCATCAGGCGACGGTGATCGCACAGCAGCTCAACGTGCGCGCCGCTCCGTCGCTGGAAGCTAAGGTGCTCGGCACCTTGCAGCAAAATGAGATCGTGCCGGTGCACGGCGAAAAAGCGGGCGGCTGGACGGAGATCTCTTATGCGGGCGGCACAGGGTATGTCGCCACCGAGTATCTGCGCCTGCCCGGACATGCCTTGCCGCAAGCGGAGTCCCGTCCCAGCGACAGCAATGCGGTGCAGGTCAAGCTGAACGAGCACGCCAACCTGCGCACCGGGCCTGGCACCAACTTCCCGGTGCTGACCGCCGGGCGCGCCGGCAGCCAGTTTGCCGTGACCGCCAAGTCGGGCGCCTGGCTGCAGCTGCAGATCGACCCGGAGACAAAAGCATGGGTCGCCGCCTGGCTTACCGACGTGACGGGCGACCTCGGACAAGTGCCGGAAGAGCAGGCCACGCTCGACAACCGACTGCGCGGCAAAACGATCGTGCTCGACGCCGGGCACGGCGGTTTTGACGTCGGAGCGGTCGGGCGGCAGACGGGCGTCTATGAGAAAGACCTCAACTTGAACCTGACGCGCAGCCTGTACAACAAATTGGTCACGACCGGCGCCCGCGTGGTGCTGACGCGCGACGACGACCGCTTTGTGACCTTGAGCGAACGGGTGCAGATCGCCGAGCAGGAGCAGGCCGACCTGTTCGTCTCGCTGCACTACAACACCCACGACGATGCGGCGCTGTCCGGGTCGATGACCTTTTACTACAGCGAAGACGGCGCAGACCATGCGCTGGCCAGACGCGCGCAGCAAGCGCTGGTCAAGACGCTGGGGCTGCCCGACCTCGGGGCGCGCTACGGAGACTACTATGTGTTGCGGGAGAATCGGGTGACGGCGATTCTGGTCGAGACGGCATTCTTGACCAATGCGCAGGATGAGCTGAACACGCAGGAGCCGGGACATGGGGAAAAAGCGGCCGAGGGGCTGTTTCAAGCGATCGTGGGATATCTGCAGGAGCAATAAAAAACGTCCTGACCGCGCGATGCGGGCAGGACGATTCTGTTTTACTTGTCGAGCGCTTCGAGCTGCTCAAGGAACAGCGGGTTGAGCACCTTGATGTACGTGCCTTTCATACCCAGCGAGCGGGATTCGATGACGCCGGCCGATTCCAGCTTGCGGATCGCGTTGACGATGACCGAGCGGGTGATGCCGACGCGGTCTGCGATCTTCGAGGCGACGAGCAGACCTTCGGAGCCTTCCAGCTCTTTAAAGATGTGCTGGATCGCTTCCTGTTCCGAGAAGGACAGGGATTCGAGCGCCATCATCACCATCGCGCGCTGGCGGGCTTTTTCATGAATTTCTTCCTGCTCGGCACGGATGATCTCCATGCCAACCACAGTTGCGCCGTATTCGGAGAGGATGAGATCTTCATCGGTGAACTTGTTGTTCAGGCGCGCCAGCACCAAGGTGCCGAGGCGCGTGCCGCCGCCGACGATCGGAACGATCGTCAGGTTCTTCTTCTTGAACACTTCGTTCTCTTCTGCGGAGAACACGTAGAACGGCTCTTTGTTCTCGATGTTCTTCTGCGTTTCGGTGATCTTGATCAGCGACTCGTTAAAGTTGCCCGGGAAGCGCTGATCGACGGTCATGATCTGATTCCATTCCAAAGTCAGCTCGTACTCGGCGAGGCCAAAGCCCAAAATCTTACCCGTTTTCGAAACCACGTAGACGTTAGAGTCTACCATGTCACTGAGCAGTTTCGCCAGCTCCATGAAGTCGACGCCGTTTGCAGCCGATTTTTGCAGCAGACGGTTAAAGCGTTGTATTTTTTCCAACAAAACCATGGGTTCACCTGCTATCTATTTTTTCTTAGTTATTTCGCTTACACTTTGTGATTTTGATTGATTCTTAACTGCGCAACAACTATACAGTAGTCGAAATGATGCGCATTTTCAAGCATACAACCGGAAAACTACGAAAATATCATAGAACTGTAACAATTCAGCCCTCATTCTTCAACATTGCCCAATTTGAGAAAGATCATACATGTTCTCCCACCGACTGAGGAAAGAGAGTAAAGTAACCGGGAACAATTCTGATAATTCTCGAATCCTGATTAAATATATCAAGGATTGAAACATTTTGCAATGTCGTTTTTCGTAAAAAATCCATGAAAAAAACGATGATGCTCGATCATCGCTTTTTTAAAGGATGAGGAATTTCCTCATGGACTATGTATGGTTCATAGCAACGAATATTATATTGGCAAACATCTGGCATGTCAACACTTATTTTCTTTTTTGTGTTACACTTGGTGGGACTGGGTTCGAGGAGGAGCGTTTATGGTGCGAAAAATGCGGGGTTTGCTGCTGCTCGGGCTGTTCGGATTGGCTCTGCTGATCGGCGAGCTCTTGTGGGTGCATGGCATGCAGCACACGCCGTTGCCGCTGACGGTCACCCCCGAGCAGGCCAAAGCGACGGCCGCTGCGTGGCTGGGCGACGGCGAGTTGACGGTGGAGCAGTTAGAATCTGCAGCTGTGTCTCGTCATCTGCAGGAGCGCAAGATGACCGATGCCTTTCGTCAAGAGGCTGACGATGCGAACAAACCGCTGGTGATGTGGAAGGTGAAATCGGGAGCGGCAGAGGTGCTGGTCAATCGCCAGAACGGCCGTGTGGAAGGGATTCGGGGTATGACTTTGGCACTATTCCCCGGTTCGCAAGACGAGCAGGTTGAACAGGTGCGCCAAGCGCTGATGAAACGGTTTGGCGTGCAAACGCTATCTGTTTCTTCCATTAATAATACGGGTGCGGAGCATCTATTGCTAAGCTTTGAGACTGGTTATCAATACGAAGGCCTCCGCGAAATGTTTCTTGCCGAGCTGGCGGGCGATCGATGGGGTGCGTTTGAGCATCGCTTGGAAGTGGTGGCAGCGTCTGAGGCGAAAGACCTAGAGACCGCCGAAGCTTCCGTGGTAAAAAAGATCGCGCTGTTTGCTTCCGGCTTGCTGTTTCTGCTCGTGATCATCGGGATTGTCGTCAGCGCCTTTTATACCGTTTGGAAACGGGGCTTGGGCGGACGGCGGCTCACGGGCGAGGCGCTGGTGAGCGCGAGCATGCCGGCCCTCTGCTGGCTGATCGAACCGTCGCTGGCCGGTCTGCTCAAAGGCGTTGCCTATGCGGGCATCCTGTTCAGCCTCTTTGTAATCACGGCACCGTCCGGCCCGACGCTGCTCCAGCGGGTCAAAGATCCGGATTGGCTCCACAGGCAGGTCACGGCAGGGTACGGCGTGTTCGGCATATTGGCAGGCGTCAGCACGCTGCTGAGCTGGCTGGCTTCGGCATTTGGGTTTTGGGCGTCCGACCTGCAGCAGCAGGAGACGCTGGCGCTGTCCCCCTGGCCCTTGCTGCTGACCGGGGTCGCTGCCGTCATGGCGGCCTTGAGCGAAGAGCTGATCTTCCGCCGGTTGTTCGGCCGCTGGCTGCAGCCGGCGCTCGTCGCGGCCTTAGCCTCTTCCCTGCTCTGGTCGCTCACCCATCTGTCGTACGATGTCTCCCCATGGTATTACCGCATTCTCGAGCTGGGCTTGGTGATCGGGCCGCTCTTCTTCTGGCTCTACCGGCGCTATGGGCTTGGTGCGGTCATCACCGGACATTTTCTGTACGACAGCTTTCTGGCGAGCGTTACCATGGGCGGGATGTATGGGGATTACCGGGGCTTGTTGTGGCTGTTGTTGCCCCTGCTTGTATTTGCCTACAAGAAAAAGGGACTCCGCGTGTAGACGGAGTCCCTTTTGGTGTTACGGACGAACGGTCAGCTTGCCCGGATGATCGGCCACCACTTCACCGACGATCGAGGCGGCGGCGATGCCGCGGTCGCGGAGCTTGGCGACGAGCGAGTCCGCTTCGTCGGCCGGCACGGCGAGCAGCAGGCCGCCCGAGGTGACGGCGTCACAGAGGATGATCTTGGTGGTCTCATCGACGCCTTCGTAGGTCACATCGTCCTTCACCCAGTCGATGTTGCGCACGGTGCCGCCCGGATACACCTTTTGCTCGACAAGGGAGACGGTGTCCGGCAGCAGCGGCACTTGCGACGCATAGAGCACCACGCCGGCGTTCGCCCCGCGCGCCATCTCCAGCGCATGACCGGCCAGACCGAAGCCGGTCACGTCGGTGCAGCCGTGGACGGTAAACTCTTTCGCCGTCTCCGCCGGCACCTTGTTCAGCGCAGCCATCGTCACTTCGACCAGTTGGATCAGCTCCGGCGATGCTTTCCCCCGCTTGATCGCCGTGGTCACGATGCCCACGCCGATCGGCTTGGTCAGGATCAGCTTGTCGCCGGGGCGCGCCCCGGCGTTCGTCCAGACTTTCTCCGGGTGGACGATCCCGGTCACCGCCATGCCGAATTTCGGGTCGGTGTCGTCGATCGAGTGCCCGCCGGCGATCACCGCGCCCGACTCGCGGACTTTGTCGGCGCCGCCGCGCAGGATCTCAGCGAGGATTTTTTTGTCCAGCTTGGAGATCGGGAAGCCGACGATGTTCAGCACCGTCAGCGGCGTCCCGCCCATCGCATAGACGTCAGACAAGGCGTTGGCAGCGGCGATCGCGCCAAACATGTACGGGTCATCGACGACCGGCGTGAAATAGTCGACCGTCTGCACGAGCGCCGTCTCGTCATTCAGTTTGTACACACCCGCATCGTCAGACGTGTCGATACCGACGATCAGGTTCGCATCAGGAACATTTTTCGGAAGATGGCGCAAAACTTGCGCCAGGTCGGCCGGGCCGATTTTGCAGCCTCAGCCGGCTTTTTCGGTCAGCAGGGTCAAGCGCACCTGTTCGCTGGGCAACACAGCGTCACCCGAGCCTTGCGAAGGCGTCACGGACGCTGTCGACAACTGCTGGGATCTCTCTTGGGAAGATCGTTCTGACATCGAAATGTATCGCCTCCTTTCGCATCGTCGTCATCACCGGCAAGGCGACGTGACGAAGCGCTCGTTCTAACGCATTCAGCGAAAACTGACGGGATCTGACCGTCACATGCCAGCTCGGCAATTCCTCCGTCGGCAGCGATCCGCCCCCGACTTGGGAAAAGCCCGGCTCCACCTGCACGTCTGCCGCTTCGCCAAACACGGCAGCCAGCCCGGCCTGCAGCCGTTCTGCCTCTGCGCCCATCGAATCGGGCGTGCGCAGGAGCATCCAGAGCGTCGGGTTGTCGCGCTTGGCGAGATCTTCATCGAGATACAGGCGCAAGGTCGCTTCCAGCGCGGCCAGAGTCAGCTTGTCCACGCGCAGTGCGCGGGTCAATTGGTTTTTCTTGATCCGTTTTATGTATTCCTGCTTGCCGACAATAAATCCCGCCTGCGTGGCGCCGAGCAGCTTGTCCCCGGAGAACGAGCAGAGATCCACGCCCGCTCTGACCGTCTCGCGCACAGTCGGTTCATCACCGATGCCGTGGGCGCGCAGGTCGAACAGCGAGCCGGAGCCCAAGTCTTCATAGACCGGCACATTGCGCGCGTGAGCCAGGGCGACCAGATCGGACAATTCCGGCTGGTGGGTGAAGCCGACGACGCGGAAGTTGCTGGTGTGCACGCGCAGGATCAGGGCGGTGTCGTCGTCGATCGCGCGTTCGTAGTCGTACTCGTGCGTCTTGTTGGTGGTGCCGACTTCGATGAGCTGGGCGCCGCTCGCCTTCATCACTTCCGACACGCGGAACGAGCCGCCGATCTCGACGAGCTGGCCGCGGGAGATGATCACGCTTTTCCCTTTCGCCATCTCGGTCAGAACGAGCAGGACGGCGGCGGCGTTGTTATTGACGACAAGCGCTGCTTCCGCGCCGGTCAGCTCGCAGATCAGCTCTTCGACGTGCGCATAGCGGGAGCCGCGTTCACCGGTCGCCAAGTTGAGCTCAAGATTGGTATACCCTCTTGCCGTGCGTTCGATCGCATCGATTGCCGCATCGGCCAGCGGGGCGCGCCCCAGATTGGTGTGCAGGACGACGCCGGTCGCGTTGATCACGGCGCGGTAGTTCAGGTGAAACTGCTTTTGCACCCGCTCCGCCACCCGGTCGGCGAGCACGTCGAGGTCGGTCTCCGCCTCCGCATCCCCTTGCAGGATGCTGGCGCGCACCTCGCCGATCACGTCGCCGGCAGCGGTGGAGACGAGCTTGTGCCCGTGCGCGGCCGCCAAATCACGGCACTGCGGATGGTCAAGCAGCCGGTGCACAGCAGGCAGGCTGCGCAGCAGTTCGGTCCCGCGTTTTTCCAAAACGATCACATCCTCTTCATGAGGTACTCCATCTTCCCATTCTAGCTGACTTTCTTGCGTTTTAAAACGCAAAAACTGCCGTCCCGCTTACAGACGGCAGTTCTCGATTGTGCAACGAGCGGTTCGTGGTGCAGATTGTGTTTCACGTGTCAGACTTCAGACGGATCTGTGCTTCTTCAAGCCGGCGCTCTGGTCTGACAGCCGAATCTCTGACGGCCGTGTTACATGTAACTGACAACTGAGTCTCTGAGCGGCACGACTCGATTCACTCGGTCACTGCTCATGTTTCCGAATGTTTTAGTTGTCTTCACCTTGGTCATCATTGTCATGCTTGTCTTTGCCTTTGGCCTTTTCGTTGCCTTTGCCCTTGTTCTCTTTTTCTTTCTTTGCTTTGTCCCAGCCGTAGTGGTTGCCGTTGTCGTGTTTGCCTTGGGCTTTCGGGTTCTTGCCGGGCGCTTTCGTTTCGATCTTGCGGCCGTCGTTCAGCTCGATCTCCAGCCCCTTCAAGGCGCCGGCCAGCGCTGCGTCGAGCTTGACATCCTCGCCTTGGAGCAGCGCGGTCATCGAGTCTTGCAGGCCGAAGCTGGCCAGCAGCTTGCCGAGCACGTCCAGCGCCTGCTCGCCTTTGACTTCGATCTTGCGGTCGGCGATCTCGCCTTTCAACTGGAGTTCGCCTTTGTCCGACTTAAACTCCAGCTTCAACTCGCCAAGCGTGGTCTGTGATTTTAATTCCAGCTTCTTGACATTGTCCAGCGAGAAGGGCTGCTGGGACGTTTCCACAGCCGGTGCTGCTGCAGGCGTCGTCGCAGCGGGTGCTGCCGGCGGCGTGTAGACGGTGAACGGGTTGATTGCGCTCATGTCTACCTCCGGAGTTGTGTCCGTGCCTGTCGCAGGTGCTGGGGCCGGTTTGGCCGACTCCAGGGCGGCGATCTCCTCCGGGGTCAGCTTCTCCGACGAGACGAGCGTCCCGGTGATGCCGTTGTCCTCATTAGACGCCGACGCGTTGGTAAACGCATAGACCGATCCGGCAATCAGGATCGGGGCGGTGATCAGGGTGATTTTTTTCCACTTGGGGTTCATCGAGGTTCCTCCGTTCATGTAGACTGCTTGTTACAGTCTTCGGAGCGGGGAAAATTGGAATGTCGGTCGTGTGATTTTTTGGTACGATAAGAGATAGACAAGAAAGGTGGAGATTCCTCATGGCAACCCTCAACCGTTCCCGCTCGGAACGTTATTATGAAGACGCACAGGAAGTCATCGTCGGCGGCGTCAACTCTCCGTCCCGCTCGTTCAAGGCGGTCGGCGGCGGCGCGCCCGTCTTTATCGAAAAAGGCGACGGGGCGTACCTGTATGACGTGGACGGCAACCGGTACGTCGACTATCTCGCCGCATACGGCCCGCTGATCCACGGTCACGGCAACAAACACGTGGCGGAAGCGATCACCCGCGCGGCGCATGACGGGCTGCTCTACGGGGCGCCGACGAAGCTGGAGATCGATTTTGCGCAGATGCTGCAGGAAGCGATCCCGTCCCTCGAAAAAGTCCGCTTCGTCAACTCCGGAACCGAAGCGGTGATGACCTGCATCCGCGTTGCCCGCGCCTATACCGGGCGCACGAAGATCATGAAGTTCGCCGGCTGCTACCACGGCCACTCCGACCTCGTGCTGGTCGCGGCAGGCTCCGGCCCGTCGACGCTCGGCATTCCCGATTCGGCGGGGATTCCGCAGTCGATCGCCGAAGATGTGATCACCGTGCCGTTCAACGACCTGCAGGCGTATGAAGACGCTTTGAACAAGTGGGGCGATCAGGTCGCAGCCGTGCTGGTCGAGCCGATCGTCGGCAACTTCGGCATCGTCGCGCCGGAGTCCGGATTCCTGCAAGGCGTCAACGAACTGACGCACAAACACGGTGCGCTGGTCATCTACGACGAAGTGATCACCGCGTTCCGCTTCCTCTACGGCGGCGCGCAAAATCTGCTCGGGGTCACGCCCGACATGACCGCGCTTGGCAAGATCATCGGCGGCGGCCTGCCGATCGGCGCTTACGGCGGCCGCATCGACATCATGGAGCAAGTCGCACCGCTCGGCCCGGCGTATCAGGCGGGCACGATGGCGGGCAACCCGGCGTCGATCTCGGCCGGCATCGCCTGCCTGGAAGAGCTGCAGAAGCCGGGCACGTACGAGCGCATGAGCGACCTTGGGCGACTGCTGGCCGAAGGACTGCTTCAGTCGGCGCGCAAATACGGCCACAAGGTCACCTTGAACCGCGTCGGCGGCGCGTTTGCGATGTACTTCACCGACCGCCAAGTGAAAAACTACGAAGACGCCAAGTCGGCCGACGGCGAAAAGTTTGCCCGCTTCTTCCACCTGCTGCTCGAAGAAGGCATCCTGCTCGCGCCGTCCAAATACGAAGCGTGGTTCGTCTCCACGGCGCACACCCCGGAAGACATCGCCTTTACGCTGCTCGCTGCAGACCGCGCGTTTTCCAAGCTGTAACAACAAAAGCACTGCCGCATCCGGCAGTGCTTTTCTTTGCGCAAAAAAGGCACCGCCATCGCGGTGCCTTTCTGCAGGTTCGACTTACAGTACGCCAGCCAGTTCGTCCATCAGGTCTTTCTTGGACTTGTAGCCCACGACAGTCTTCACGACCTCGCCGCCTTTGAAGACGAGCATGGTCGGGATGGACATCACGCCGAATTTTTGCGTGGTCGCTTGGTTTTCGTCGATGTTCAGCTTGCCGATGGTCAGCTTGCCGGCCGTTTCGCCCGCCACATCTTCGAGGACCGGAGCGAGCATGCGGCACGGGCCGCACCAGGTCGCCCAGAAGTCAACCAGGATCGGGGTTTCGGAGTTTTTGACGGCATCGTCAAAGTTCGCGTCGGTAATGGTCAAGATTGCGTCAGTTGCCATGGTTAGTACCTCCGTACGTTAGAAAATTAAACTGCTACAACTTCGCGAATTTCCGGAACGGATGCGCGGATGGTGCGCTCGATACCCATTTTCAGGGTCATCGTGGACATCGGGCAGCCGCCGCAAGCGCCGGTCATGCGGATTTGTGCGATGCCAGTATCGCCGTCTACTTCTACCAGTTCTGCGTCGCCGCCGTCAGCTTGCAGGCCCGGGCGAATTTTGTCAAGTGCTTCTTGAACGCGTGCGCGAAGATCTTCCATTGTGAGTAGCCTCCATTCGTTCTTCCAAATTGAGTTGAGTGCATACGCATCTAGTATAGGCGGAAGATTTTCCGCTCATGCGATGCGCTGCACATTGTTATTATTTTACCCTTAGTATAGGGGAGGTGGGAAGGTATATCTGTGACCTCTGTTACATCTCTCACTCCTACACTATTCAGAGTGCGCGTCCTTGCTCACTTTTTGCCTTCCCACTCCGCGTAAAATTGTTCCAAAAACGCTTCCATCACAGCATGGCGCCCTTCCGCCATCTGCTTGCCGTACGCGGTGTTCATCAAGTCTTTCAGCTTGAGCAGCTTTTCATAGAAATGGTTGATCGCCGTCGACTTGCCTTTGCGATACTCCTCGGCCGTCATGTCGGTGCGCGGCGGAAGGTGCGGGTCGTGCGACAGCTGCCCTTTTGCTCCCGAATAGGCGAACACGCGGGCGATCCCGACCGCGCCGATCGCATCGAGGCGGTCGGCGTCCTGCACGACGGCGCCTTCCAGCGTGCGCATGCCGGTCTTGCCGCCGCCTTTGAACGACATCGTCGAGATGATCTCCATCACGTGCTCGACCGTGGCTTCTGCCACGCCCTGTTCCACCAGCCAGCTGCGCACTTTCGCCAGTCCTTCCGCTTCGCTTGCGACGAGCTTCTCGTCGGCGATGTCATGCAGCAACGCCGCCAGCTCGACGACCAGCAGGTCTGCGCCTTCTTCCACCCCGATTTTCTTCGCCGTCTGCCACACGCGGTAGATGTGCCAGTAATCATGCCCCGAGCTGTCCCCGCCCAGTTCGTCCTTCACAAATTGCTCAGCTGCTGCGATGATGTTAGCCTGATCCATTGCTCTGTCCTCCTGCTTCTCAAAGGGTCAGCCACGAAACGATCCGTCCCTGCCTCTCCCACTATCTTACCATCTTCTTCCGCGCCTTACATGTCTCGCAGCGTCTTTCGTTTGGCAGCGCTGGTCGGGCTCTGCTATTCCTCCGCTCCGGCAGCGGACGATTCAGAAGCGGCGTCGCTTTTTTCATCCTTGTTGTCATTGAGATTGGGCAACTGGATCGACGGCATCGGGATCTGGCTGCTCGATGTCGTCTGTCCGACCGTCTCGCCTTTGGCGTTAAACACCATCTGCGGCACGTCGCCGACGAGGAAGACGTAGGCGATCGGCACTTTCGTCTTCACTTCGGACGGCTTGGTCGTGAACGGCACGATGACCGAGGTGTGCACCGTGATCTCGAGGTACAGCGTGTGGATCACCTGGTTGATGCCCCGCTCCTGCGATTCCCAGCCGATGTCAGACATCACGTTCCCGACCGGCTGGATCTCGACCGGGATGTCCGGGCCGAGCTGGGACAACAGGGATGAACCGGCCGCCTGCCCGAGCGGGATGTACATCTTTTTCTCCTGCAGGCTTTGTAAAACGCCTTCGATGCTTTTCGTCACATCATTTTGTATGCGGGCCGCTTCGACCATGTTAAAATAGCCGGCCGTCACCTTTCCGGCAGAACTCGTTTTCAGATCGATCAGTTTGCTGTAGTCCGCCTCACTCGAGATCCGCTCCGCAATCGAACCGTTGATCGCTTCGGTCGCGATGTGCCGCGTCTTCTCCTCCGCCACTTTGATAAACGTCGGGCGCAGACTGCTCTCCACATAATACACCGACTGGGCGATGGCAAACACGAACAGGACGAGCAAGGCAAAGAAGATCAAGCGCCAATTGACCGGCTTCTTCGCGCCGCGTATCTTCATCGCCATCCAGCTTCCTCCTTTCCCTGTTC
The DNA here is from genome assembly GCF_004340785.1 of Tumebacillus sp. BK434. Taxonomy (NCBI): domain Bacteria; kingdom Bacillati; phylum Bacillota; class Bacilli; order Caryophanales; family Alicyclobacillaceae; genus Tumebacillus; species Tumebacillus sp. BK434. Next base: position 218,821 of record NZ_SLXS01000004.1, on the reverse strand, counting down.
TCATCTCTATGCGGACGAACATCAAACAATCCATTGACACATACGTTTCAAAGGTGATAGTATCAGTCCAACAACAGAATGACTTGAACTCTTATCCAGAGAGGCGGAGGGAACTGGCCCTGCGAAGCCTCGGCAACCGTGTACAGGTGCTAATTCCAGCAAAGCAATACGCTTTGGCAGATAAGAGAGGAACCGTATTCACGTGAACGCTCACCCTCTTCTTGGACCGCCCGAGAAGAGGGTTTTTTGTATGCAGACCACAAGGAGGCTGTCAATTCCAATGACCCGTGTGCCGATACAGACCCAACTGACCCGCAAAATTCTCATCCTCGACGGAGCGATGGGGACGATGCTGCAGCAAGAGAATCTCACCCCTGCCGACTTTGGCGGCGAAGAGCTGGACGGATGCAACGAGAACCTCGTGCTGACCCGCCCGGACGTGATTCAGAAGATTCACGAAGCGTACCTCGCAGCCGGCGCCGACATCATCGAGACCAACACCTTTGGCGCGACCGCGCTCGTGCTGGCCGAATATGACCTCGCCCACAAGACGGAAGAGATCAACTTCGCCGCCGTGCGTCTGGCCCGCGCTGCGGCCGATCGCTACTCCACGCCGGACTGGCCGCGCTACGTCGCCGGCGCGATCGGACCGACCACCAAGTCGCTGTCCGTCACCGGCGGGGTGACGTTTGACGAACTGGTCGAAACCTACTATGTCCAGGCCCGCGCCCTCGTACAGGCCGGCGCTGACGTGCTGCTGCTGGAGACGATCCAAGACACCTTGAACGTGAAAGCGGCGAGCATCGGCATCCGCCAAGCCTTCCAAGACCTGCAGCAAGAGATTCCGGTGATGATCTCCGGCACGATCGAGCCGATGGGCACGACCTTAGCCGGGCAGAACATCGAATCGTTTTACGTGTCGCTTGAGCACCTACAGCCGATCTCGATCGGCCTGAACTGCGCGACCGGCCCGGAGTTCATGCGCGACCATCTGCGCTCCTTGTCCGAACTGGCGCAGTGCGGAGTCTCCTGCTACCCGAACGCCGGGCTGCCCGACGAGGACGGCCACTACCACGAAACGCCGCAGGGCTTGGCGAAAAAGCTGCGCGGCTTCGCGGAGCAGGGTTGGCTGAACGTCGCCGGCGGCTGTTGCGGCACCACGCCCGACCACATCCGCGCGATCCATGAAGCGCTGCATGATGTGGCGCCCCGTCTGAAAAAAGAGCACCATGCGCCGGCCGTCTCCGGCATCGAAGCGGTGTTCATCGAGCCGGACAACCGCCCGCTGATCGTCGGCGAGCGCACCAACGTGCTCGGTTCCCGCAAGTTCCGCAACCTGATCGTCGAAGGCAAATACGAAGAAGCGTCGGAGGTCGCCCGCGCCCAAGTCAAAAAAGGCGCCCAGGTGATCGACGTCTGTCTGCAGGACCCGGACCGCGACGAGCATCAGGACATGACCGCCTTCCTCAACTTCGTCACCAAAAAAGTCAAAACACCGCTGATGATCGACTCGACCGACCCGACCGTGTTTGACCTCGCGCTGAAATACTCGCAGGGCAAAGCGATTCTGAACTCGATCAACCTGGAAGACGGCGAACAGAAATTTGCAGAAGTCGTGCCCCTGATCAAAAAATACGGCGCTGCCGTCGTCGTCGGCACCATCGACGAGCAAGGCATGGCGGTGACTCGCGAGCGCAAACTGGAAGTCGCCAAGCGTTCCTACGACCTGCTGGTCGGCAAATACGGCCTCCATCCGCAGGACCTGATCTTCGATCCGCTGGTCTTCCCTTGCGGCACCGGAGATGAGCAGTATATCGGCTCCGCTCCCGAGACGATCGAGGGCATCCGCCTGATCAAAGAAGCGTTGCCGGAGTGCCAGACCATCCTCGGCATCTCCAACGTCTCCTTCGGCCTGCCCGGTGCGGGGCGCGAAGTTTTGAACGCCGTCTTCCTGTACCACTGCACCAAGGCAGGACTGGATTATGCCATCGTCAACTCCGAGAAGCTGGAGCGCTATGCGTCGATCCCGGAGGAAGAGCGTCAGTTGGCAGAAAGCCTGCTCTTCCACATCGACGATGAAAAACTGGCCGCGTTCACCGCCTTTTACCGCGAGAAGAAAGTGACGAACACGGTCGCCGTCTCCAACATGACTTTGGAAGAGCGCCTCGCCAACTATGTGGTGGAAGGCAGCAAAGAAGGTCTGATCCCCGATCTTGATGCGGCGCTGGCCCAGTACCCGCCACTGGAGATCATCAACGGCCCGCTGATGACCGGAATGGAAGAGGTCGGCCGCCTGTTCAACTTAAACGAGCTGATCGTCGCCGAAGTGCTGCAGAGCGCCGAAGTGATGAAAGCGGCCGTCGCCCACCTCGAACCGTTTATGGAAAAACAGGAAGGGTCGCGCAAAGGCAAGATCCTGCTCGCCACCGTCAAAGGCGACGTGCACGACATCGGCAAGAACCTCGTCGAGATCATCCTCTCCAACAATGGATTCGAAGTGGTCAATCTCGGGATCAAAGTTCCGCCGGAGCAGCTGATCAAAGCGGCCCGCGAAGAGCGACCTGACGCGATCGGTCTCTCCGGCCTGCTCGTCAAGTCGGCGCAGCAGATGGTGATCACCGCCCAAGACTTGCGCGCGGCCGGCATCGACGTACCGCTGTTGGTCGGCGGCGCCGCCCTGACCCGCAAATTCACCTCCAACCGCATCGCGCCGGAATACAAAGGGCTGGTCTTGTTTGCCAAAGACGCCATGGACGGCCTCGACATCGCCAACCGCCTGAACAAGCCGGAAGAGCGTGAACGGCTCGCGGAGAAACAGCGGGAAGCTGCGCTTCAGCAAAGCGTAGAAACGGTGCAGGAAGCGGCGGTGACCGTGTCGACCGAACCGGTGCGCTCGTCGATCACCCATGAGCACCCGCAGATCGCCGCACCCGATTTCGAGCGTCACGTGCTGCGCGACTATCCGATCTCGCACCTGCAGCCGTACCTCAACCTGCGGATGCTGCTCGGCAAGCATCTGGGCCTGAAAGGCAACGTCGAGCAGCTGCTCAAAGACGGCGACCCGAAAGCGACCGAACTGCTGAGCGTCGTGGAGGAGCTGTTGGAGCTGGCGAAGAAAGAAGGCATCATCCGCCCGCAAGGCATGTACCGCTTCTTCCCGGCGCAATCGTCGGGCGATGAGATTTTGATCTACGACCCGCAAGATCGGAGCAAGGTGCTGGAAACGTTCAAGTTCCCGCGCCAGCCGCAAGCACCGCACCTCTGCCTGAGCGACTTCCTGCGCCCGGTGGAAAGCGGCGAGATGGATCACGTCGGCTTCCTCGTCGTGACGGCCGGCCAAGGGATCCACGAGCTGTCGAACCGATGGAAGGAAGCGGGCAACTACCTCCGCTCCCACTCCCTGCAGGCGCTGGCCCTGGAACTGGCGGAAGCGTTCGCGGAGCGCGTCCACCACATCATGCGCGACGCCTGGGGCATCCCCGATGCTCCGGACATGACGATGAACGAGCGCTTCGGTGCCCGCTATCAAGGCATCCGCGTCTCCTTCGGCTACCCGGCCTGCCCAAATCTCGACGATCAGGCTCAGCTGTTCCGTCTGCTGAAGCCGCAGGACATCGGCGTCGAACTGACCGAAGGCTTCATGATGGACCCGGAAGCGTCCGTCTCGGCCATGGTGTTCTCCCATCCGCAAGCCCGTTACTTCAACGCATAACTCACAAAAAGAACCTGTTTGGCGGCGCCAAACAGGTTCTTTTTTCATGAGACGGGAATGTAACCTTCTTCAAAATGAATTCGTCTAATCAACAGCAACTCAATCAAAGGAGGAAGTTCGTTGATACAACCACTAAAATCGATCGCCTGGGTCGGGGCTTTTCTTGCCGTGGTCACGGCAGGAATCTTACTCTTCAATCCGTCCGATACCAGCTGTGCATGCCGTCCGGCAGAATCCTTATCGGCAGCAGATGCCGCGCCGTTCATGCCTGTGGTCGATGAGTATTTTGAAGTCCGCAAGCAGGCCCTTCTCTCTGGCGATGTGACCGTGCTGCACAAGCGGTACCCCGAGTTGGCCCAAGGAACAGACCTCAAGGCTGGCATCAATACGGAGGCCTTCATGATCGAGCAATCCCGTTCCCTCAAGATGCTGGATGAAACACTCGACCTCGACTACTACGAACCGATCCGAGCCCACAAGGACGGACAAACGGCAATCGTTGTCATACACGGCCAGGCCAGTTACCTGTACCCTGACGAGACACACAGCGTCGGCGAATTCCACCTCACCCTGACTCTCCGCCAACAAAACGGCGCCTGGACGGTCACCCAAACCGACGAAAAAACACTGGAAGAGTTCCACGCCGATCACGCCTAAAGCCCCGTTTCGCAAAACACCTGGAAAACAATCAATAAAAGGCGATCCGCAGTCAAACGGATCGCCTTTGCTTTCACTCATAATTAGAAATTGCGGTTCAGCGCCATCGGGGAGTTGTACCCTTGGCCTTGCAGGTGCGGCTGCATTCTGGCACCTTGGCCGCCGTAGCCCGGAGCGGAAAACGCTTGGACCATCGTTTGCATGGTGTGGTCTGCCAGCTGTGGCACTTGGTACATGCCTTGGTAGTTGGCGAATTGGAACAGTTCGTACGCCATCTCCTGACAGGTGTTGGCAGAGGTCGCATGGAACTGGCGCAGCACCGGGTTCGCACATTCCAGCGCAGAGTTCATGCAGCAGATCGCCCCGAACTTGTGCAGGTTGAGCGCGATCGTCGCGATCGACCGATCGGACAGGCGGTTGACCTGCGGGTTCGGCATCGGCATCTGCGGATTGTTCAGGCCGATGTTGATACTCTCGTACACGTTCGTCTGCGGCGTGTGCGGCACTTGCGGCGCGAAGCCCTGGTTGCTCAATACGGCCAGGCATTGCTGGTAGCCTTGCACCATGCGACGCTGCTGGTTGGTCAGAATGTCACGCAGGTGCGCATCTTGGCACTGGCTGATCAGCACACCGTACAGCTCGATGTCTGCGCCTTTCGAGCGGAGCGATTCTTGCGTCGCCAAAAACTCATGCGCCCCAAAGCGCATCCCTTGCTGTTGTCCCTGCTGCTGTTGAGAACGGTTCATTCTGTAAAGCACCTCCAGACGGGTTTCAAACCTTTACTAGAATGCCGTTCCCAAAGCAGCTTTATGCGGCCGGACTGTTACTGCGCAGCGACTTTGTCAGCGGTCAGACGCAGGAATTCTTCCGCATCTTTCACGGTGATGTCGACCGCGTTTTGCCAGAATTCCGGCTGGGTCAGATCGACGCCGAGGTGTTTTTGGGCCAGCTCTTCGACCGTCATGCTCGCCGTGTCGCGCAGCAGCGCCACATATTTGTCGGCAAACGACGCGCCTTCCTGCAGCGCCAGCGCGTAAACGCCGGTCGAGAACAGGTAGCCGAAGGTGTACGGGAAGTTGTAGAACGGCACGGATGTCGAATAGAAGTGCAGCTTCGACGCCCAGAAGCGCGGGTGGTACAGCTCCAGAGAATCGCGGTACGATTTCTTCTGCGCTTCGACCATCAGCTCGTTCAAGCGCTCTGCGCTGACCAGGCCTTTTTGACGCTCATCGTAGAAGTTGTTTTCGAAGATGAAGCGGGCGTGGATGTCCATGTACATCGCGATCGAGCCGGACACTTTTTCTTCCAAGAGCGCGATCTTCTCGTCATCCGATTTCGCCGCCCGCACCGCCGCCGAAGTGACGAGCGTCTCGGCAAACGTCGAAGCGGTCTCTGCCACGTTCATCGCGTAGAGGCGGGAGAAGAACGGCATGTCGCCCATCACGTGTGCATGGTAGGCATGGCCCAGCTCATGCGCAAGCGTCGACACCGCGCCCATCGAGTTGTCGTATGTCATGAAGATGCGCGTTTCGTTTTTGCCCGGGAAGCCGGTGCAGAACCCGCCGGGACGCTTGCCCGGGCGGTCTTCCGCCTCGATCCAGCTCTTCTCGAACGCCATCGTCGCAAAGTCGGCAAAATCGGCCGAGAACTCTTTGAACTGCTCGACGATAAAGTTCGCTCCTTCATCGTACGTATACGACGTCTCCACCGTCGAAGTCGGCGCATACAGGTCGTAGTAGCTCAGTTTGTCGGTGCCGATCAGCTCCGCCTTGCGGTTCAAGAATTTCACGAACACGTCTTTGTTCTTGTCGATCACATCCCACATCACGTCGAGCGTGGCGCGGGACATGCGGTTGATGTCGCACGGCTCTTTGAGGATCGAATCCCAGCCGCGGGCCTTGTAATGCGCCCAGCGGAAGCCGCCGAGATGGTTGAGGTTGGCTGCGAACAGCTCTTCGTTCTGCGCGAACGCCTCTTCCCACGCTGTAAAAGCAGCTTCGCGCACGCTGCGGTCCGGGGTGCCGGAATACATGTTCTGCGCCTGGCCCACCGACAGCTCTTTCACTTCGCCGTCTTTCTCCACCTTGATCGCCATGCGGCCGATCAGCGTGTTGTACAGCGAGCCCCAGGCATGGTAGCCGTCGACGGCGAGGTCGCCGGCCAGCGCTTCCATCTCCGGCGCCAGTTTCTCGTTGGCGCGCTGACGGCGCTCATCCAGATAGAACGCGATCGGTTGGACGCGCTCATCTTGCAGCACGGCCGCCCAGGTGCTTTCATCGGCGGCGAGGATCTGCTTGTCGAGCACGGTCATCGCCGCGCCATGCTGTGCGGACAACTTGGTGATCGTGCCGTGCACGATCTTCGCATGCTGGTCTTTGACGTTTTGGGCGAGCAGGCAGGAGGTGAAGCTCATCGCATAGCGCAGGTTCGCAAACACCTCTTGCACGGTGTGCAGAACCGAAACCCAGGCGTCTACGCTGGTCGTCGAGGCCAGGGACGAGATCGTGCCGGACAGCCCTTCGATGCTCGTTTCGAGCTGTTCCAGATAATGAGCAAACTCCGGAGACTCCGAACCGCCAGCAAAAAACGGCTCCAAGTTCCACGTTTGGCTTAATTGTTTCATGAAAATCCCCCACTTCGCTATGTATTCCATCTCTGCTTTCATCATAACACACTTTTCAAATAACTTCCTGTTCCGCAAAAAAAGCCGCAGCAGCGGCTTCGGCTGGGCTTACGGCTTTAAAACGACTTTGATGCACCCGTCGAGCTTTTCATCAAAAAGCTCATACGCGCGCTCCGCTTCGGACAGCGGCAGGCGGTGCGTGATCACATCGGTCGGATCGAACTTGTTCGCTTCGATCATCCGGTACAGCTCCGGCATGTAGTGGATCACCGGCGCCTGCCCCATCTTCAGCGTAATGTTGCGGGCGAACAGGTCGCCGAGCGGGAAGGCGTTATAGCGCGCCCCGTACACGCCGATCAATTGGATCGTCCCGCCTTTTCTCACACACTGCGCGGCGATGACGATCGCGCCCATCGCGCCGCCCTGCAGCTTCAGGGCGCTCTCCATCATCTCGATGATCGTCATCTTGCCGTCCATGCCGACACAGTCGATCACCACATCGGCGCCGCCTTTGGTGATCTCTTTCAGATGCTCGCCGGGATGATCATGCTTGGTGAAATCGACGATCTCCACGCGGTTCACCCGCTTGGCATGTTCCAGCCGGTATCCGATGTAATCGACGGCGATCACACGCTTCGCGCCTTTCAGCCAGGCAAATTTTTGCGCGAGCAGCCCGACGGGGCCGCAGCCGAGCACGATCACCGTATCGCCCGGCTTGACTCCGGCATTGTCCACGCCCCAGTAAGCGGTCGGGACGATGTCCGACAGGAAGACGATCTTCTCATCCTCCAGCTCGCAGTTCTCCGGCACTTTAAACGGCGTGAAGTTCCCGTACGGCACCCGCAAAAATTCGGCCTGGCCGCCCGCATACCCGCCGAACGTCTCCGAATAGCCGAAATAGCCGCCCGCATCGCCGTGCGGATTCGCATTGTCACATTGGCTCTCCAGATGGCTCTCGCAGAAAAAACAGTGTCCGCAGGCCACATTAAACGGGACGATGACCCGGTCGCCTTTTTTCACCCGCGTCACGTCAGGCCCGACTTCTTCAACGATCCCCATCGGCTCATGGCCGATAATGTAGCCTTTGTGCAGATTGGGGACAAAGCCATGAATCAGATGCAAGTCCGACCCGCAGATGGCGGTGGTGGTGATGCGGACGACGATGTCTTCGCGTTCGATGATCTTCGGTTCCGGTACATCGGTCACTTTCACATCTTTGATCCCTTGATAGGTCACAGCTTTCATGCCCATTCTCCTTTCAGCCTGCCCTGGTCATACGCAGAGCGGTAATAGCGGTAGACGCAAGCGATCGACAGGTAGATGATGATGTCGGCGATCAGCGACAGCCACATCGACCACCACATGTGATGCTGCATGTTGCCTGTTCGGACTGTCACCCACTCAAAGAGGATCGCCGGGATCATCCAAAGCACGGCACGCTTGATGATCTGCTTCCACTGCTCGGGCAGATTTTGACAATAGAAATAGGCCACGACCGGATAGATGCCAAAATCGAGCGTCAGCGGGATCGTAAACAAAGGATGCGGCAGGCCCTTGTACGACCACAGCTGGTAATGCACCATCAACAAGTCGGTGATCAGTCCTAAAAAACTGGTGTAAGCGCAGATCGGAAACAGTTCGCGCAGGCGGGACTTGTCCGCTTTCACCCAAAACCAGAGCCAGCAGAAGACAAAGACCAGCACAAAATACAAGTTGATTCCTCCTTGATACGTGCTAATGGTTTCCTTCCAACGGGGAATAGTAGCAGCAGGAGGTTTTGTTCAATGGCAGTATTCCTGTTTGTAAGTATCGCCATACTTGCCTTTTGGGGCTTTGCCGATAAAACGAAGTTTCGCGCGATGTTTCCCATCCTGATCACCGCAGTTTTCCTGCGGTTTCTGGATCATTACGTCCTGATTGACTGGTTTAAATTGTGGGTGATGCACGGTGAAGGTTGGCGCACGATCTGGATCCCGATGCTCGCCAACCTGACGATCTGGTCGACCGCAGCTTATTTTTATATCCAATTCCTCCCCCGACCCTACCATCCAAAAGGGAAACACTTCGTGCTCCTGTCTCTCTATACCGCGCTGTTTGTGCTGGTGATGTGCGGCTATATGCGGGCGCTGCTCTATTTTCAGGTGCTTTCGATGCGTGACAGCTGGACGCTCTGGCATTCGGCCTTGAATCAATATGTGTATTTTTTGCTCATCTACGTGATCTACCGTTGGCTGACCCAGCCGGTGCGGGGAGGTGCTTCGCATGTCTAAGCCTTCTTATGAGGATCTGTACCAGAAACAAGTGCAGTTGAAAGAGATCGATCTTGCACAATGGAAACAGGACGATCTGTTTTCTCTGAACTGGTGGATGCTGCTGATCGTCATGCTGACCGCCTGGACGATCTGCTGGAAGATCGTCGACCGCAAACGGGTTGTGCCAGTCCTGCTGTACGGGGCGTTTGTTGCGCTGTGCTCCTCTTTTCTGGACGTGCTGGGGACTTCGCTGGCCTTGTGGGGCTATCCCGACCGTCTGGTACCGCTGATTCCGCCCTTTTTTATCTTCGACTTTGTCACGCTGCCGGTGGTGCTGCTCTGGGTGTATCAGAAGTACGGGCCGTGGGCACGCTATCTGATCGCCGCCACCATCGTTTCGGGCATCTTCTCGTTTGTCTTAGAACCGTTTTTGGCCTGGCGCGGGATGTACCGGCTGCATCACTGGGAATACTACTACTCCTTTCCGATCTATATCGCGATCGCAGCCCTCTTGAAAAAGGCGGTCGATCTGCTCGTCGAGACACAAAAAAAGCACGCCCCGCCTTAGCGGGACGTGCTTTTTTTGACAAACGGGTAAAAGATCAGACCGGTGAGGAGCATGCCGACACCGAGCAGGAACGTTTTCATATCGGACGTGCCGGCGTAGATCACCCACGCCGAGTAGACGGTGGCGAAAAAGGCGATCAGGAAATCGGCGGTGCGGCTCTGCGACGCTCCTTCATACGATTCACCGGTCAGGGTCAGCTTCAATTGGTATAAGGAAGCGATCATATACGGCACAAGGTAGGACAGGGTCGCGACGGTGATCACAAAGCCAAACGCTCCGGCGACGCTTTCGGAGATCGTCGAGAAAATGAACACTTGCGACAACAGGTTGGAGACGATCAGTGCGTTGACCGGCGCGCCTTTTTGGTTCTCTTTCAGGAAGAAACGCGGGAACAGGCCTTGCTTGGCCGCTTGGAACGGCACTTCGGACGACAGCATGATCCAGCCGATCATCGAGCCGGAGAGTGAGATCAGGCCGAGGATCGCCATCAATGAAGACCCCGGCGTGCCGACCACCGACACCAGCGCGTCGACGAGCGGCTTTTCGGTTGCCGTCAGCCGGTCTTGCGTCAGTGCGCCCATCGTGAGCACGGTGATGCCCATGTAGATGACCAAGGCGATGACGAGACCGGTGATCGTCGCTTTTTTCACGTCCGACTGCTTGCGGGCGCGGGACGAGAAGACGACCGCCGATTCGACGCCGACAAACGCCCACAGGGTGGAGATCGCCGCGCCATTGATCTGGCCGAACAAGGAGACCGCCTGCTGGGTGCCTTCGTCGATGCGCGGCTGCACGAGCGGCAGGATGTTCGCCTTTTGGAAAGCGAACAGCGCGGCGATGATGAAGAACAGGAAGCCGAGCACTTTGGCGGCAGTGGCGACGAAATTGACTTTGCCTGCCCCTTCCACCCCGCGCAGCACCAGCGTATGGATCAGCCAGAGCATCGCCGTGCAGACGAGGAAGGTGATCAGGTTGCCCGCCTTGACCGCGTAGGAGCCGATCTGGAACAGCTCGGCCTGCGAAGTCATCACCGGGAAGAACGTCGACAGGTACGAAGCAAAGGTGGTGATGATTGCCACGTTCCCCGTCGCGTTGGCCAGCCAATAGCCCCAGGCGACGATGTATCCGGACAAGCGCGAGCGGCCGGTTCCGGCGCGGAACATCGCGCGCGCGTACATCTGCGGTCCGCCGTTCAATTCCGGTTTGCGCAGTGACAGGTTGCCGAATACCAGCGCCGTCAGCAGCACGCCGGCGCCGGTGATCACCCAAGCGGACAGCACGGCCGCCGGAGACGCTTCCAGCGCCAGATTATGCGGTAACATAAAGATCCCGGAGCCGACCATATTGCCGATGACCAGCGCGGTCAGCACCCAAAATCCGAGGTTTTTTTGGGACATTTCGTTTCGTTCCTCCTTTGGCTTAACAAAGGAAGGTGGGCATAAAAAAACACCGCCAGACGGTGTATGTTTCCATGACCCGCACCTATCGCCTTTGTTGGAAATAGCTCTCCACGGGAAGTTGGCAGCATTCCCGTGACAGTTCCGGCCCTGTTCGAGCCCGGCCCCAGCCTGCTGACCGCAAAGACGGCCGCAAACTTCGGCAATGCTGCCTTTCCAGGGCGTTCACAGGTGTCCTTGCACCTCCCGCCGCGTACTGATCAGCACCGCAACCTCTACCCCACCTTGTAGATGAGGGTGTATGAAGTTTTGACAATGAAGTTTACACAACGAGACTTAGTATACGGATCGACTTTCAATCTAGTCAAGAGCTAATTTCTCACAGATGTGAAAAACCGCCGGTCAGAAGACCAGCGGTTGCATTTCGATCTCGATGTCAGACAGTGGCGTCACCGGGAGCAGGACATCGATCGTCGTGCCGACGCCGACCTCGCTCTGGATCTCCAGCCTGCCGCCGTGGTCCTCGATGATCTTGAAGGAGACCATCAGGCCCAGCCCGGTGCCTTCTTCTTTCGTGGAAAAAAACGGATCGCCGAGCTTCTGCAGCTGCTCTTCCGGGATGCCGATCCCTTGGTCGGTCAGGCGGATGCACACCTGTTCCGCTCCGCACGGTCCCAGCTCGATTAGCAGCTCGCCCCCGTCCGGCATCGCCTCGATCGCGTTCTTCAGCAAGTTGAGCAGCACCTGCTTGATCTGATTTTCTTCGATGTGCACCTCGGGCACCGACTGAAAGCGGGTGACGATGCGCACATCGTTTAAGATCGCCTGCGGTTCGAGCAAGGTGACGATCAGAAGCAAGAGGTGATCCAGGCTGGCCGGGCGAAACTTGGAGGACTGCGGCTTGGCAAGCAGCAGGAACTCGCTGACGATCAGATTGGCCCGGTCGAGCTCGGAGAGGATGACGTCGTAATACTCGCTGCTATGCTCTGCCTTTTCTTTGAGCAGTTGAGTGAAGCCTTTGATCGCCGTGAGCGGATTGCGGATCTCGTGGGCGATTCCCGCGGCCAGCTGCCCGACGGCGGTCAGCTTGTCGGAGCGGTGCAAGAGCTCCTGCGCCCGCTTCTGCTCGGTGATGTCCTCGGCGATCACGTAGGCGCCGAGGATGCGGGCGTCGATGATCAAAGGCACGTTGGTCACGCGCAGGTCGAGGCGGACGCCGCTTTTGTGCTGCACGTTGACATCGTAGTTGGGAGTTTCTCCTGCCAGCGATTTGCGAAAGCGGTCGATCATCAGCTGCACCGTCTCCGGCTCGATGATCGTCTTGAACGATTTGCCGAGCAGCTCTGCCCGGCCGTAACCGAGCATCAGCTCGGCCGCGCCGTTGACGTCGGTGACGTTGCCGTCGATATCGATCATGAAGACGGCAAACGGGTTGTGTGCAAACAAGGAGCGCAGCCGCTGCTCGGACAGACTGGCGCTTCGCAGCGCCAGTCGACGGTCGAACAGCGCGCCGAGCAGAACGAGTACTTGAATCAGCAGTGCCGCGATGCCAAGCGAAAAGGACAACAGCGTGGCGTCTGCCGTATGAATCGCCTCGGTCACCGGCTCAGCGACCGGGCGCACCGCGGTGCTCTGCATCGTCACATAATGGATCGAAGCAAACGACAGGCCCATCAGCACAGCCGAGATGACCTTGTGCGGACGCCTGCCGAGGCGTTTGCGTTCAGGGTATAAGAACGTGAAAGATAAGACCAGATACAAGACCGGCCAGGCAAACAAAAGCGATAGCGCCGCAGCCGGCAGATCGTATTCGATCGTAAAACCGACCTGCACGCCGCGCAGGTTCAAGACATAGACGGCTACGATGCCTGCCCCCATCAGCAGTGCGCCGAGCAAGATCCGGCTCTTCGTCAAGCCGCGGCGGCGCTTGACTTTCACCAGCACGAGGTAGGAGCTGAGCACCGACACGAGCATCGACAGCCCGAGCAGCCAAAAATCATAGGAAGCGGACATCGGCACCTGGCAGGCCCGCATGCCGATCAAATGCATCGTCCAGACGCCAAACCCCATCGCCACCGCGCCTGCCATCAGCCAGGCCCGGCGCTGTGTGCCGCGACAGACGGCGACCCGCTCGCTGATATCATTCACCGCATACGCGGCGATCAGCGCGATCAGAACGGTCAGCGTCGCCAAAGGAAAATTGTCCATGTCAAACGCCTCAACCATTCAGCTACCCCCACACGAATCAGGATCCGGAACACTCTCCCATATTCTACAAAAAAGATACCAAGACCTCCTTATCATCAAAATTCCTCTTACAAAACAAAATAACCCCGGGCAATTCCCGGGGTTGTTTGTTTACTCATAAATCGCATTCGCTAACAGTCGGAACAGGTAGTCGGTATGGTCGCGGAAACCGGCTTCGAGGCCGATCAAGGTCACCTCTTTCGACGGGTCGTGCACGATGACCGGCTTGCCTTGGGCGCTCTTGCTGTTGATCCAATGCCCGGCGAGGAAGAACCCGCCCTCGTTCGCATAGGACGCATCCACCGCATAGCCTGCCGTATTGGTGTACCAGACCGGGCGATAGACGAACCCGATGTCGTTCGACCCGTAGCCTGCGGTCAGCGGCGAATCGCTGTAGTTGATCTTGACGATGCCGTTTGCGTTGGAGGAGCCGACGTTCACGCCGACCGAAGTCAAGCCGAGCGTCTTCGCCGCCAGCGAACCGCCAGCGCCGACAGCGATGTATTTGCCGCCGCCGTCTACGAACGCGTTGACGTTCGCTTTAAACTTTGCCAGCTCCTCGGCCGACTGCAGGCCGAATTCGGCGTTGGCGACGCTGTTTGTCGTCGCGATCAGCCGCTCGGTGCCGCTGTAGATCAGCGCGTCGAAGCCGTTCAAGCCTTGGGCAGCCACCGTGCGCGGATGCAGTTCGGTCACGGCGAAGCCGAGGCGCTGCAACGCGAGCTTGGTGCCGGAGTGGGACTGGCCTTTGTTCATCCCGCCGTCTTTGACGATGGCGACCTGCACAGCGTCGAGCAGTTTGGCATCGGATGGAACGGCTGCCGTCTGCAGGGTGAGACCGGACGCTTTGACCTGCGACAGGAGCACCGAGCTGTTCGGCACATAGAAATTGCCAGCCTGATCGCGTTTGACTTCCACGCCTTGCTGCAGCAATTCGTTGGCGAGGTGCACCGCTTGCACAGAGGAATTGGGGATCTGGTACGGTCCTTTGCCGATCAGGGCGCCTTGTGTATGCACAGATTTGACTGTTGCGGTCTGGACGTTAAACGGCGCCTGTACCGGATCGGCTGCGAAACCCCACAATTCCGGCAGGCTCCAGGCGGAGATGTCGTACATCGCCGGGGTATCGGCCGAGATGTCTTCGCCATCCCAGAGCATGGTGTTGGCGAGACCCGCTTTCGCCTGATCCATCGGCACGATGTAGGTGCCGGCCGGGTATTGTTTGCCGTTTGCGGTGAACGCTTTTTTCGCCTGCTCGACGGTGATGTCGTTTTGCAGCAGGTGGTTGACCGCTTTTTCGGTCACCGTCGGGTCGGCCGCGTTGACCGGGAGCAGGTAAGCGTTCGGGAAAAAGCCTTGCTGATGAAACGGGTGGTCGAAGTTGATCCCGCGCTTAAACACTTCGATCTGGTCGGTCAGCATCGCTTTTTTGTTTTGGGTGGCGTATTTCAGCGCGCCGATCACCGCATCATATTGCCAGCGCACACCGTCCCAATCGTTGGTCGGCGCTTCCAGCGTGTAGCCGTAGGAGCCGTGGTACAGCGCGTACATCGGCGTGAAGATCGGCGGATAATCGTCCCAGCCGAAGGAATCGTCGCGCTGCGGAATGTAGACGCTGGCGAGGTCTTGGTAGTTCGCGCTGTACTGTTTTTTGTTGGAAAGGATCTCCGCTTCCATCGCTTCCGCTTGCGCGACCGACCATTTGGAGAACAGGTCATATTCGTAGTTCGGGTTGTGCGGAGGCGTGCACGGTTCGATCAAGCCGAGCTGGCTGGACGAGTTTTTCACATAGCCGTGCAGATCGAGAAACACCATCGGGTTCCATTCGGTGATCAGATCGACCGTCTGTTTGGTCTCCGGCTGGGACTGGGTGATGAAGTCGCGGTTGAGGTCGATGCCGTTGCCGTTGAAGCGGGTGCCGTCATAGCGGCCGTCCGGGTTGGCGACGACGTTGAAAATCAGGATGTTGTTGGCCAGGATCTCCTTGGTGGTCGCGTCATTTTGCAGCGCGAACCGCTCGATCAGCTGCAGCACAGCATCGGTGCCGACAAATTCGGTGCCGTGAATCGAGCCGTTGATCATGACCGGCACTTTGAAATCTTCATGCTTTTCCACCCACGACTGCGCTTTCTCCGGGTTCTTGAACATCTGTTTGCGCAGCGCCTGGTAGTAGCCATATTTGCCTTTCGCCTGCGGGTCGGAGATGGTGACCGTATACAGGTCGCGGCCTTGCGAAGACTGGCCGCTCACGTTGACGGTGACGCGGTTGCTCTGTTTGGCGAGGGTTTGGAGCTTTTGCGCGAGGGCGCTGTATTTGACAAAATCGTAGTTTTGCTGGTTGAACAGGCTGCCGTTCGTCTCTTGCGTTTCGTATGCATTCACATTCGTCCACGCGGCTGCAGGATTGTCGGCAAAAACTGCATACGGGGTCATGGTGATCAGGGTCAGGCTGAGTGCGCCTGCGAGTGCTTGTTTCTTCATGCTGTGAGGTCCTCCCTTTTTCTGGATGCCAAGTGATTCATATAAGCGAATAGATATTCAATAACTTTGATAAGTATACATACCTGTACCGGAGTGGGCAAGCGTTTTTTTCGCTGGAAGATGCAGGAGTTCAGAAAAGCGCCACGAAGTGTGTTTTTGTATAGTTGAAGCAGGTTGAGGAGGTTATGAATGATGGCGATTGGGTTTATCAATGGAGAGTGGATCCCGGTCGATCAAACGGTGCTGCCGATTGACGAGCGCGGTCATAATTTTGGCGACGGCGTGTACGAAGTGATTCGCGTGTACCAAGGCGTGCCGTTTAAGATGCGTGAACATCTGGTGCGATTGGAGCAGAGTGCGGAAGCGATCCTGCTGACGATGAACTATTCGATCCCGGAGCTGGAAGCGCTGATCGCGGAAGGTCTGGAGAAGACCGGCTTGCAGGAAGCGGCGGTCTATCTGCAGGTCACCCGCGGCATTGCCAAGCGCGTGCACCTGTTCCCGGATGTGCCGGCTTCGACGACGATGACGATCCGTCCGGCTGCCGACATCTCCGACAAGATCCGCGAGCAAGGCGTCCATGTGACGCTGGTCGACGATGAGCGCTGGAAGAACTGCTTCATCAAGTCGCTCAACCTGCTGCCGAACGTGATCGCCAAACAAAAGGCGACCGATGCCGGCTTCTATGAAGCGGTGTTTGTGCGCGACGGCGTGGTGCTGGAAGGGTCGAGCTGCAACCTGTTCCTCGTCAAGGACGGCGTGCTGATCACGCCGCCGGCGAACCGCTTTATCCTGCACGGCATCACGCGGGCGACATTGCTTGACATCGCGAAGGAGCTCGGGGTGCCGGTCGAGGAGAAGGAATTTGGTCCGGACTTGCTGCTGGCGGCAGATGAAGCGTTTTTGACGTCGACGTCGATGGAAGTGATGCCGGTGGTGAAGATCGACGGCCGGCAGATCGGCAGCGGCCAGCCGGGCGAGATTGCGCGCAAGCTGCATCGGAACTACCGCGCGAAATACCAGCAGATCGGAGTGTAAGCGGTGAAGGGGCGGATTCGCGAGTATGGCGTGGTGATCGGGTCGCTGCGCCCCGGTCCCGGCAATCGGATCACCGACGTGCCGGGCGTGACGGTCGGGCATTGCACGCTCGATGACGGCCCGGTGAAGACGGGGGTAACGGCGGTATTGCCGCACGGGGGCAATCTGTTTCGGGACAAGGTGCTGGCCGTCGCGCATGTGATCAACGGCTTCGGCAAGACGGCGGGCACGATTCAGATCGAGGAGCTCGGGACGATCGAGACGCCGATCCTGCTGACGAACACGCTGTCGGTCGGTCGGGTGAGCGATGCGCTGGTGGAAGTGATGCTGGAGCAGAATCCGGAGATCGGGGTGACCACCGGGACGGTAAATCCGGTGGTCGGCGAGTGCAATGACGGGTACCTGAATGATATACGCGGCTTGCACGTGCAAAAAGAACATGTGCGAGTCGCGCTGTCCTCCGCCGCTGCCGACTTTGCGGAAGGCGCCGTCGGCGCAGGTACCGGCATGAGCTGCTACGGGCTGAAAGGCGGCATCGGCTCCGCGTCGCGGGTGATCGAGCTTGGCAGCACGGAATATACGCTCGGCGTGCTCGTGCTCTCGAACTTCGGCAGGCAGCAAGATTTCATGCTGCACGGGATGCCCGCCGGGGCGTGGATCGCCGAATTGGAACGCTCACCAGAAGCGCCGGAAAAAGGCTCGATCATCTTTATTCTGGCGACCGACCTGCCGCTTTCAGAGCGGCAGTTAAAACGGGTCAGCAAGCGCTGTGCGGTGGGCTTGACCCGCACCGGGTCGTTCATCGGGAATGGCAGCGGCGATGTGGTGATCGGGTTTACGACGGGAAACCGGGTGCAGCATGACGAACCGAATGCGGTCGTCAGCTTGCAGATGCTGAATGAAAATGAGATCGACGCCGCCTTTCGCGCGGCGGCAGAAGCGGCGGAAGAGGCGATTTTGAACTCGATGACCGCCGCGAAGACGACCGTCGGGCGCGATGGCCATGACCGCAAGGGGCTGGCCGACTACTTGGATGCGGTGCTGACAAAATCACGAACGAGAGCCTGATCGATGTATCAGGCTCTTTTTTCGTGTAAAACTACCACCAGCGACCCCGATAAGGAGACTTCTGCCATGACGCTCACCAGTGCTTATCAAAGCAAACTCCGCACCCCGGAAGATGCGGTGCGCCTGATCGAACCGGGCGACGACATCCTCGTGCCACTCTCGGCCGGGGAACCGCCCGCCCTGCTCGATGCCTTGCCCACGCACAGCGGCTTGCAAGGCAACCGCCTGTTCCAGATGCTCTCCATGCGCCCGGCCCTCGAGATCGAGCCGGAACGCCTCCGGCTCATCTCGATGTTCCTCGGCGCCGGCGACCGCCCCGGTTTTCGCGCAGGGCGGGTCGATCTCCTGCCGAACCACTTTTCCGACCTGCCCGACCTGCTGCGGGGCATGACCCGCAACCGTGTGCTGATGGCGACCGTCTCGCCGATGGACGCGGACGGCTGCTTTTCGATCGGCACCAACTGTGATTACATCGGCACTCTGATCGCCGACGCCAAGCTGATTCTGCTCGAAGTCAACGAGTACATGCCGCGCACCCGCGGCAAAAACGTCCTCCACATCTCCCAAGTCGCCGCCCTCGTCGAGAACCACGTCGAACTGCCGCTCCTGCAAGAGCCGGAGATCACTGAGCATGATGCAGAGATCGGCCGCCTGATCGCCGGCCTCATCGAGGATGGCGATACCGTGCAGATCGGCTTCGGCGCGATCCCCAACGCCGTGATGAACTTCCTGCAAGGGCACAAAGACCTCGGCGTGTTCACCGAAATGCTGCCCGACAAAGCGGTTGACCTGTATGAAGCGGGCGTCATCACCGGACGCCGCAAGAAGATCTACCCCGGTCAGATGACCACCACATTTGCGCTCGGCAGCCGCAAGCTGTACAACTTCCTGCATGACAATCAGGATGTGTTGTTCCTGCCCGTCTCCTGGACGAACGACGTGCGGGTCCTCGCGCAGATCGACAACCTCGTCTCGATCAACTCCACCGTCGAAGTCGACTTCCTCGGCCAATGCAATTCGGAGACGGTCGGCGGCTCGTATTATTCGTCAACCGGCGGCCAGGCCGATTTTGCCCGCGGGGCGCGCTTGTCCCCAAACGGACGCGGCATCATCTGCCTGCACTCCACCGCCAAAAACGGCACGATCTCCAAGATCGTCCCCGCCCTGCACCCGGGCTCGGTCGTCACCACTTCGAAAAACGATGTCGACATGATCGTCACCGAATACGGCGTCGCCCGGCTGAAAGGCAAAGCGATCCGCGAGCGCACCCGCGCCTTGATCGCCATCGCCCACCCGAAATTTCGCGAGGAACTGGAAGTTCAGGCCCGCAAAATGGGATATTTGATCTAAAAAAGAGCTTCCCGCATCGGGAAGCTCTTTTGCTTGCAGAAAGGCAGCGCTTTATTTTCGCCGATTCGACCGCGCTTGTCTGCGGTCGCGCATCGCTTGCCGCGTATCGGCGCGGTTTTTGCCTGCATCGACGACGTTTTCTTCGTTCGAGCCGGTGATGAACTGCGCCAGCGAGCGCACCGTCGGGTATTGGAACAGCTGGACGACCGCGAGCTGGTGCCCGAGCTCGGCCAGACGGCTGTGGATCTGGACGACGAGGATCGACTGGCCGCCCAGTTCGAAAAAGTTGTCGTTGACGCCAACTTTCTCCACGTTCAGATACTCCTGCCAGATGCCGGCGATCTGCTTCTCCAGCGGCGTCGAAGGCGCGACATATGCTGTGCTCAGCTCCGGGCGATCGCCTTCCGGGAGCGGCAAGGCGTTGCGGTCGACTTTGCCGTTCGGCGTCAACGGCAGCTGGTCGAGGAAGATGTACAGCGCAGGCACCATGTACTCCGGCAGCCCGTCCTGCAGCCAGAGCCTGAGGTCGCCGCTCGTCGGCGCCTGACCATCGCTTACGATGTAGGCGGCCAGCACGCGATTGTCGGGCGCTGTGACGACCGCTTCCCGCACGTTCGGATGCTGAGCGAGCCGCGTTTCGATCTCGCCAAGCTCGATGCGGAAGCCGCGCAGCTTGACCTGATGGTCGAGGCGGCCGAGGTATTTGACCGTGCCATCCGCGTTCCAGGCGGCAAGGTCGCCCGTCTTATACAGGCGGCCCTCGCCAAACGGGTTCCGGATGAAACGCTCGGCGGTCAGCTCCTCGCGGCCTAGGTAGCCGCGCGACACGCCTGCCCCGCCGATGTGCAGCTCACCGGCCACGCCGACCGGCACCGGCTGCAATTGCTGGTCGAGGATGTACAGCCCGGTGTTGGCGATCGGACGGCCGAGCGGGATCGGCACGGTCGCGTCCTGCACTTCGTGCACGGTCGCCCAGACGGTCGCTTCGGTCGGCCCGTACATGTTGAACAGGCGGGCGCCGAGCTCGCTTTTGACCGTTTGGGCCAATGCAGCCGGCATCGCTTCACCGCCGAGCAGGATCTTTTGCAAACCTTGCAGCCCCGGGCGGGCCGCTGCGTTGGCGAGCATCATGCCCATCAGTGACGGTGTGCACTGCAGCATCGTCACACCCGGCTGCAAGTTGGCGCTCAACACATCCGCTTCGGTGTGCAGAACGACTTGACAGCCGTTCGCCAGCGTCCAGAACAGCTCCAGCACGGAGATGTCAAAGCCGATCGACGTCACGGCAGCAATGCTGTCCCCCGCTTTGCAGCCGATCGTTTCGTCCATTCCGGCGAAGAAGTTGACGACGTTGCTGTGCTGCACCATCACGCCTTTGGGCTTGCCGGTCGAGCCGGAGGTGAAAATGACGTACGCGGTGTTGTCCGGGCCGGCCGGACAGTGCGGCGCGATATCGGTGCCGACCGCGGCAGCTTCGGCGACCCGCTCGCGGGTCAGCACGACTTGCACCCCGGCGTCTTCCGTCATGAAGGCGAGGCGCTCTGCCGGATAGGTCGGGTCGAGCGGCAGGTAGGCGCCGCCCGCCTTCAGAACGCCCAGCATGGCGATGATCATTTCCAAGGACCGCTCCATGCGGATGCCGACAATCCCTTCCGCACCGATGCCCTGCTCCTGCAAGCGATGCGCCATAGTGTTGGCGCGGGCGTTCAGTTCGCGGAAGGTCAGCGCTGCACCGGCACATTCCACCGCCGTCGCATCGGGCGTTCGTGCTGCTTGCTCCGCGATCAGCTCGTGGATCAGCCCATCTTCGCGATACGGCGCTGCCGTCTCGTTCCACCCGGTGAGCAGTTGGGTCCGCTCCGCCGCATCGAGCAGCGGCAAGGTGCCGATCTTCGCAGCCGGGTCGGCCGCGATGGCACGGAGCAGGTTTTGGAAATGGCGCATCATCCGCTCAGCCGTCTCTGTGCGGAACAGATCGGTGCTGTATTCGATCGTGCCGTAAATCCCGTTCTCTTTCTCAGTCAGGTACAGCGTCAGGTCGAATTTGGATGTGCCCGTGTCGACCTGCACCGTCTCCATCGTCACGCCCGGCAGGTCCGCCTCGGCGCTGGGCGCGTTTTGCAGGATGAACATCACTTGGAACAACGGCGTGCGGCTCAAGTCGCGCGCCTGCGACACTTCTTCGACAAGCCGCTCAAACGGCACGTCCTGATGCGCATACGCTCCGAACGCAGAATCGCGCACCCGGCCCAGCACGTCGACAAACGTCGGGTCGCCCGACAGGTCGGCGCGGATCGCCAGCGTGTTCAAAAACAGACCGATCAGCCCTTCAAGCTCCTCGCGCGTCCGGCCGGCGATCGGAGTGCCGACGATCAGGTCATTCTGCCCCGTATAGCGATGGAGCAAAACGTTGAACGCTGCCAGCAAGGTCATGAACAAGGACACGCCTTCCTGCAGCGAGACTTCCTTCAAGCGGTCGGTCAGCTCTTTGTCCAAGAAGAACTCCCGGAATGTCCCTTTCAGCGTCTGCACAGCCGGGCGGGCGAAATCGGTCGGCAGATCGAGCACGGGGAGCGGCCCCTGCAGCTTGTCCTGCCAATAAGCGAGCTGCTGGTCGAGCACGCCTGATGTGAGGTACTCTTTTTGCCAGTTCGCATAGTCGGCGTATTGGATCGGCAGCTCGGGCAGCGGGTCGGGCTCGCCGTGAAGCAGGGCGCGGTAATAGGCCCCCATCTCCCTGATCAGCACGCCCATCGACCAGCCGTCGGCGATGATGTGGTGCAAGGTCACGAGCAGCACATGCTCCTCGGCGCCCAGCTTCAACAGCGTGGTGCGCAGAAGCGGCGCGATCTGCAGGTCGAACGGGGTGCGTGCCTCAGCCAGGGCCAGCCGCTGCACTTCCGCGTCCTGCGCTTCGCCCTGAAGGTGGCTGACATCGACCAGCGGGACAGCCAGTTCGGCCGACGGGTCGATCACCTGCATCAGCTCGCCGTCCACTTCCCGAAACGAAGTGTGCAGCGTTTCATGGCGCCTTGCAACGGCAGCCAACGCATCGGCGAGCGCCAGCAGATCCAGCGCCCCGCGCATGCGGACCGCACCGGTGATGTTGTAGGCGGCGCCGTCCTGAACAAATTTATCGAGAAACCACATTCGCTGTTGCGCATAGGACAGCGGGAACAGGTAAACGCCCGTAGAGGTCATCGTGCATCGTCTCCTTACGCGGCCGTATTATTCGGCGGTTTTTTAGAAGTGTGGGCGGCCGTTCTCCAGACTGCCCAGAGGACTGCCGCGATGACGGCGCCCTGGCAGACCCAGATCGTCTGCGGCATGGTCAGGCCTTTCATCAGCAAGGGCACCAGCAGGAAGCCGCTGGCAAATCCCAAGCGGTTGAGCAGTGCGGAGACGCCAAACACGCGCCCCCGCACCGCATTGTCAGACTGCTGCATCAGCACGTTAAACGTCGTGCCGCATACCGCTTCGCTCACCCCGACCAGAAAGACGACCGGGAAGATCAGCCACGGATTTTCACTGGATAAAAAGGTGATAAAGCCGAGTCCGGCGAGCACGGCCGTCCCGTAGTAAAAGCCGTAAAGGTGCTTTTTAATCAGCTCGAGCTTGACGATCAAGAAGGTGGCAGCGACGCTCCCGATCCCCCACGTGCCCCAGATGAAACCGTAGATCTTCGCCTGCGCCGCCGGGTCAAGGGCGGCTGCCAACAGCGGAATGCCGACGTTGTGCCCGCTCGCACCGGCCGTCTGGACGAGATAGACGCCAAAAACGGTCAGCAGCAGCGGCTTCAGCCAGAGGTAGCGCTTGACTTCGCGCAAGTCTTCGAGGATCGACGCGAGCTTGCCTTTGGCCGGCACTGCGGGCCGCGGCGGGCGGCTCGTGCGCTCCCATTTCATCAGCAGCAGCGCGACGCCGGAGAGGACGAACGACAAGGCGTCGACCGCCAGCACCGTCGTGAAGCCAAATTTCTCCGTGACGATGCCCGATGAGAAGAAGCCGATGACCATGGCGATCGAGCTCAGGCGCATGATCAAGGCGTTGACTTCCAGCACTTTGTCTTCACCGAAGATCTGCGGGACTTCGGCGCTGAACGCGACTTGGAAGAACGTCGCGAGGAAGCCGATCAGAAACGAGATGATGAGGATCATCACCGGGGTGGGAAAAGCGATGATCAGCAAAAGCAGCGCCGCGCGGGCAAAGTCGGTGAACAGCATGATCTTCTTGCGGTCAAAGCGGTCGGCCAGCACGCCCGAATACAGCGAGGCGAGCAGGCCGCCCAACACGCGGATCCCGAGGCACGCCGACAGCCACAGCGTGTTGCCACCGGTGAGCGAGATCATCAGCGAGTTGACCACGATCATGTCCATCATCGTACCGAGATGGGAAAACGCGTTGACATAGAGGTAAAAGGTGCGGTTCATCGCGCGCCGCCCAGTTTCAGGCTGTACGGGCGAACCGCGAGATGATCTGCGTGCAACGAGTGGTGCATCAGGCTTCCCCCTTCACGCCAAGAGCCGTTTGCAAGGCTTGGGCAATATGAAGTACATTCGGCGGCTGCAGCAAGGTGAAATGGTCGCCTTGTACCGCTTCCGCATACAGCGTGCCTTGCACGACCTGCTGCCAGCCGGAGACGCTCGCGCTGTCCGCCGCGTGCAGGAGCAGGACATCGCCTTGGTACGGAGCCGCCTGATACGCGGCGTAGGCGAGCCGGTTGGCGCGGAACACGCGGTAGAGGCGGAGCAGCTGCTCCACGCTGACATCGGCGGGCAGGAGTCCGCTCTGCTTCGCTTGCGGCAGCAGGCGCGGGAGGTCTGCTTCGGAAAGCGTCGCTGCTTCCGCGGCAAAAGCGGACACATCTGCGCCCGCCAAGCCTGCACTGTCGGTGAAGAAGGCGGCGAGCAGCACGCTTTCCTCCGCGTCCTTCTGCAGGAGCTCGGCGTACGAATCGAACAGCACGAGCTGTTCGACAGCCTCACCTGCCGCTTGCAGACGGCGCGCCATCTCCAGCGCGATGACGCCGCCAAACGACCAGCCGCCGAGGCGGTACGGGCCGTGCGCCTGCACCGTGCGGATCTCGGCGACGTATTGCTCCGCCAGCGCTTCCACCGAGCCGGGCAGTTCCTCCCCTGCGAAAAGACCCGGCGCCTGCAGCGCATACGTGGGCTGATCGGGGCCAAGCGCAGCGGCGAGCGACCGGTAGCAGAACACGCTGCCGCCGATCGGGTGGACGAGGAACAGCGGCGTCTGCGTGCCCTGCGGCTGCAGCGGCACCAGCCTGCCGTTCCCCGCTGTACCTCCTTGCAGCAGCTCTTCGGCCAACGCTTCCACCGTTGGGCTGTGGAACAGGGCGGACATCGGGAGCATCTTGCCGAAAGCTGCCTCGATCCGCGCCAGCAGGCGCACCGCCAGCAGCGAGTGACCGCCGAGCTCAAAGAAGTTGTCTCCTGCTCCGACATCCCCTGTGGACAACAGCTCCTGCCAGATGTGGGCCAATGTCGCCTCCGTTTCATTGCGCGGGGCGATATACGCCCGTTCGCGCACGAGGCTCAACACAGGCGCCGGAAGGGATGAGCTGTCGACTTTGCCGTTTGGCGTCAATGGCAATTTGTCCAACAGCACGAAGGCGGACGGGATCATGTATTCCGGCAAGCGGTCTTTGAGCTGCGCGCGCAGGCCGCTCGCGGTGAGATCATGGCCGCCTTGGGCCACATAGGCGACGAGGCGTTTGTCGCCGGCGCTGTCTTCGCGCACCTGCACGTACGCCGCCTGCACGAGGGGATGTGTCAGCAGAGCTGCTTCGATCTCCCCCTGCTCGATGCGGAACCCGCGCACTTTGATCTGGCGGTCGATGCGGCCGAGGTATTCGAGGTTCCCGTCGGCCAGCCAGCGCACCGCGTCACCCGTCGCGTACATGCGGGCGGCCGGGTCGCCCGCGAACGGATGTGGAATGAATTTCTCCGCCGTCAGCTCCGCCTGTCCCAGATATCCGCGCGCCAAGCCGTCACCGCTCAGGTAGAGCTGCCCCGGCACGCCGATCGGCACGAGGTGCAGATGCTGATCCAGCACATAGCCTTGCGTGTTGGCGAGGGGACGGCCGATCAGCGGCGCCGTCTCGGCCTGCTTGTCGATCCGCGCGTATGTCGAGTAGGTGGTGTCTTCCGATGGGCCGTACAAGTTGTACACGTTTTCCACCGTGCCGAGCGCATACAGCTGCTGCACGAGGTGAAGCGGCAGCGCTTCACCGGCGAGGTTGACGGTGCGCACGCCGGCCGGCACCGCGTTCATGCGCAGCAGCTCGGCGATCGCCGACGGCACGGTGTTGAGCAGCGTCACTTCGTTTTGAGCCGGCAGTTCAGGCAGATACAAAGCATTTTCGGCAAGGATCACCTTACCCCCTGCCGCCAGCGTCGCAAAGATCTCATAAACGGAGAGATCGAAGCAGATCGACGTCGAGAACAGCACGCCTTGCCAGTCCTGCGCCTCGTATTCGGCAAGCGCCCACTGCACCATCGTTGCGGCGCTGCGATGCTCGATGGCGACGCCTTTCGGACGCCCGGTCGAGCCGGAGGTGTAGATGATGTACGCGAGGTGGTTCGCCTGCGCGGATGCTGCCGGGTTCTCCTGCCTGCCAGCGTCCGCCAGCGGCAGATACAAAGCCGGCACTCCGGTGTCCGGAAGCCCGGCATGCAGGTGTTCTGCCGTCAGCAGCACCGCCAGTTTGGCATCTTCCATCGTGTACAGCACGCGCTCCTGCGGATAGTTCGGATCGAGCGGCACATACGCCCCGCCCGCCTTCAGCACGCCGAGCAAGCCGATCAAGAGCTCCGCCCGGCGCTCCATGTACACGCCGACCAGCGTCTCCGGGCCGACGCCCATCTGCTGCAGGCGGTGTGCGACAGCGTTGGCGCGCTCGTTCAGCTCGCGATAGGTCAGGCGGTCTTCACCGTCGACGAGCGCCGTCGCCTGCGGCTGTCTGGCAGCCTGCTCTTCAAAGAACTGGTGCAGGCAGACCTCTTGACGGAACGCTTGCGCCGTGTCGTTAAACTCGCCCAGCAGGCGCGCCCGCTCCGCCGGCGGCAAGAACGGAACTTCGCCGACCGGTGCGTCAGGCGCTGCAGTCAACGCTTGCAGGAGCAAGGTATAATGCTCCGCCATGCGTGCGATCGTCGCATCGTCAAACAGGTCGGTCGCATACTCGAAGTGCGCGTCCAGCCCGTGTTCCTGTTCTGCCACATACAAGGACAGGTCGCATTTGCTGCCCCCGGTGTCGAGCACGATGCTTTCGGCGGTAATCCCTGCGAAGGAAGCGGTCGACTGCGGCATGTTCTGCATCGAGAACAGCACTTGGAACAGCGGCGTATGGCTCATGCTCCGCTTCGGCTGCAGCTCCTCGACCAGCTTTTCAAACGGCACGTCAGGGTGCGTGTAAGCGTCGAGCGCCGCTTGTTTGACCCGCGTGAGCAGCTCGCCAAACGTCGGCGCGCCGGACAGGTCGGTGCGCACGACCAGCGTGTTGACGAACAAGCCGATCAAGCGCTCGAACTCGCTGCGGTTGCGTCCGGCGATCGGGGTGCCGACCAGCAGATCGGTCTGCCCGGTGTAACGGTGCAGCAGCACGTTGAACGCCGCCAGCAGCACCATGTGCAGCGTGATGCCCTGTTCGCGCCACGCCGCCTGACGCAACCCTTCAGCGATAGCACCCGGCAAGGCAATACGGTAAGTGGCACCATGCCCGCTGCGCATCGCCGGACGAGGACGATCGGCCGGCAGCTCCAGCACAGGCAGGTCGCCGCCGAGCGCCTGTTTCCAATAGGCGAGCTGCTCCTCGATGCCGCCGCTGCTCATCCACTCGTGCTGCCAGCGTGCATAGTCGTGGTACTGCAAAGGCAGCTCCGGCAACGCTTCTCCTGCATACAGCGCGCAAAGCTCGTCGACCAGCAATTGGTTCGACCAGCCGTCGGTGATGATGTGGTGCATCGTGAGGACACAGACATGTTCAGCAGGGCCGAGGCGCAGCAGGACGGTGCGCAGCAGGGCGTCTTTTTCCAGATCGAAGGGACGCTCCGCCTCCGCGCGGATCAAACGCTCCGCTTCCTGCTCCCGCGCAGCTGCCGGGAGATCGGTCAGGTCATAGACCGGCAGTTCCTGCTCAGCCGCCCCGCGGATCACCAGCTCCGCTTCGCCGTTTCGCTCGCGGAAGTTGGCGCGCAGAGACTGATGTCGTTCCACGACGCCGCTCAAAGCAATCCGCAGTCGCTCGACATCGAGCGCACCTTGCATGCGGATGGCGGAGGACAGCGAATAGGCGGTCGAGGCGGGCATCAGCCGGTCGAGCAGCCAGAGCCGGTTTTGCGCGAAAGACAGCAGCTGCGGTGCATCCGGCTGCGGAAGGATCAACTCTTCAGGAGCTGCTGTTCCCCGCGTCTCAATCCAGGCGGCCACACCGGCCGGCGTCGGATTCTCGAACAGTTCGCGCAGCGGGATCTCCGCGCCGAATGCGCGGTTCAGGCGGGAGATGACCTGCGTGGCGAGCAGCGAATGCCCGCCGAGATCGAAGAAGTTGTCCTGCATGCCCACGTTCGGCACGCGGAGCACTTCGCTCCAGATCTGGGCCACGCTTGCTTCCGCAGCGGTGCGCGGCGCCACATATGTCGTCTCGTCCAGCTGCGACCAGTCGGGCGCAGGCAGCCCGAGGCGATTGATCTTGCCGCTCGGTGTGAGCGGCATCGTCGCCAGAAACATCGCAAATGTCGGCACCATGTAGTCAGGCAGGCGCTCCAAGAGCCACCCTTTCACGTCCGCATACGGAACGGGAGCCGCTTCCGGCACGATATACGCGACCAGGCGTTTGTCGACAGCGATCACCGCCGCCTCCCGCACCTGCGGATGCTGGCGGACGACCGCTTCCACTTCGCCGAGCTCGACGCGGAACCCGCGAATCTTCACCTGATGGTCGGCGCGGCCGATGTATTCGAGCGTCCCGTCGGGCAGCCAGCGGCAGAGGTCGCCCGACTTGTAGAGGCGCGCGCCCGGTTCACTGCGGAACGGATGCTGGATAAAGCGTTCTTCGGTCAGGTCGGGCCGCCCCAGATAGCCGTCCGCCAGCGGAGTGCCGCCGATGTACAGCTCGCCGTGCACGCCGACCGGAACGGGGCGCAGACGCTTGTCCAGCACATAGATCTCAGCATTGGCGATCGGCTTGCCGATCGATGGCAAGGCCGGCCACCGGGCCGGATCATCCTGCAGGGTGTACGAGGTGACGACATGGCTTTCGGTCGGGCCGTACTGGTTGTAGACGACGACGCCTGCCATGCCGGACAGCCAGCTGACGATATGACGGGTGATCTGCAACTGCTCGCCGGCCGTGACCAGCTCGCGCAGTTGCGGCATGGCGGTCGACGTTTCGGCCGCTTCGGCGAGGTGTTGCATAGCGATAAAGGCCATGAAGGCGCGCTCGATCTTCTCGTCGGCGAGATAGCGCAGGAGCTTGTGCGAATCGCGGCGCGTCGCTTCGTCCAGCACGTACAGCGTGCCGCCGGAAGCCAAGGTCGAAAACACCTCTTGAAACGCCGCGTCGAAGTTGATCGAATAAAACATCGTCGTCCGCCGCGGCCCGCCATACTCAAAATCGTTCAACTGCCAGAGGTGCAGGTTGCACAAGGCGCGGTGCCCCATAGCAACGCCTTTCGGTCGCCCCGTCGAGCCGGACGTGTACAGGAGGAACGCGAGGTCTAACGGTGTGACCGTCGCCTGCGGGTTCGCTGTGCTGTACGAGTCAAACGCGGACAGGTCGTCCAACAGCACGAGCTCGGCCGCATGCGGCGGCAAGTCGTCGACCAGGCTTTGCTGGGTCAAGATCACCGGCGCCTGCGCGTCTTCGAGCATGAAGGTCAAGCGGTCTTTCGGGTAGGCCGGGTCGAGCGGCAGATACGGCCCGCCCGCTTTCAAAATTGCCAAAAGTCCGACGATCATCTCCGCCGAACGATGCAGGCACAATCCGACGGGCACATTGGCACCGACGCCCAGCTCCCGCAGCCGGTGCGCGACCTGGTTCGCCCGCTCGTTCAGCTCACGGTAGGTATAGATCTCCTGATGAAACACCAGCGCCGCCGCATCGGGCGTGCGCTCCGCCTGCCGTTCAAACAGATGGTGCGTGCACAGGTCGTCTTCCGCATACAGCACGCGGGTGTCGTTCCATGCCGTAAGCACCTGCACCGCTTCCGCAGCGGGCAGCAAGTTCAGCTCGGACAATTGCTGTGCAGGATCGTCGGCGATCGAGGTCAGCAGCGTCTCCAGATGCGCCACCGTGCGCTCGATCGTCGCGCGGTCGAACAGATCGGTGTTGTAGCTGAGCATCCCGCGCAGGCCGGTCTCCGTTTCGGACAGCCAGAGCATCTGGTCGTATTTTACCGCACCCTGGTCGGCCCAGAGCGGTGCGAATCGCAATTCGCCGAGGTCCAGCGTGGCCGAATCGACGTATGGCTGGAGCAAAAAGAGCACTTGAAACAAAGGCGTGTGTCCCATGTTCCGCTCCGGCTGCACCTCTTCGATCACCTTCTCAAACGGCACCTCCTGATGGGCAAACGCGCCCAGCGCCGTTGTTTTCACCTGCTGCAAAAACTCGCGAAACGTCAGGCCGTCGCCAAGCTCGGCGCGCAGCACCAGCGTGTTGACGAAATTGCCGACCGTGTTCTCCAGTTCCGCGCGGTTGCGTCCGGCCACCGCCGTGCCGACCAGAAGCTCCTCTTGGCCGCTGTAGCGGTACAAAAGCGTCTGGTAAGCGGCCAACAGCAGCATGAACAGCGTCACCTGTTCTTCGGCGCAGATCGCCTGCAGGCGGGTCTGCAGCGCGAGCGGGAAGGTGAAGTGCAACAGCGACCCGTTGGTCGTCATCACCGCCGGACGGGGACGGTCGGTCGGCAGTTGCAACACGGGCAACTGGCCGCCGAGCCGCTCTTTCCAGTAGCCGAGCTGCTTTTGCCACACTTCTCCGCTGAGCTGTTCGAGCTGCCACTGTGCGTAGTCGGCAAATTGCACGTCCGGCGCCGGCAAGCCGGGCTGTTTGCCTTGCGCCAGCGCATGGTAGCTCATCGCCACTTCGCGCATGATCAGCTCCATCGACCAGCCGTCGGCGATGAGGTGATGCAAGGTCAGCAGCAGCGCAAAGTCAGCCTCGCCAAGATGCAGCAGCGTGCAACGGATCAGCGGATCGCGCGCCAGATCGAACGGCTTGCGCGCCTCAGCGCGGCTGTGCTCGTCGATCACGGCCTCACGCTTCGCGGCCGGCGCCGCGGTCAGATCGAGCACCGGCAGCGGCACGTGCAGTTCGGGGGAGATCACCTGCTTGGGAAGGTCGTCGACCAGCTGGACATTGGTGCGCAGCGCTTCATGGCGCTTGACAACTTCGCTGATCGCCTGCTGCATCGCCTGCACGTCCAGCTTGCCGTACAGCCGCACCGCATACGGAATGTTGTCCGACGCGTCCTCCGGCTGAAACTGATGGAAAAACCACAACCGCTGCTGCCCGAGCGACAGATCGGCCGGACCGTGACCGGAGCGCTTGGGGATGGCTTGTTTGGCCGGGACGCTGAGCTGGCCTTTCAGCCGCTTTTCAAGCAGCGCGCGCTTCTCGGCAGACAGGTTGGATTTGCGGGTTGTAAGATCCTGTTTGATCGACATGCAACATCCTCCAAGAAAAGGAAAAAGAACAAAGCCCCCGCAAGCGTCCGCCTGCGGGGAAAGTTCTGTTCTTCGTTCCTCGCCAATTTAGCCAATCTGTACGTTCACGTATTCCGGGAACGGTTGGATGCGGGTCAGATCGTTTTCGAACACGATCAGATCCCCCTGTTTGTCTACTTCTTTGAAATCGGCAAACTTGTACGTGATGTACATCATCCGGTTGCGGTCGGTCTGCAAAAATTCTGCCTGCAGGCGCTTGCCGGCCTCTTTAGCCGATTGCAGGATATGGTTGATCAGGATCGAGCCGACGCCGCGCGACATGACGCGGCAAGAGAGCAGGAGCAGCTTGATCTTCCAGATCTCCTCGCCCGTCTCGACGAGCGCCAGGCCGATTTTGCCATACGTGCCGTATTTGTCGTTCAGACCGGCGATCAAGAGCAGGTGGTTGTCAGATTTGCGGAATTCATCAAGTTCGTCGTAGTTGTACGTGTAGCCGGTGGTGTTCAGTTGGTTGGTGCGCTGGGTCAGCTCCTCCGCGCGTTTCAAGTCTTCCACCGTCGCCGGAGCGATCGTGAAGGACATGTCGAGCGAAGCAAGAAACTCATCGGTCGGGCCGACAAAGTCATCTTCCACCTTCTTGCGCGCGATGTCCGCCATGTACATCTGGCGGCGCTGTTTGGAATCGTCGGTGATAAAGCGCGGGATCATCACGTCGAGCTCGAGCATACCGTCGAGGCTCAACGCATCGAGGCACAAGACCTGCGGATGGCTGAACGCGACTTCCTCGCGCTCAAACGGCTGGTCGTCGACAAACGCAAACGTGTCGATACCGATGTTGATCAGCTTGGCGATCTGTTCGATCGACGACGCTTTCGAGTTCCAGTTGATCTGCGGATAGAGGAAGTATTCGGCGATGCCGAACTCCTCCAGCTTGCGCATCGCGTCCTCATGGTTGTTCTTCGAGGCGATCGACTGCAGGATGCCGCGGGCATCGAGCTCCTTGATCATGTCGACCACTTCACCTTTCAAAATGACATGCTCGTCTTCGAGCAGAACGCCGTCCCAGACGGTGTTGTCGAGATCCCAGACCACACACTTGATCGTCTTTTTGTCGTCCTTCTTTTTTGTCTTTTGCGTCGCTTCCATGAGTTCTCCTCCTTTGCGAAGACAGCCCTGTTTAGGCTGCCTTCTTTTCTACGAGCGCTGCGATTGCATTGACGGTGCGGAAATTGTCGAGGTCGAGATCTTCGTTCTCGACGCGGATGCCGAATTCGCCTTCGACGAACATCACCATCTGCATCGCAAACAGCGAGTTGACAAAACCGAGGGCGAAGATGTCGTCATCGTCGCTCAGCTCTTGGCTTTTGAAGTGGCGGGACAGAAATTCGCGGATCTTTGCTTTGTTGGTTTCCATGTGGGTAGTACCTCCTGATTATAGTGAAAGTTGGATAGGTCGATGTTCGATTAGTTCTGCTCTTGCAGGCTGGCGATCTCTTCGTCGCTCATCGCTTCGAGCTCAGCGATCATGATGTCTTCGATGACGACCGCCATGTCGGCGACCGTGTTCGCTTCGAACAGGACGCGCAGCGGCAGGTCGACTTGGAAGGTGGTGCGCAGGCGCGATACCACTTGCGTGCCGAGCAGCGAGTTGCCGCCGAGCTGGAAGAAGTTGTCGTGGATGCCGATCTGCTCGATGCCAAGCAGGTCCTGCAGGATCTCCGCGATCATCTCTTCGAGCTCGGTGCCCGGCTCGACGTACGCATTTTTCAAATTCGGGCGCGGGTGACGCGCACCGCTTCCGCCCGCCGTCTGCACAGCGGCAGCGGACGCGCCGCCTTGGTGAATAAATTTCTCGATGCTGCGGTTCAACTCCTGGTTGGAGAGCACCAGCGGCAGTACCGGATCGACCGACAAGGCGCGGTACAGCGCCGTACGCACCTCCGCTTCGTCCAGACGGTCGAAGCCGAGCGTGATCCATGGCGTGTCGCTGTCCTCGTTGATCTGCGCCACCCAGGCATCCATGTACAGGTGACCGGCAGCAGGGCCGACAAAGCCCCATCCGCCGAGCACCGCCGCCAGGGTCGACGCCGTGAACACGAAGTCGAGGCTCATGCCTTCCAGCGCCGCGTGCAGCGCGTGCAGGCCATGGACGCGGCCTTGGAAGTGCTGGCCGAGATCCGCTTCTGAAGCCTCGGCGATCACGGAGATCGTGTCCGGGCCGGCGTCTGCCGCCGCATGCAGGACGCCGTGCAGCACGCCCCACTTGGCGATGGTGGCGGCCACCGCCTGTTTCATCGCGTCAGCATCGGCCACATCGCCTTGCAGGAGCAGCACGTCCGCGCCTGCCGCCTGCAGCTTCTGCACCGCTTCCTCACGGCCGGCAGCGCCGGTGCGGGTCACGATGGCCAACTTGACGTTTGGCGTCGCAGCGACCGCTTGGGCGATGCTTTGCCCGAGCAGTCCGAGGCCGGCCAGCAAGTAGACACCGCCTTCGCGCAGGCGCGGCTGCTCCGGCAGAGCCGCTTTTTCATACGCCTGCGTCCAGCGCTGCGCCCCGCGGTAGGCGGTCAGTCGCACGTCCGGCTGCTGTTGCAAGTCGAGCGCCAGCGCATCGAGCAGGCGCGCTTCCGCTTTCGAGCCCGGCTGCGGGAGCAGAATGTCGTAAGCGCGGGTGCCCACATTCGGCACCTCTTGCGGCAGCACGCGCAGCGGCGACAGCAACGTCGCTTTCGCCGGGAGCGTTTCGTCGCGGCTTTCGATTCCAAACAGGCCGTTGGTGATCACGGCAAGCTCGACCCGTTCGGCCGGCTCCAGCTGCGCCAACGCTTTCCCGATGCTGAGCAGCGAGAACAGCCCGCTCTGCTGCGCTTCCTCAAAAGTCGGCTCGGCTGCCGTCAAGCTCCACAGGTGCACGATGTGCGTCGGGAGGCTTTCCGCTGTCAGGCGGCTTTCGAAGTCGGTGAGCGACGAGAGAGTCTGCACCGCATGGCCGGCCGCTTGCAGGCGAGAGACCAGTCCGGCGGTGAACGGCGTATCGTCGCCGAGCACCAGCAGGCGTTTTGCTTCCCCTGCTGCTGCGTCCTCGGCGGTCAGCGGCAGCGCCTGCTTCCAGACCGGAGTGTAGAAGCGCTCTGCCACCGGAGGCAGAACATCGGCCTGCTGAGGCGTTTCGATGACGGCGGTCGGAGCGGCAACTGTCGCCGCCGAGCCGTCGATCCAATAGCGCTGGCGGTCCCAGCCGTAGGTCGGGAGCGGCACGCGCAGGCGGTCTTCCTGTTCATTGCGCTTGGCAAAATCGACTTCGACGCCAGACAGCCACAGGTTCGCTACCGTGTTCAACAGGAACGCCGTGTCCGACTGCCCGTCGTAGGAAGCGCGGATCGTCGGCAGCGCGGTCAAATTGCCCTTCGCCTGCAGGGCGAACGAGGAGAGCGTAGTGCCCGGACCGACCTCGATCAGGGCCAGCGCGTCATCCTGTGCCAGTTCGGCGATGCCTTCCGCAAAGCGCACCGTCTGGCAGAGATGCTTGGCCCAGTAAGCCGGATCGACCGCTTCCTGCTCGGTGATCCACGTGCCGGTCACGTTGGAGATGAATGGAATCTCCGGCGCCTGTATCTGGAAGGAAGCGATCAGCGCCTGGAACTCCTCGGCGATCGGCTCCATCATCTTGGAGTGGAACGCGTGCGTCGAAGCGACGCGGATCGAGGAGAGGCCTTGCGCCCGCAAGCTCAGTTCCAGCGCGGCCACCGCTTCTTCCGGGCCGGAGACGACGAGGTGCTCCGGCGTGTTGATCGTGGCGATCTGCAAGTCAGCGCCGAGCAGCGGAGCCACCTTTTCTGCCGACAGCGGCACGGCGAGCATCGCCCCGCCCGGGAGCTTGGCGATCAGTTGGGCGCGCTTGGCGACGAGCTGCAAGGCATCGTCGAGCTCGAAGACGCCGGCGACGGTCGCCGCCACGTATTCGCCGAGCGAGTAGCCGATCAGGGAAGACGGCGTGATGCCCCAGTCGATCAGCAGCTGGGCCAGCGCATATTCCACGGCGAACACCGTCGGGTGCAAGTATTCGGTCTTGGTCAGCTCCTGCGACGCGGCGTCCGGGGCGGACGCGTCGCGGCGCAGCATCTGGCGCAAGTCGATCCCCTGCTTCGGGGCCGCGCTTGCGGCGGCAGCTCCGGCCGGGAACAGCACGTCGCGCAGGTTGCGGCCGACGAGCGGCTGCAACTTGTCAAAGCAGACGTCGAGCTGCTCCTGGAACACCGGCTCCGTCTCGTACAGCTCTTTGACCATGTTCACATACTGATCGCCGACGCCCGGGAACAGGAACGCCACCTGGCGGTTCTCCACCTCGTTGACCGCGCTGAGCAGACGCCGCGGATCGCGCGTCGCCAGCGCCTGCGCAGCGTCTGCCGCATCGGCTGCCACCAGGGCGCGGCGGTGATTGAACGCCTTGCGCCCAACTTGCAAGGTGTGCGCCACATCGGCGAACGCTTGCTCGGGGTGTTGTTGCAGATGGTCTTTCAGGTTGTCGGTCATCAGTTCCAAGGAGCGCTCGCTTTTCGCCGAGAGGATCACCAGCTGGCTTTTGCGCTTGGTCGGGCCGCTCGTGCGCTCCGGGAACTCTTCGAGCACCACGTGCGCGTTCGTGCCGCCGATGCCAAAGGAGGAAACGCCGGCGCGGCGCGGCGTGTCGCCTGCCGCCCAGTGCTTCAGCTCGGTGTTCACATAGAACGGGCCGTTGTCCCAGTCGTCAAACTTCGGGTTCGGCTCATGGAAGTGCAGGCTCGGCACCAGTTCTTTGTGCTTGAGCTGGTAGATCGTTTTGATCAGGCCGGTCACACCGGCGGCCGAATCGGTGTGGCCGACGTTCGTTTTGACCGAGCCGAGGGCGCAGAATTTCGCTTCGTCGGTCGCATCGCGGTAGACCTGCGTCAAAGCCGCGACTTCGATCGGGTCGCCCAGCTCCGTCGCCGTACCGTGCGTCTCGACATAGGAGATCGTGTCCGCCTCGACGTTGGCGATCGCCAACGCTTCGGAGATCGCCGCCGACTGGCCGTTGATGCTCGGCGCGGTGTAGCCGACCTTCTGCTCGCCGTCGTTGTTGACCGCCGATCCTTTGATCACGGCGTAGATCGTGTCGCCGTCGGCGATCGCGTCTTCGATCCGCTTCAGCACGACGACGCCGACGCCTGAGCCTTGCGTGCTGCCTTGGGCGTCTTTGTCAAACGCGCGGCAGTGGCCGTCGGGCGACATCACGCTGCCTTTGGTGTACAGGTAGCCCGTCTTCGGATGGATCACCGACACGCCACCGGCCAGCGCCATGTCGCACTCGCCGTTCAGCAAAGCCTGTGTCGCCATGTGCACGGCGACGAGCGACGTGGAGCAGGCGGTCTGGACGTTGACGCTCGCCCCTTTCAAGTTCAGCTTGTAAGAGACACGAGTGGTCAGAAAGTCTTTCTCATTGCCCATCATCACCTGCAGTTCGCCAACGTTGGCCACCGCAGCGCGGTTGGGCAGCAGGTTCAGAAGCAGATAGCGGTTCATCGCCTGGCCGCCGTAGACGGAGATCGCGCCCGGATACGCATCCGGGTTGACCCCGGCGTTCTCCAGCGCTTCCCAGCACGCTTCGAGGAAGAAGCGGTGGTTCGGGTCGAGGATCTCCGCCTCGCGCGGGTTGAAGCCGAAGAAGCCGGCGTCAAACTGGTCGACGCCCTTCAGCAGCGCAGCCGCCTTCACGTAGTTCGGATCGCCGATCACCGCCGGATCATGCCCGGCTGCGATCAGCTCTTCGTCGGTAAAAAACGAGATCAATTCATGGCCTTGGCGCAGATGTTCCCAGAACTCATCGAGGTTGTTCGAATCCGGGTAGCGTCCGGCGAGGCCGACGACCGCAATCTCGTCGACGCGGTCAGAAAAATCCCCATAACTCATGATGCAAAAGCCCCCCTAGTCTCTTCGATTCTTCGTCCTTGCAGCGCGGCGCGATTTCAAATCTTTGCGGCGGTCGGCACGGTCCTGTCCCTGTTTGACCGAAGTCTCGTCGCCCGCATCGCCTAAGAATTTGGCCAAGGCGCTGACGGTCGGGTACTGGAACAGCTGCACGACCGAAGTCTCTACCCCGATGCGCTCTTTCAGCTTGCGGTGCACCTGCAGAATCAGCAGCGACCCGCCGCCCAGTTCAAAGAAGTTGTCGTGGACGCCGACGCGCTTAACCCCGAGCACCTCCTGCCAGATCTCGGCGATCGTCATCTCCAGCTCCGTCTTCGGCGCGATGTAGTCGGTCCCAAGTTCGGGGCGGGCGCTGTCCGGCTTCGGCAGCGCCGCGCGGTTGACTTTGCCGTTTGGCGTCATCGGCATCTCGTCGAGGATGACGAACACCGAAGGGATCATATAGTCGGGCAGGCGTTCGGCCAGTTCCTTGCGCAGGTCGGATGAGGTCTGCCCTGTCTCCTTGAGCGTGACATAAGCGGCGAGGTACTTCTGTCCCGGCGTGTCTTCGCGGTCGAGCACGACCGCTTCGCGCACGCCCGTCGCTTCGGCCAGCGCGTTTTCCACTTCTCCAAGCTCGATGCGGTAGCCGCGGATCTTCACCTGGCCGTCGCCGCGTCCGAGGTAGAGCAGGTTGCCGTCCGCCCGAACGCGGACGATGTCACCCGTCTTGTAGATCCGTTCGCCCGGCCGGAATGGATTGGGCAGGTAGCGCTCGGCGGTCAGCTCGGGGCGGCCGAGGTAGCCGCGCCCGACGTTCTTCCCGCCGATGTACAGCTCGCCGGGCACGCCGATCGGCACCGGCTGGAGCCGGTCATCGAGCACGTACGTCTGCGCATTGGCGACCGGGCGGCCGATCGGGATGTCATCATCGGGCAACGTTTCGTTGTAGACGGTCGCCGTGACCGTGGTTTCGGTCGGGCCATAGCCGTTGTACAAGGCGTTGTGCTCCGTCGCCACTTCGCGCCAGGCGCGGACCAGCGCCGGCTGCATGCGCTCGCCGCCTGCGATCAGCAGGCGCAGCGTCGGCGGCAGGGTCAGCCCCTGCTCGGCGAGATCCTGCAAGAACGCATGCATATAGGCGGTCGGCGGGTTGAACTTGGAAATCTGCTGCTCGCCGAGCCAGGCCAGAAACTCCTCGCTCGAAGTCAGCGTGCGGTGCGGGCGCAAGACCACCGTCGCCCCGCAGGCCAGCGTCGGAAAGATCTCTTCGACCGTCACGTCGAACGAGATCGACGTGAACTGCACGATGCGGTCGCTCGGCTGCACGTTATAGCGGTCGATCACACCGTAGTGGTGTGAAACACCATTGCGGTGCTCCAGCATCGCCCCTTTCGGCGCGCCGGTCGAGCCGGAGGTGTAGATCACGTAGGCGAGGTTCTCCGGCCGCACGTCGCTTTGGCAGTTGTCCGCACTTTGTGCTGCGATCTTCTCCGCATCGATGTCAAAGCAGACGGTATGCCCACTGTGCTCCGGCAGTTGAGGCAAGAGTTGCGATTCGGTCAGCAGCACCGCCGCCTGCGCATCTTCGAGCAGATAGCGCAGACGCTCCGGCGGATAGTCCGGATCGAGCGGCAGGAAGGCGCCGCCCGCCTTCTGGATGCCGAGCAGTCCGACGACGAGATCCAGCGAGCGATGAATGCAGAGACCGACCAATTTTTCCGGCCCGACGCCAAGTTGTTGCAGATGATGTGCCAGCCGGTTGGCCCGCTGATTCAGCTCGCGATAGGTCAGTTTTTCGTCGAGATATTCCACCGCGACCGCGTCAGGCAGCAATTCCGCCTGGCGCTCAAACAGCTGATGCATGCACAGTTCTTCCGGCACATCGACCGTGTTGTTGTTGAACGTCTCGATGACCAGCGTCCGCTCCGCTTCGGTCAGGATCGGCAAAGCGCCAAGCTCTGCCTCCGGGCTGCCTGCCGCCGCTTCGAGCAGGGTCAGGAAATGGGTGACCATCCGCTCGATCGTCGAGCGGTCAAACAGATCGCAGTTGTATTCGAAGCGACTCGTGATGCCTGCCTTGCCTTCGGTCATCGAAAGCGTCAGGTCGAAGCCCGCCGAGCCGGTGTCGACATCGAGCGCCTCGAGGGTCAGACCGGTCAGGGACATTCCTTCCACCGAGGTGTTTTGCAGATTGAACATCACCTGAAACAGCGGGGTGTGGCTGAGGTTGCGCTCCGGGGCCAGCTCTTCGACCAGCCTTTCAAACGGCACGTCCTGATGGGCGTACGCATCAAATGCGGTGTTCTTGACCCGCTGCAACAGCTCGCGGAAGGAGATGTTGCCGGAAAGCTCGGTGCGCATGACCAAGGTGTTGACAAAAAATCCGATCAATGGCTCGATCTCCTCGCGCGTGCGCCCGGCGATCGGCGTGCCGACCAGCAGATCGGTCTGGTTGGTGTAGCGGAACAGCAGCGTCTTGAACGCTGCCAACAGCGTCATGAACAGCGAGACGCCTTCCCGCTGACTCAAAGCGCGCAGTTTGTCGGCGAGTTCGAGCGGCACGAGGAAGATCTCGAGCGCTCCGCGCTGCGTCTGCACGACCGGGCGTTTGCGGTCGGCAGGCAACTGCAGGATCGGCAGATCGCCGCCGAGCTTCTCCCGCCAGTAGGCGAGCTGTTCAGCCAGCACGCCGCTTTCCAGATACTCGCGCTGCCACTCGCCGTAATCGGCATACTGGATGGCCAGTTCCGGAAGCGTTGCCGCTCCCCCGCTGATCGCTGCGTTGTAAAGCAGGGACAGCTCGTGAATCATCACGTTCATCGACCAGCCGTCGGAGATGATGTGATGCATCGTCAACAGCAGCACGTGCTCCGCTTCGGACAGCTTGAGCAGGCTGAGGCGCAGGAGCGGGGCCGTCTGCAGATCAAACGGCTCCTGCGATTGTGCGGCGATCCGCGCCGCCATTTGCGCTCCTTGTTCGTCCGGCCCGTATCCGCTCAGGTCGAGCAGAGCCAGGTCGAGTGTGAGCTCCGGGTCGATCACCTGCATCGGGGCGCCGTCGACCTCGCGAAACGAAGTGACCAGCGTTTCATGCCGCGCTGCGATCTGCCGCAGTGCTTGAAACAGCGCATCCGGGTGCAATGTTCCTTGAAGTCTGACTGCCGTTGAGATGTTATAGGCTGGATTGCCGGGCATGAGCTGGTCGAGAAACCACAGCCGCTGCTGGGCGTAGGAGAGGGGGAACAGGTAGACCCCCTCTGCATTGCCCAAAACTTCTTCCTGAGTATCAGTCAAACGAAACATCTCCTTTACGGGCTAGAGCTTTCGGGCCTGCCGGTTGAGCTTCTTCAATTCCGGCTGCGGGGGCGCCGCGGCCTCTTTTTGCTGCAAGCTTTCGACCATCGCCCCAAGTTCGGCGATCGTCGCCACTTCGAACAGAGAGCGCACCGGCAACTCCACCGAGAAAGCGGTGCGGACGCGGGTGACAAGCTGTGTGGCGAGCAGCGAGTGGCCGCCAAGGTCGAAGAAGTTGTCATGAATGCCGACTTTTTCCACGCCGAGCACCTCCGCCCAGATGTCGGCCATCTTCGCTTCGGCCGGGGTGCGCGGTGCGACGTATTCCACCGTGCGGCTCATCACCGGCTCGGGCAGCGCTTTGCGGTCGACTTTGCCGTTGGTGGTCAGCGGGATCGCATCGAGCATGACAAACGCGCTCGGGATCATGTAGATCGGCAGTTTGTCTTTCAGGTCGCGGCGCAGCTCTGCCGAGGTCGGCGCTTCGTCGCCCTGCGGCACAATGTACGCGGCAATGTATTTGTCGCCGCCGTCAGCGCGGGCGAGGACGACCGTCTGCAGGACTTTCGGATGCTGAGTGAGCACCGCTTCGATCTCGCCAAGCTCGATGCGGTAACCGCGCACTTTCACCTGATGGTCGATGCGCGAAACGTACTCGATGTTGCCGTCCGGCAGGTAGCGCACCACATCGCCGGTGCGGTACAGGCGCTCCCCAGGCTTGAACGGATGCGGGACAAACCGCTCTGCATTCAGCTCTGCACGGTTCAGGTAACCGCGGGCGAGGCCGGTGCCGCCGACATAGAGTTCGCCAGTCACGCCGACCGGCACCAGCTGCTGATGCGGGTCGAAAATGTACAGCTCGGTGTTTTGCACCGCTCTGCCGATCGGCAGGTTGCGCTCGCTGACCATGGCCGGGTCGAACGTGTACAAGGTGGCGCAGATCGAAGCTTCTGTCGGGCCGTAGCCATTGATGACCAGCAGCTCCGGCAAGCGTTGCACCAGTTCCGCCACCAGCGGCTCCAGCACCGGCTCGACCCCGATCAGGATACGCTGCAGACAGATCTTACGCGGCTGCTCATCGAGCCACTGGATGAAGTCCTTGACCATAAACGGCGCGATGAAGCCGCATTCGATACTGTGCTCCTCCAGCCAGCGGAAGTAGGCGAGCGAATCGCTTCTGAACTCGTCCGGCATGATGTGGAGCGAACCGCCGTCCATGAAGCAGGTGAACATCTCCAGCACGGACAGGTCGAATCCGTAGTTCGCCCACAGCGCAAACGGCGCGCCCGGCTCGACTTGCTTGCGGGTGATGAAGTCGTGCAGCATGTTGACCACGCCGCGATGCTGCAGAAGCGCCCCTTTCGGCAGACCGGTCGTGCCGGAGGTGTAGAGCATGTAGCTCAGCCGATCCGGCGTGACCGCCTGCGGCGGGTTGGCGGCACTTTCGTTTGCAAAAGCTTCCCCGGTGCTGTCGAGCAGCAGGGTCGGCACTCCCGCACCTGCGAAGATCTCCAGCAGAGATGCCTGGGTGAGCAGGACGGACGGCTTGGCATCGTCGAGGATGAAGCGCAGGCGGTCTTTCGGATGGGCCGGGTCGAGCGGCACGTACGCGCCGCCCGCCTTCAGCGTGCCGAAGATCGCGACGAGCAGCTCCGGCGAACGCTCGAGGCAGATGCCGACAAACGCGTCCGGGCCGACGCCTTGCTTTTGCAGCGCATGTGCCAGCCGGTTGGCGCGGGCGTTCAGCTCGGCGTAGGTCAGCCTGGAGTCTCCGCAGACGACCGCCACCGTCTCCGGTTGCTGCTCCACCCATGCTTCAAACAGGCTGTGCAAGGTGGCATCGCTCGGGTAGTCGGCCGCCGTCCGGTTCCATTCGACCAGCTGCTGCTGCTCTTCCGCATCTGTGAGCAGCGGCAGAGCTTTCAGCTTTTGATCAGGCGCTGCGACCGCCCCTTGGAGCAGGGTCGCATAATGGCCGAGCATGCGGTCGATCGTCGCCGCTTCGTACAGGTCGGTGTTGTATTCCAGCTTGAGCTCAATCCCGCGCTCCGTCTCGGTCGCCTGCAAGGTCAGGTCGAACTTGGCGGTGCCGCTGTCGCCTTCGAGCAGCTTCGTCTCCAAGCCCGGCATGGTCAGATCGAACGGGGCGTTTTGCAGCGCGAACATCACTTGGAACAGCGGTGTCTGGCTCATGTTGCGCTCCGGCTGCAGCTCGTCGAGCAGCATTTCAAACGGCACATCCTGGTTGGCGAACGCGTCGATCGACGTGTCGCGCACGCGCAGGAGCAGCTCTTGGAAAGTCAACTCGCCTTCGTTCAGGCGGGTGCGCATGACCAGCGTGTTGACGAAAAAGCCGATCAGATCGGAGACTTCGACGCGGTTGCGCCCGGCAGCCGGGGAGCCGACGAGGATGTCATCCTGTCCCGTATAGCGGTAGAGCAGCGACTGGAACGCCGCGAGCAGAGTCATGTACAACGTGACGCCGCTCTGCTGGGCCAGTCGGTTTACCGCTTCGCTCAAGCGTTGGCCGAGCGTCAGCGCGCGAGACGCGCCGTTGTACGTTTTCACCGCCGGGCGCGGCTTGTCGGTCGGCAGCTGCAGGACGGTCAGTTCGCCGCCGAGCTGCTGTTTCCAATAGCCCAGCTGCCCGTCGATCACAGGGCCGAGGCCTTTTTGCCACTGGGCATAGTCGGCGTACTGGATCGGCAGTTCAAAGTCGGGCAGCAGGTTGCCTTGGGTGAGCGCCAGATAGAACCAGGTCAGGTGGCGCATCAAGATCCCGAGCGACCAGCCGTCCGCCACGATGTGGTGCAACGTGAGCAGCAGGATGTGGTCTTCGTTGCCCATCCGCAGCAGATTGGCGCGCACGAGCGGCACTTCAGAGAGTGTAAACGGTTTGCGCGCTTCTTCGTTCATGATCCGCACCGCTTCCATTTCACGGTCCGCTTCCGGCAGACCGAGCAGATCGATCACCGCAAACGGCACTTTGGCCGCGTCGGCGATCACCTGCTTCGGCTGGCCGTCGACGGTGGCAAACGATGTGCGCAGCGCTTCGTGGCGGGTCAGGATCAAGTTCAGGCTCTGTTCCAGCGCCGCGATGTCGAGGCTGCCTCTCAGCCGCAGTCCGCCCGGAATGTTGTAGGCGGCCGTGCCGCCTTGAAGCTCCTCGAAGAACCACAGGCGCTCCTGCGCAAACGACAGCGGCAGATGACCGGTGCGGTCCGCCTTCCGAATCGGCGGCAACGCTTTGCGTTCCATCCGCTCGATCTGTTGGGCGAGGCGTTCGACCGTCGGGTGCTCAAACAGGGTGCGCAGATCGAGCTGGACTTGCAAGATGTCGGAGATGCGCGCGACCGCTTGGATCGCCAGCAGCGAGTGGCCGCCGAGATCGAAGAAGTTGTCGGTGATGCCGACTTGCGGCGCGCCGAGCAGGAGCGAGAAAATCCAAGCCAGCGTCGACTCCACCTCGTTGCGCGGCGCCACGTATTCCCCTGGCTGCGTCGCTTCCGGGCGCGGCAGCGCGCGGCGGTTGACTTTGCCGTTTGGCA
This sequence comes from Tumebacillus sp. BK434, assembly GCF_004340785.1. Classification (NCBI taxonomy): domain Bacteria; kingdom Bacillati; phylum Bacillota; class Bacilli; order Caryophanales; family Alicyclobacillaceae; genus Tumebacillus; species Tumebacillus sp. BK434. The sequence goes on along the minus strand of NZ_SLXS01000004.1, from coordinate 174,970 downwards.
ACAGCGGGAACGCTTCGAGCTGCACATACGCAGACGGCACCATATAGTCGGGCAAAATGCGTTGTGCAAAATCGCGCAGGTCGAGCGCAGCAAGTTCCCCTGCTGCGACCACATAGGCGACGAGGCGCTGATCGCCCAGCGCGTCTTCCCGTGCGATGACGACCGCTTCCTGCACACCTTCGTGGCGAAGCAAGACCGCTTCGATCTCGCCGAGCTCGATGCGGAAGCCGCGCACTTTCACCTGATCGTCGATGCGGCCGAGGAAATCGAGCGTTCCATCCGCCAGCCAGCGCGCCAGATCGCCCGTCTTGTACAGGCGGCCATATTGGGTGTCGATAAACTTCTCTGCGGTCAGGTCAGGACGCCCGACATAGCCGCGGGCCAGACCTGCGCCGCCGATGTGCAGTTCGCCGGCCACTCCAGTCGGCACCGGGTTGAGGTGTGCGTCCAGCAGGAAGACTTGCGCGTTCGCGATCGGACGGCCGATCGGGATCGGCTGCTGCCAGAAATGGCTCAGCTGCACCCATTCTTCCACCTCCGGGTCGGCATGCGGATCGAAGACCACCCGCCACGACGTCGTATCGATACACGCTTCGGTCGGACCGTACAGGTTGACCAGCTGTGCGTTCGGCAGTTGGTAAAACATTTCGGTCGCATCACGCGGCGACAGCACTTCCCCGCCGGCAAAGACATGGCGCAGCGTGTCGGCGCCGCTGAGCAGCTTGCCATTCAGCATCAGGGTCAGCAAGGAAGGCACCAACTGCATCAACGTGATGCCGTGCGCTTTCACAGCCTCGGCCAGATATACCGGGTCCTGATGCCCGCCCGGTTTCGCCAGCACCAGCTGACCGCCCGCCAGCAACGGCGCCCAAAACTCCCACACCGAAGCGTCAAAGCCAAACGGCGTCTTTTGCAACACGCGATCCTGCTCGCCGATGCCAAACTCGCGCAGCATCCACAGCATGTGGTTGCAGATCGCGCGGTGCGGCAGCATCGCGCCTTTCGGTCGGCCGGTAGAACCTGATGTAAAGATGACGTACGCCAAGTTGTCAGACGTGACGGATGCTGTCAGATTTTCCGCTATTTCCCCGGAAATATCTTCGCGATCCACGAGCAGCACTTCACCTGCATCGGCAGGCAGCAGCTCTTGCAGATGCGCCTGCGTCAGCAGCACCGGCGGCTGTGCATCTTCCAAAATGAAGCGGAGGCGCTCCTGCGGATAGCTCGGGTCGAGCGGCACATACGCCCCGCCCGCTTTCAGCGTCGCAAGTAGTGACACGACCATCTCCGGCGAGCGCTCCATGCAGACCCCGACGAACACGTCGGCAGCCACACCCGATCTTTGCAGAAGATGGGCGAGGCGGTTCGCCGCTTCGTTCAATTCGCGGTAGGTCAGCCGGCGGTCTTCCACCACCACGGCCACCGCATCCGGCGTGCGGGCCGCCTGTGCTTCAAACAGCCGATGCAACGCGCCGTCTGCGCCAAAATCGACTGCGGTGCGGTTCCATTCCACGAGCAGTCGTTCCCGCTCCGCAGCAGGCAGCATCGACACTTCGCCCACCGCCAGCGCCGGTTGGCTGACCAGCGCTGCGAGCAGGATTTCATAGTGAGCGGCCATGCGCTCGATCGTAGCAGAGTCAAACAGTCCAAGATCATATTCGAAGGAAGCGACGAGCTGTCCGTTCACTTCCGCCATCATAAGCGTAATATCGAATTGCGCCGCGCGGCGTTCCAGTGCCCACGCTTGCAGCGGCAGGTCGCCAAGCAGCATCTCCGCCCCGCTGTCGTTGAGAGCAAATCCGGTCAGAGCGTCCTGATCCAAATGCGATTTTTGCAACACGAACATCGCCTGGAAGATCGGCGAGTAGCTCTGGTCGCGCTTTGGCGCCAGTTTTTCGACGAGCAGCGGGAACGGATAGTCCTGATGGGCCAGCGCCCCGCGCACTTTTTGCGTCGCCGCTTGCAGCAGCTCGGCAAACGTCGGGTTGGCCGACAGATCGCCGCGCACGACGACCGGGTTGACAAAATAGCCGACGGTGTCCGCATATCTCGCTTTGCCGCGCCCGGCGGTCGGGGTGCCGACGAGAATGTCATCCTGACCGGAATAGCGGTGCAGGAGCACTTGGTAAGCGGCGAGCAAAGTGGTGAAAACGGTCGTGCCATGCGCCTGCGCCGCCTGCTTCACGCTCGCGGTCAGGGCCGGGCTCAGCTTGCGGGAGAGCGTCGCGCCGATGGTGGACTGTGCGGACGGGCGCGGATTGTCGGTCGGCAGGTTCAGCACCGGCAGTTCGCCTGCCAGTTCCTGCTGCCAGTAGTCGAGCGCCGCCGCCCCGGCTTTTCCGTTCAGCAGTTCGGTCTGCCAGCCGGCAAAATCGGCATAGGCGGTCCCCGCAGCCGGGAGCTCCTGCCCGCCGTACAGCGCAGACAGCTCCTGCACGATCACGCCGAGCGACCAGAAGTCGACAATGATGTGGTGCATCGCCAGCAGCAGCACATGCTCGCCGCCCTGGCGCGGATAGAGGTTCACGCGCAGCAGCGGCCCTTTTTCCAGATCGAACGATTCGTTGACGCGCCCCGACATGTCGGTCTGCACTTGCACATCGCTCCAGGCAGCCGAATCGGCGACGGTCATCGGCACCTCCAGTGCCGCGTGCACGACTTGCAGCGGTTCGCCGCCGTTGTAAGCAAACGTGGTCCGCAGGAGCGGATGGCGCAGCACGAGGGTAGCGAGCGCCGCGCGCAGTTTGGCCACATCGAGGCCAGCGCCGATCTGCACCGCGCTGGCGATGTGATACGCCGCGCTGTTCGGGTTCAGCTGCTGCAGGAAGTACAGGGCGCGCTGGCCGTGTGACAGCGGGTATTCGCCCGGCGTCATCGGCTTGCTGTCCGCCTGCACCTCGGCCGCTTCGTCCAGCTCTTGAAGCACGCCTTGCGTCAAAGTTGCCACGCTCGGGCCTTCCAGCAGGACGGCAAGCGGCAGGTCGACGCCGAGGCTTTCTTCGATCTCATGCTTCAGCTCGACCGCCGTTAGCGAGTCCATGCCGAGCGCGCCGAGCGGCTTGTCGCGTCCGACTGACGCAGGCGAGACTTTCAGCGCTTCCGCTGCCCGGGCCAGCAAAAACTGCTCCAAGCGCGCGCTGCGGGCTTCTCCTGCGACAGCGAGCAGGTCGGCGCGGCTCAGCTGCACATCGGATGCTTCCTCTCCCTCCGCGTTCGCGACGGTGCGGTCGAGCACGTCAGACTTCAGCACCTCCAGCCCGCCGTGTTGGAAGCGGTCTTTGCAGGCGTGGCGCTGGATCTTGCCCGACGAGGTCTTCGGGATGCTCGCCGGCTTGAGCAGCACGACGCCGTACACCTGCAGCTCATGCGCCTCTGCGACCGCCTGGCGGACTGTGGCGACCACTTCGTCGAGGTTGGAGCGGCGCATCGAGCGCTCGACTTCGGCGGTGATCACCAGACGCTCTTCCTCATCGATCAGCACCGAGAATGCAGCCAGGTTGCCGGTGGCGATCGCCGGGTGGCACTCCTGGACGGTGAACTCGATGTCCTGCGGGTAATGGTTGCGCCCGCGGATGATGATCAGGTCTTTCATCCGTCCGGTCACGTACAGCTCTCCGTCTTTGAGGAAGCCGAGATCACCGGTGCGCAGGAAAGGGCCTTCGCCCGTCTCCGGAATCATCGCGCCAAACGTCGCTTGCGTCTGCTCCGGGCGGTTCCAATAGCCTTGCGCCACCGACGGGCCGGAGACCCAGATCTCGCCGACCTGCTCTTCGCCGCAGACGGTAAACGTCTCATGGTCGACGACGCGCACCTTCTGCGCCTGCGGGGAACGGCCCGAGGAGACCAGCGTGCGGGTCCCTTCCAACTCCTCCGTGACGATGATGGCACGGTTGTGCTCCAGTTCCTCGCCGTCGAAGCTGTTCGCAATCGGCAGTTCCGTCTTCTTGCCCCCGGTGACAAACAGCGTGCCTTCCGCAAGCCCGTAGCACGGATAAAACGCTTCTTTCTTGAAGCCGCACGGCGCAAAATACTCAGCAAAGCGGTCCAGCGTCTCTTGGCGGATCGGCTCCGCGCCTGTAAACGCCACCGACCAGTGCGAGAGGTCGAGGAGATCGCGCTGCTCCGGCGTGATCTTGTCGAGGCAGAGCTCATAAGCGAAGTTTGGGCCGCCCGAGACTGTCGCTTTGGTGCGGGAGATCTCCTGCAGCCAGCGCAGCGGACGCTGCACGAACGCCACCGGCGCCATCAGCGTCGTGTAGAACCCGGCGTACAGCGGCTGCAAGATCCCGCCGATCAAGCCCATGTCATGATAAGGAGGCAGCCAGATGACACAGCGATCCGCCTCCGACGTTTCGAAGCTGCTTTTGATCAGCTCCAGGTTCGAAAGCAGGTTGCCGTGCGTCAGCATGACCCCTTTGGGCGCCGACGTCGAGCCGGACGTGTACTGCAGGAAGGCAAGCGTCTGCGGGCCGATCTCCGGCTGCTGCCACTTGTCCGCTTCCGCATCGAGCACCTCATCGCTGTTCACCCAAGCCAGATCGCTCAGCGTATTTGTATCGCCGAAGCGTTTTTCCACCCCGGACAAGATCGCCGATGAGGTCAACGCGTATTTCGCTTCCGAGTCTTTGACGATCGCCTGCAGGCGATCGAGGTTGCCGTTTTGGCGCGGCGGGTAGGCCGGGATGGCGAACACTCCGGCATACAGGCAGCCAAAAAATGCGATGATATAGTCAAGCCCTGGCTGGTACAACAGGAGCGCGCGCTCGCCTTCCGCACCTAAGGATTGCAAAACCGCGCCGACAGCCCGCGCCTTGCGGTCCAGTTCGGCGTACGTAATGCGTTCCTCTCCGTCATCTCCCAAAAATGCAAACGCATCCCGGTCGCCCCAGCTCTGTGCTCGAGTCTGCAACAGCTCGACCAAGGTTGCAAAATTCACGCGGTTATCCACCATGGTAGGTACCCCCCAGACTTCAAGCTTCTTCAGAACTTTCAACCAGATTTAAATCTCCCAAATTGCATAAAATATATTTCTGCGCAAATAAGTAATCCCCTTCCTAACAAAGGTAAATTTTCTAAGTAACTTTATTCCTGACTGCAAATTGAACAAGACAAAAACCTGACTTCGCAGAGTGGCGTAGTCAGGTTTAAGTTCATTTATTCGGGTTGCAAGGTCAGTGTGCGCTCACCGTTCGCTTCGACATCCGCATCTGTATAGTGCATCGTCTTGTAACGGCCTTCCAGCCAGAGGTCGGTCTGGTCTTGATAGTGGTCAGAGCCGAGCTGTCCGGACGCGCCCATGGTCAACGCGTCTTTGGCACCGTTCACATCGTTCATATCGATCACAAAACGCCACGGTGCACCGAGCACGATGCTGAACGGTTTGCCGCGCGAGAAGCCGGCCATGCCGACGGTGCCATTGGAGCCGCCGTATTCGTACGGACCGTTGTTGTAGAGCAGGTTGAGCGGCTTGATGCTGCCCAGCGGATGGGCGAGAGTGATGGTGTGGACTTTGCCCCACTGCCATTTCTCCGGGTTCTTGCCGTTTTCGTCGGCCATCCAGGCCACCGCTTGTTTGAAGGAATCGACGATCGCTTTTTCCTTCGTGTCGTCGGTGCCTTTGAACCAGATCGGGTCCGGGTCGCGCAAAATGACTTCCAGACCGTAGTTCGGCATCGCCGTGCGGTTGAAATGATAGAAAAACTCTTCGGTCAGGTGCGGTTCAAAGAAGCGGGTGTACATCTTGTTGTACATCGCGTGATAGACGACCGGACCTGCCAACTGCGGGTCGTCAATCGGGTTCTCAAACCACTTTTTCAGCACGTCAAACGCCTTTTGCTCCGTATCGTTCAGCTTGGCGCTTTCCAGCGCCTTGATGAACACCGGGCCGTGCTCTTTGGCTTGCAGGTTCAGCCAGTCGCTTTGCATGCGCTCCATGTCTTCGAGGGTCAGCTTGTCCTTCTCCTCGATCATCTGGGTGATGCGGGTCGCGCGGTACGGCAGGTCGTAGTCATAGGAGATATGGTACGGATAATCGCCGTCGACCGGCTTGTTGTTCGCCGAGGCAAAATACCCTTTTTCCGGGTTGATCGCATGCGGCAGTTCGTCCCAGGCGATGTAGCCTTTCCATTCATATTCGCTCGACCAGCCCGGCACCGGCGACAGACCGTCGCCTTTGCTGCGGATCGGGATCGAACCCATCGCATGGTAGGCGATGTTGCCTTCGACGTCGGCGTAGACGACGTTTTGGGCCGGCGCTTGGAACAGTTTCATCGCCGCTTCAAACTCGGTGTAGTTCTGCGCTTTGTCAAAGCTGAGCATCGCGGTGATCTCGTCGGTCGCATCGTGCGCCGTCCAGCGCAGCGCCAGCGGCTGCTCGACTTTTTCTGCCGTGCGGATCGTCTGCGACGGCGCCTGGTCTTTGGAGACATAGGTGTCGAGCGTGTTGGTGATGACCGGACCGTGGCGGGTGACGACGATCTCCGCTTTGACCGATTCGGCGCCTTTGACTTTGATCTCTTCTTGGATCACTTTCGCGTCGTACCATTTGCCATCATATTCGAACTGGTGCGGGTTGTTCGGATTTTGCTTCTCAATAAAGAGGTCTTGCACGTCCGGGGCGAGGTTGGTGAAGCCCCAGGCGACTTTTTCGTTGTGGCCGACGATGACGCCGGGCACACCCGGGAAGATCGCGCCGGAGACGTTGTATTTGCCAGGCATGACCAGATGGTTCTGATAGAAGGTCGACGGTGCGCCAAGACCCAAATGCATGTCATTGGCAAGCAAAGGTTTGCCCGACTCGGTCTTCTTGCCGGAGACGACCCAGTTGTTCGAGCCGAGGCCTTCGCCCGGCAGCGCTTTTTGCTCGGTCAAGTCGAGCGCGGCGAAGATGCTGTCGACCGTCTCTTTGGACAAAGCCGCTTTCGGACGCTCTTCTGCTTGGTCGACTTCGATCGCTTTTTCCATTTCGGTCTGGCGGACGATGGTCGGATTGGCGTCTTGGTATTGGAACAGCAGGGACATCAGCTTTTCATTATCCAGCTTCGGGAGCGCAACGCCCATGAACAGCTCGGTGCGCATGTTGGTGCCGAGTTCCCATGCCATGTATTTGCCGATCGACAAAGAGTCGAGCGGAGTCCACGGCTCCGGCTTGAAGCCGAGCATCGTGTATTCGACAGGCAGGTTGTCCTGGTGGTCCTCGATGTAGGCGTTGACGCCGTCGGCGAAGCTTTGCAGGGCTTTCATCGTTTCCGGATTGACTTTCGACATGCCTTCTTCGGCCGCGCGGCGGAATCCGATCGTGCGGTTGAAGTGGTCGACTTGGACCATCTTATCGCCCATCACTTCCGCGAGGCGCCCGCCGATGCTGCGGCGGGAAAGTTCCATTTGGAACATGCGGTCTTGGGCTTGCACATAGCCTTGCGCGAAGAACAGGTCTTTTTCCGTTTCCGCGTACACGTGCGGCACGCCGTATTGGTCGCGCACGATGCGCACCGGCTTCTCGACGGCGGTCAGGATCTCGCCTTCGATCGTCGGCAGCGCACGCTGCACCATGTAATAACTGCCTCCGCTGGCGGCTGCGATCAGAACGAGCAGCACCGACAGCGAGACGATCATAATTTTCTTAAGCACGCCAACCCCTCCTAAAGGTTATAACAGGTCGACAATCCGCGTCAGTTCCACGTGCAAATCACGCAGCAGTTCTTGGCGAATCGCCTGATTGTTTAAAAAGAAATGGTCGCCCTCAAACATCTTCAGTTGAAACGCTTCGGTGGTCTGTTCGCGCCAAGCCTCATGTCGCTCCTCTGAGATGTCCACATCGCCCGTGCCGCCGAAGCAGTGGATCGGGATGTGCAGCTTGGCTTCGTCTTGATACACATACGTTTCGTTGACTTCGAAATCGGCGCGGAGGATCGGGAGCAAGAGCTCCATCAGCTCTTCATTTTGCAGCACCGCTTCCGGAGTGCCGTTCAGATTGCGCAGACGCTGCACGAACTGATCGTGCGGGAGCTTGTGCACCGGATCGCGCTCGATCTTGCGCTGCGGTGCGCCGCGTCCCGAAACGAACAGGTGCATCGGTTCGAGGCCGAGCTTCTGACGGCGCAGTTCGCGCGCCAGTTCAAAAGCGATCAGCGCGCCCATCGAGTGTCCAAAAAAGGCAAACGGGCGGTCCATATGCGGCTTGAGCGCTTCGACCAGCGCTAAGGTCATCGGCTCGATGTGCCGGAACGGCTCCTCAAGCAGACGGCTTTCGCGGCCGGGCAGTTGCACCGGGCACACGTCGATCGCCGCCGGCAGCTCTTCCTGCCATCCCCGATAGATCGCCGCACTCCCCCCTGCATACGGGAAGCAGAACAAGCGCAGCCGTGCATTCGGTTTCAATTTCTGCCGGGCGATCCACTTATCTGCTGCAGGTCTCATCGTTGTCATTTTGCAAATCCCCTTCTTCAGTTCAATGATCACGTTATGCGTGTCGCTTAATTAATAATGACATCTAAATTACTATTTCGATATTGAACTTCGCAACCCTTCCAATATTTTTAGATTTCATGGAACCTTCTGCGCAAAGCATTCGTCTCTCCCAACAAAGGAGTCGATGCAAATGGTAATGCGGCTTTGGATTCTGCTTGCGGCTCTGCTGCTCGGATGGAGCGCTATTTTTCAAGGCGAGGCGCCGTTAGAGCTAAGTGATATAGTTTACAGGCCGCACAATACCCCGGCGGATGACAATCGATTTCTGCAGTTTGCGGAGCATGTGGCAGCGCGGGAAGCGGACGGGGTGCGGATCATATCTTATACGGCGGAAGGCGATCCCATATATCTGGAACTGGTCTATCGGCGGGAGGAGCTTCAAGTTCGTGTTGATCCGACGGCGGATCAATTCGGGCATGGTCAGGTCCTAGTCGTAACCTGCAGTCCCGATCTGCAGAAGATTGACGGCGGGGTCTACTATGAATATCGGCTGACCGGATGCCTGCATCCCGGCACGCATACAGCCTATGTGATGCCAAAATAAAAAGCCCTTCGGAGACTTCCGAGGGGCTGTGCTCGTATTTTTCTATCCATTTCTGCTTACGGTTCCTGACAAGCGAGAGCGAACGACGTCACTGTTACCGGAGCACTGTTTCTCAGCGTTGCTTCGGTAACAGCCGTTTCCACTTGCACATCCAGATCAAACATCATCTCCATGTCCAGTACCTCCTCTCAACCAGATTCCGCACAGGCTCTTATTCATTACTCAATGTCGCAGGTGATTCCGCAAGAAAGGTATCTTGAGGCTTTTTCAACGACTGCATCGGTAACCATCGCTTCCTCGACTTGTACATCCAGATCAAACAGGTTCGCCACTGTGTTCACCCCAATTCACGTATTGTATTATTCAGAGGATTACAATTACATACATAATATAACTTCGCTTTAAAATATTGTCAATATTATTTCGTGATTTTTCTGAAAATTATCAGAGCGAGTTAGGTTGAGTTTCACTTGGGAAAACCACCTTTTTGCGGATCCATTCGCCCACAGTCAGCTCCTGGAGATTGCCTGCAGTCCCGAGTTGAAGAAGATGACGGCGGGCTCTATTATAAATATCGGCTAACCGGGTGCATGCCTCCCGGTAGCATACGGACTATTTGATGCCGAAATAAAAAGCCCTTTGGAGTCTTCCGAGGGGCTTTCCCGTGCCTGTTTTTATTCCAATGCGCTTTGCACCGCTTTGGCCGCATGCAGAGAGGCTGTGTCAAACAGCGGCACCGAAACGTCCCCCTGCTTGATCAGCAGTCCGATTTCCGTGCAACCGAGGATGACGCCATCCGCGCCTCGGCGGGTGAGGTCATCGATGAGCTGTTTATAGAAGTGGTGCGAGCTCTCGAGGATCTGCCCTTGACAGAGCTCTTCATAAATAATGCGATTGACCTCTTGGCGCGGCTCCGCGTTGGGGATCAGCACTTCCAGGCCGTGCTGCTGCAAGCGTCCTGTGTAGAAGTCCTGCTCCATCGTGTAGATCGTGGCGAGCAGACCGACTTTTTTCAGCCCCTGCGCCTGGATCGCTTCGGCGGTGGCGTCGGCGATATGCAGAAGCGGAATGCTGACCGCCGCCTGTACGTCGTCTGCCATCTTGTGCATCGTGTTCGTGCAGATGATCAGAAGATCCGCCCCGCCGCGCTCCACGCTCTGCGCCGCTTCGACCAACACCCGTGTCGCCTGCTCCCAGTTGCCTTCGCGCTGGTACCGCTCAATCTCTGCAAAATCCACCGTGTGCATCACACTTTTGGCGTTGTGGAAGCCGCCGAGCTGCTCTTTGACCATCTTGTTGATCAGGCGGTAATATTCCAGCGAACTCTCCCAGCTCATCCCGCCCAGCATGCCGATCGTTTTCATCATCGCATCCCTCCTCCCACTTCATTTCCGCACCCATACAAAAAGTCCTTCGGTGCACCGAAGGACTCACTGTTGATCGCGATTCTTATTCTTGGCACGGCAGGAAGCAGGACGAGAAGGAGCCGGAGATGTATTCCACCGTCACATTGCTCACCATTTCAACTTGCACATCCAGTTCGAACATGTTTTCCATCAAAAATACCTCCCTTATCTGGATAATAGAAATATCATAAACAATTAGAATATAATGCTATATTTACCAACTGTCAATTATATTTCTATATATTCTAAATTTACAAACAAACTATAAACCGCTACACTAAGACGATCCATATTGAACTTCGCAACCCTTCCGATATTTTAGATTTCATGGAACCTTCTCCACAAAGTGTGCGTCTCTCCTTGCAAGGAGGGGGATCAGGTATTCCAAGATTACGGTGGGTATGACCGCCCGGAGAAGATTTACTCGTTCCTGAAGAACGTGGAGGAGAAGCATAAAGTTCAGATTCGTGTGACCGCTCTCACCATTGAAGGGGCACCAATTATCACAGAGCTGGTATTTGACGGGGAAGCAATCGAGTATAAGCGCGACACGCGGCAAGACGGGTTCGGTGCACAAAAACTTTATGAGAAGCGTTGCCGGCCGGAGTTTACGATCATGGAACGGGACGGACTGATCGAATATGCGCTGGAGAACTGTTACGGGACGAGCGGTGCGTACGGTATTTTTTATTTCCCAAAGGAGTAGTTGGTGATGAGGAACCTGCTCTGGATTCTGCTCGCCGCGCTGCTGTTTGGCGGGAACGCGGTCTACGACATGCGGACGACAACGCAGGCAATCGGCGAGGTCCATATTGGATCGTCTGCCACCGCCGCTGAGCAGCAGCGGTTTTTACAATTTGCCGAGCACCTGGCGCAGGGGCAAGAGGATGCCATTCGACTGGTGCAGCATTCGGCAGAAGGAGACCCGGTCTACCTCGACCTGCACTTCACAAACGGGGAACTCGGCGTAAAAGTGGACACGACGGCGGACTCGTTTGGCAGCGGCAGGGTGTTCAAGGTCTCCTGCAGCCCGGAGCTGATCAAAACTGATTTTGGCAGCTACTACGAATATCGGATCGGGTTTTGCCTGTATCTGGATCGTTCCCCCCGCATCTATACACTTCCGAAATAAAAAGAGCCCTTCGGATTCGTCATCCAAAGGGCTCTTTTGCTGTTCTAGTACGGCTCTTGGCAGTGGATGATGCAGGATGTGCCGGAGTGTTCCTTTTCTGCTACGCCAATCGCAACTTCGATTTGCACGTCCAGTTCGAACATGTTGTTTTCCATTTTGTACACCTCCTAACTTTGAATAAATATCATAATATTCTGAATCAATAAATTACAAATCAAATATATAATACATATAAAGTATTGTCAACTATGATTTTCACAAACTATCCAAAGCATTTTTACGACTCGTGCCGAGATCGATTCTCTTGAACTCTAGGTTTGTTTACCACCTTATCTGATCATGTTCCACAGACAGGCAACACAACAGTGCAATAATGGGCACAACGGTGCCTTGACAGGGTTCCTCATCAATATTGAATATCGAACGGATTCTGCCTGTATCGGGATCGCTCCCCGCGCATCTATACACTTCCGAAATAAAAAAAGAGCCCTTCGGATTCGTCATCCAAAGGGCTCTTTTGCTGACCTTCTACGGCTCTTGGCAGTTGATGTTGCAGGATACAGCAGAGAGTTCCTTTTCGGCTGCGTCAAACGCAACTTCGATTTGCACGTCCAGTTCGAACATGTTGTTTTCCATCTAGCACACCTCTTTACCTTAAATTAATGTCATAATGTTCTAAATCAATTAATTACATATCAAATATATAGCGCATAGAAATTACTGTCAACTATGATTTTCAAGAACTACCAAATACATTTTTTTCGCCTCGTATCGAGATCGATATCCATGCAAAAAGTCCTTCGGCTGCACCGAAGGACTTTTTGCATCGACTCAATTAAGCTTCATTGCACGGCAGGAAGCAGGACGAGAAGGAGCCGGAGATGTACTCCACCGTCACATCGCTCACCGCATTCACTTGCACATCCAGTTCGAACAAGTTTTCCACTAGTAACCCTCCCTCAAGAAAAAATAATAATAATTACAGTATGCAATTAGAATATAGTACCATCTTTACCAAATGTCAATAAAATATCTTTATATTCTGAATTAATTTGCATAAGTTGTTTCCTGAAAATTGTCAATACACAAAGCATTGAGGTATAATCTTGAATAGCACTTATTTAACGGAGGGAGATTTATATGAATACGACCCGTACCAAACAACAAACACAAGCTACAAAGGAACAATCGTTGTTTCGGCCGCTTGATTTCTTCATGCTGCGATCTCCTGTCCTGTCCTTGGAGCTGTACCAAAAACTGTTTCCATTGCAAGACACTTCTGCGGTTGACTTGAGAGCGGACGGGATCGCCAAATTGGCGGAACTGGCTTCGCAAAGCCTGATTCGCGAAGCGATCGCCGTCGCGTCGCCCTCTCTGTTACATTCGCTTTCCAATTTGACATCCTCCGATCCCCGCAAGCAAGACCAGGCGGTGAAAGGTTTTCTTCGCTACCTCTTACGCATGATGTCGCGCCCGACACCGTTTGGCCTGTTCTCCGGCGTCGCGACCGGCACGTTTGCCGAACAAGCCCAACTGTCGGTGCACGGGGCGTTGCGCCATCAAAAGCGCGCCCGCCCGGACATGGAATGGCTCTTGAAAGTCATCGAACGCATCGAAGCGGACAACCGCGTCGTCCTGCAGTTGAACGTGCGGGCCAACTCGATGATCTCCCGCGACGGTTCACGCGCCAAACTCCCCTACGTCACCCGCTATGGACAGCGCGACGAGCAGGGGCGCATCTCGATGGATACCGTCTCCGTGCGCGCCACTCCGGTGCTCGACCGGGTGCTGGAAGAGACGGCCGAGCCGGTCGTGCTCGCCGAGCTGCTGGCAAAGATCGCCGCCGAATTTCAAGCCCCGGAGGAGACGGTGCAACAATACCTGCTCACCTTGTTCCGCCAAGAATACCTGATCTCCGAACTGCGCCCGCCGACGACGATCACCTCGCCGCTCGACTATGTGCTGGCTCGCATCGACCGCCTGCAAGGCGTGGAGGAGATTCGCGCCAAGCTGCTCGCCATCGCCGACAAACTCGCCGTCTATGACGAGCTGCCGATCGGCGAAGGCGACACGCTGTTCCTCGAATTGGTCGAGGAGATGAAAGAGCTCGGCGATGTGAAAAGCCCGCTCCAAGTCGACCTCGCGCTCGCCGCCGATCCCCTCGCGCTGCCCGCTTCAGCTGCCGAGGAAGCGGCAACCGCGGCGTCCGTTCTGTTCAAGCTCACCTCTCCCCGCATCGGCTATCCGAATTGGGAGAGCTACCGGCACGAATTTATGGAAAAATACGGTCCGTACCGCGAGATCCCGCTCCTGGAGCTGCTCGATGAAGATCGCGGCCTCGGTGCCCCGGCCGGCTATGAAAATCCGCCGTCCCGCCGCCGGGCCGAAGCGCAAAAGCGCAGCGATGAAACGAAAAAGCGCCACGCCCTGCAAACGAACTGGCTGGCCCAAGCGCTGGCCCAAGGGGCGATGGAAGTCGAGCTGACCGACGAGATGATCGCCGAGCTGGCAGGCGATGTGCAGACCAACACGCTGCCCCCGTCGATGGAGATGTATTTTACCGTCGCCGCCAAATCGCAGGCGGCGCTCGATGCAGGGGACTTCCGCCTGCACGTCGGGCCGATGCCCGGTTCGGACGGTGCCGGGCGCACGTTTGGCCGCTTTGTCGATCTCCTGCCCGCCGAATTCCGCAGCCAGCTCGCCACGGTGCAGGAAGCGGAGCAACGGCTGGAACCGGATGCCCTGTTGGTGGAAGTGGCGTTTCTGCCGTCGGCCGGGCGCGCAACCAACGTCGTGCTGACCGACCACTGCCGCCCCTATGAGATGGCGATGGGCACCAACTCGTCCAAAGACGCCGCCCACACCTTGCCCTTGTCCGACTTGCTCGTCGGCTGCAACGATGACGGACTGTACCTGAAGTCGCGCTCGCTTTGCAAACAGGTGATCCCGAAGGTCGGACACATGCTCAACCCGCGCGCCACGCCGAACCTCTACCGCTTCCTGCGCGAGCTCGGTTCGGAGCGCCAGAGCATCTGGCTGCCGTTCCGCTGGGAAGTGATGGAGCAGGCGCCGTTCCTGCCCCGCGTGCGCTACGGGCGGACGGTGCTGCTGCCTGCCGCCTGGCAACTGAACGAAAACACCTCCGAGCTGCGCGCCGCGATGAACGACGATGCGTGGCAGGCCGGTTTTCAAGTCTGGCGTAAGACGTGGAAGGTGCCGCGCTACGTGTATCTGTTGGAAGCGGACAACCGTATCCTGCTCGACCTCGACCATCCCTTGCACCTGGAAATTGTGCAGAAGGAGTCCAGCAAAGGCGAAGTCAAGCTGATCGAGATGGGCGCCGCGTTTGACGACCTCTGCATCGCCAGCCCGGACGGCCTGCTCTTGAACGAAGTGGTCATCCCGCTGGTCAAGCGGGACGAGTCGCCCGGCAAGCGCCTCAAACTGCAGAACCTGCAGGTGATCCCCGCCCGGGAGCGCTTGTCGCTGCCCGGCAGCGAATGGCTGTTCGTCAAACTCTACGGGGTCAGCAGCCGTCAGGAAGAGCTGATCGGCGGGCAGCTGCGCGAGTTTTGCCGCGATGTGCAAGCGCAAGGGCTGGCGCAAAAGTCCTACTTTATGCGCTATGTCGATGACGGCCCGCACATCCGCCTGCGCTTTCATGGCGCACCGGAGACGATCAGCGCCGGTCTGCTCCCCCGCCTGCACCACTGGGGGCTGGACTTGCAAAAAGAAGGCTTGATCTCGCACTACACCCTCGACGCGTACGATCCGGAGATCGAGCGCTACGGCGGTCCGCAGCTGATGAAGACGGTCGAAGAGCTGTTCGCGAAAGACAGCATCGCCGTCGCACAATGGCTGTTCGGCAAACGGTTCCAAAAGATGAGCCTGACGCTCGACCAGATCGGCGCGGTGTCGGTGATCGACTATCTGGAACAATTCGGCCTGTCATTCGCCGAAGCGTTCCGCTGGCTGGACTTGCGCGTCTCGCACAAAGAGCAGCAGGACGCGTTCCGCCAAGACCGCAAGCTGTTCCTTCGCATCGCCAACTCGGCGGACGACTGGGCAGGGCTGCGCGCCCATCCGGAAGGTGAAGCGGTCTACGCCGGACTGAAGCTGCGCCGTGACGAGGTGCGCCGCTATGCGGAA
Organism: Tumebacillus sp. BK434; assembly: GCF_004340785.1. Taxonomy (NCBI): domain Bacteria; kingdom Bacillati; phylum Bacillota; class Bacilli; order Caryophanales; family Alicyclobacillaceae; genus Tumebacillus; species Tumebacillus sp. BK434. The sequence continues at coordinate 159,270 of NZ_SLXS01000004.1, read as the reverse complement.
GACGTGCGTGCGACCGGCGAGCGCGGTGAGCTGTTTAATGACCGCCACAACATCATCGGCAGCGTAATCCACCTGCACCTGAACCGTCTGCTTGGCACCGACCGCGTGCGGGAAAAAGCGGTGATGACGCTGGCCCGCCACGCGCTGAACGCTTTGCGCCACTTCCGGGAGGACACGCGATGAGCACGAACCAGCCGCAAGATGTCGTCTCCTTGCGCAATGTGTTCCAGGCGTTCATCTTCTGGCCGCGCATCTTCCGCCTGCTGTGGAGCGTCGACCGCTTCACCTTGCTCTCGCTGCTCACCTTGCAGCTGCTGCAAGGCATCGCTCCCGTCGCCGCTCTGCTCGTGACCACGCAGCTGATCAACTCGGTCGGGCTGTCATGGCAGGAAGGGGTCGAGGTGCTCTACACTTCGTTCGCCCTGTTCATCGGCGTCGTGGTCGCCCGTCAGCTGATCGGCCTTGTGCAGACCTATCAGGAAGGCTTGTTTCAGACCCGGCTTTCCAACAAGATCAACCAGACGATCATCGAAAAAGCGGTGGCGCTGGGCCTCGCCGATTTTGAAAACGCAGACGTGCAGGACCAGTTGAAACGCGCCCAGCAGGAAGCGTCGTTCCGCCCCTATCAGATCATGAAGCAGATGTTTGGCGTGATCACCGGCGTCGTGACGATGGTCTCTGCCGCCGGCGTGCTGATCGCTTGGAAATGGTGGATCGCGTTCGCCTTGATCCTGATGCCGGTCGCGTCGTTTGTCTCGTTTATGCGACTGTCCCAGCAGCAGTTCGAATACGAGTACCACCGTGCGCCTTTGCGCCGCGAATCGTGGTATTGGAGCTACCTGCTCACCCACGACAAAGCGGTGAAAGAGGTGCGCCTGTACCAGCTCGGCGAGCATCTGCTCAGCCGCTACATGGAGATCTTAAAGACGTTTTTTGCGCAGGACAAGCTCCTCGCCCGCAAGCGGCTCTTGATCTCGCTGCTCTTCGAATCGGTGACGTTGATCTTGACCTCATCGATGGTGTTTCTCGTCCTGCTCGCCGCCTATGCGCGAGAGATCGCGATCGGCAACCTGTTTGGCTATGTGCAGGCGATCACGCTGACGCAAAGCACGTCGCAGGCGGTCGTGCAGGGGCTGATCCAGCTCTGCCAAAACAACCTGTACATCAAACAGCTGTTTCAGTTCCTAGACCTCGACTCGGCGATGCACAAGCCGGCCGCAGACTCGCTGCCGGAAGCCCCGCCGATCGAGACGGTGGAGTTCCGCAATGTGACGTTCCGCTATCAGGGGCGCAAGGAGGCGGCCTTGAAGAACGTCTCCTTTACCTTGCAGCGCGGCGAGACGCTGGCGATCGTCGGCAAAAACGGATCGGGCAAATCGACCCTCGTCAAAGTGCTGACCGGGCTGTATCCGGACTTCGAAGGCGAGATTTTGTTAAACGGCGAGCCGATCCAAACGTACGACCTCGACTCGCTGCAGCAGCGCGTCGGCGTGGTCTTTCAGGACTTCATGCAGTATGAGTCGGATGTGCGGCACAACATCGGCTTTGGCAACCTGCCGTTTCTGCAGGAGGACGGCAAGATCTACGGCGCTGCGGAGCGGGCCGGCATCCACGGGCTGCTCGACACGATGCCGCAGGGTCTGGACACCAAGCTTGGACGCTGGCTGGCCCAAGGCTACCAGCTGTCGGGCGGGCAATGGCAGCGCGTGGCGATCGCGCGTGCCTTCCTGCGGGAAGCCGACCTGTATTTGCTCGATGAGCCGAGCTCCTTTTTGGACCCGGTGGCCGAAGCGGACGTGTTCCACAAGTTTCAGCAGCTGATGGACAACCGGCTTGGCATTTTTATCTCGCACCGCTATTCGTCGGTGCGATTCGCCGACAAGATCATGGTGCTCGATCAAGGACAGATCGTCGAACTGGGCCCGCATGACGAGCTGATGGCACAGGGCGGCATGTACGCCGAACTGTACAACCTGCAGGTCAGCGCCTACCTCGACGACAACAAAGGAGGAACAGAAGATGGCAGTGCAAAAGTTGCAGTGGCAGCCGACTGAGTCGGAGGAGCTGCGCGCGGAGATTCTCCATGCGGTGCGCTTCGCGGCGGAGCGGTTGAAAGCTGCCGATCCGGGCGACAACCCCAACACGTTTCTCGGCTCAGGCGTGGCCGGTCCGTGCCTGTTGTTCGGCCAGCTCGACCGGATGTTCCCGGAAGAAGGCTGGGATCTCGTCGGCCACAAATACCTCGTCACCATCCAGCAGCGCCTGCAGACGCATGGCGCGCCGAACCTCTCGCTGTGGAGCGGGCTCGGCGGCACGCTGCTGGCGGTCAAAGCCCTTTCGCGGGGCGGACAGCGCTACCAGAACATGTTGCAAAGCCTGCTTGGCTCGCTGATCGGCACGCTGCAGAAGCAAATGCCGGAAAAGCGCCAGGCGATGGCGAACGACCTCGTGATGACCGACTATGACACGATCGGCGGCATGGCCGGCGTCGGGCGCATCTTGCTCGCTTTTGCCGACCGTGATGATGCTCAACAGGCGCTCCGTGACGTGCTGGACTACCTGATCGAGCTCTGCGGCGACAAAGAAGCGCACGGGCTGCTCGTCCCGACGTGGCTCATCCACTCGCACAACCATTATCGCGAAGATGAACAAGAGATGTTCGCCAACGGAAGCCTCAACCTCGGCCTGTCGCACGGCATCACCGGCCCGTTGGCGCTGATGAGCCTCGCCCTGCTGCAAGGCATCGAAGTGCCGGGCCAGCGCGAAGCGATGCGGCGGGCGGCCGACTTCGTGCGGCGCTTTCAGGGCCTGCATGACGAGGAGCCGTTGTGGCCTGGGCGCATCTCGTTTGAAACATGGCAAACCGGCGAGTTGCCGCCGCTCAGCCCCCGGGACTCCTGGTGCTACGGAGCTCCGGGCATCGGGCGGGCACTGTGGCTGGCCGGAGCGGCGCTCGAAGATGCCGCGCTGACCGAAGCGGGCATCGCCGCCTACCGGGGCATCGCCAAGCGGGAAGACAGCAAGCGCAGCATGAACACCCCGACGATCTGCCACGGCTGGGGCGGACTGATGCACATCGTGCAGCGCATGCATGCCGATACTGCGCTGCCCGAGCTGCTCCCCTGCCGCGACGAACTCGCCCGCCTCGTGCTGAGCACCTTCTCGGAGGCGCATCCTTACGGCTTCGAAGAGTTCGAAGCCCGACAGCCGATCACCGATCCTGGCCTGCTCGAAGGCGCATCCGGCGTGATCTTGACCCTGCTCAGCCTCGTCACCGAGGAGGCGCCCGATTGGGATGCCGTGCTGATGATTTCCTAGTCCAAACAAAAAGCCATCCTCTATTGAGGATGGCTTTTGCGTTTCCGGGCTTGGCGGGAGAGCGCGACGATCTCCGGTTTGGCTGTTTGCGTCTCCGTTTCGTCGATCATCCGGGCGAGGCCGCCGAGGGACGGGTCGTCGAACAGGCTGCGCACTTCCAGCGCCACGTGGAAATCGCTTTGCACCTGGGCGATCATCTGCATCGCCAGCAGCGAATGGCCGCCCAGTTCGAAGAAGTTGTCCGACACCCCGACCGCTTCGACGCCGAGCAATTGCGACCAGAGCGCTGCCAGTTGCTGCTCGGTCGGCGTCGACGGCGCGATGTAGGCGCGCTCGCTGCGGTTCGCCGCGAAGTCGGGCACCGGCAATGCTTTGCGGTCGATCTTGCCGTTTGGCGTCAACGGCAGCGCGTCCAAGAGCACAAACGCCGACGGCATCATGTAGCCCGGCAGTTGCTCGCCGATGCGGGCGCGCAGCTCCGCTTCGACCTGCTCCGCCCCTGCGCTCGGCACGATGTAGGCGACGAGGCGCTTGTCGCCCGGCACCGCTTCGCGCACGGTGACGACCGCCTCCCTGACCGCTTCGTGGGCGATCAGCTGCGCTTCGATCTCGCCGAGCTCGATGCGGAAGCCGCGGATCTTCACCTGCTGGTCGATCCGTCCGAGGAAGAGCAGGTTCCCATCGGGCAGACGGCGCGCCAAGTCGCCCGTCTTGTACATCCGCCCGTCCGGCTGCCCGCAGTACGGGTCGGGCAGGAAGCGTTGCTCCGTCTCCTCCGGGCGGTTCAGGTAGCCGCGCACCACCATGTCGCCGCCGATGTACACCTCGCCGGCGATGCCGTTTGGCACCGGCTGCAAGTTGTGGTCGAGCAGGTAGAGCCTGGTGTTGGCGACCGCTTTGCCGATCGGCGTCTGGCGCTCCGGGGCCTGTGCGTCCACCACGTAGAACGTCGGCGAGATCGTCGTCTCCGTCGGCCCGTAGCCGTTGAAGATCAGCAGGCCCGGCACCTGCTGCATGATCGTGCCGAGCAGCCGTTCGGACAACGGTTCGACGCCTGCCATCAGGAGCTGCAGAGCCAGTCCGCCATTGCCTGCGCTAAGCCAGTTCGCCAGGTCTTTGAACATAAACGGAGGCAGGTAGGCGGACGTGATGCCCTCGTCCCGCAGCCAGTGGAAGAACGTGCGGCTGTCATAGCGCACCGCTTCCGGCGCCGGATAGACGGCCGCGCCGTAGAACAGCGCCGAGAACAGCTCGTAGACGGACACGTCAAAGCCAAAGCTCGTCCACACGCTGCTGCGGTCGCCTGTGCCCAGCGGCTTGAGGCGGTGCATGTCGGCCATCAGGTTGACCACGCCGCGGTGCGGCACCAAGACGCCTTTTGGCTTGCCGGTCGTGCCGGAGGTGTAGATGATGTAAGCCAGCCCTTCCGCCCCCGTCGCCGCGGGCAGATTCTCGCTCGGCGCTTCCTGCCACGGCACGCTCCCGGCATCGAGCGCCAGCACCTGCAGCCCTGCGCGGGTCAGATCATGCTGCATCGAGGACTGGGTGAGCAGCACTGGTGCCGCCGTGTCTTCCAGCATGAAGAGCAGCCGCTCCTGCGGATAGCTCGGATCGAGCGGCAGGTATGCCCCGCCCGTCTTCAGCACGGCGAGGATCGCGACGACGATCTCCAGCGACCGCTCCAGATAGATCCCGACCGGCACGTCCGGCCCGGCGCCCAGCGTCAGCAGGTGGTGCGCCAGACGATTGGCCGCTTCGTTCAACTCGCGGTAGGTCAGTGACCGCTCGCCATCGACGACCGCCGGCGCATCGGGCGTGAGCGCCGCCTGGCGCTCAAACAGGCCGTGCATCGTCGCATCGCGGTCGTATGCCAGCTCGCGATAGCCTTCCGCCAGCACGTCGCGGCGCTCCGCTGCCGAGAGGAAGACCAGCTCGTCGATCCGCGTGTCCGGGCTGTGCAAAACGGCAGCCAGCAAGTTGCAGTAGTGTGTGCCCATCCGCTCGATCGTCTCTGCGTCGAACAGGTCGGTGTTGTATTCGAACACCCCTTCCAGTCCGTCTTGGTCTTCAGTCAGGAACAGCGAGACGTCGAACTTGGCCGTCTTGCTTTCGATCCCCATCATCGACACCGTCAGGCCGTTGAACGTCGCCGAAGGCTTCGGCGCGTTTTGCAGGACGAACATCGCCTGGATCAGCGGCGAGACGTTCACGTCGCGGTTCGGCTGCACCTCTTCGACCAGCTTCACAAACGGCATGTCCTGATGCTCATACCCCTCCAGCGCCATCGTGCGCACCCGCTGCAGCAGCTCGCGGAACGTCGGGCGTCCCGACAGGTCGGTGCGCAACACCAAGGTGTTGGCGAGGAAGCCGATCAGCCCTTCCAGCTCGGGACGGCTGCGGTTGGCGATCGGGGTGCCGAGGATCAGGTCCTCCTGCCCGGAGTAGCGGTGGAGCAGCGCTTTGTAAGCGGCCAGCAGCGTCATGTACAGCGACGCTTCTTCCTGCTGCCCGAGCGCGGTGATCCCTTTGGCCACATCTTTTGGAATGCGGAACTTGTGCATCTGTCCGCGCATCGTCTTCTCCGCCGGATGCGGACGGTCGGCCGGCAGCTGCAGCACCGGAAGCTCGCCGTGAAGCTGTCGGGTCCAATAGCTGCGCAGCTTCTCGTAGGTCTCGCCTTGCATCACCTCGCGCTGCCAGGCGGCGAAGTCGGCATACTGCACCTGCAGCGGCGGCAGCGGGGACGCTTTGTCATCCAGATACGCTTCGTAGAGCGCGGCAACTTCCGCCGTGAACACGCCCATCGACCAGCCGTCCGACACGATGTGGTGGATGGTCAGGCACAGCGTGTGCTCCGTCTCGCCAGTCCGCATCAGCACGGCGCGGATCAGCGCTTCCTGATCGAGCTTGAACGGCTTGGCCGACTCAACGGTGAGCAGGCGGTCGACTTCTGCCGCCTGCTCCTCCCCGTCAAGGCCGGTCAGATCGACCACTGTGATGGCAAAATCGACTTGGGCGTCGATCGCCTGCTTCGGCTGCCCGTTCACCGTTAAAAAGCGGGTGCGGAGCGCTTCGTGGCGTTCGATGATCTCCACAAAGCACGTTTCCAGCACTGGCACGTTCAGCTCGCCTTGAAAATGCACCGCCGCCGAGATGTTGTAGGACGGATCGTTTGGATCGAGCTGGTACAGAAACCACAAGCGCGCTTGCGCAAACGACAGCTGGGGCTCTGCGGCCGGATCGCGCGGCTGGATCGTCTCCGTCGCTTCCAAACCGAATCCTTCTTCCTCCAGCAACAAGGCTAACAGCTCATCCGCTTCGTTTTGAAAACCCATCCGGTTTACCCCCTGACCTTTTTCTTCGCTTCGAGCATCGCCCGTTTTTCTTCTTCTGTCATGTTCATCAGCTTTTTGCGCAGGCGGGCGATCGCTTCAGCCTGGCCCGGTTTTTGCTCATATTCGGTGAGCAGTTCGGCAAGTCCGGCGATCGTCGTCACGGAGAACAGCTTGGTGACCGGCACTTCGATCTGGAACGTCTCGCGGACGCGCCCGATCATCTGCATCGCGTTGAGCGACTGACCGCCCAGCTCAAAGAAGTTGCTCTGCACGCCGACTTTCGGCAGCGCAAGGATCTCGCGCCAGATGCCGGCCAGCAGATCTTCCAAGTCGGTTCGCGGCGCCACGTAGTCGCGCTCGTAGACTTTTTCGTCCACTTCCGGCTTCGGCAGCGCGCTTCTGTCGAGCTTGCCGTTCGGGGACAGCGGGAACTCGTCGACGAACAGGAACGCCGTCGGGATCATCGCGTCCGGCAGGCGCGTCTTGAGGAACTCGCGCAGTTCGTTCGACGCGGTGACTTCGCCGATCAGATAGGCGACGAGGCGCTTCTGGCCCGGCTGGTCTTCGCGGACGAGCACCGCCGCATGCTGAACGGACGGATGCTGGAGCAGCGCCCCTTCCACTTCGCCCGCTTCGATGCGCACGCCGCTGATCTTGACCTGGTTGTCGATGCGGCCCTGATATTCCAAGGTGCCGTCCGGCAGCCAGCGCACGATGTCGCCCGTCTTGTACAGGCGGCCGCCGTCCGGCAAGAACGGATGCGGCACAAATCGCTCCGCATCAAGCTCCGGGCGGTTCAGATAGCCGCGCATGACGCCGATGCCGCCGATGTGCAGCTCGCCATAGACGCCGACCGGCACCGGGTTCAGGTGTGTATCGAGCACGTAGACATTGATGTTGGCGATCGGACGCCCGATCGGGATCACCGCCCGGTCATCGCTGTGCACAAACGTATAGTCGGTCGAGAAGACGGTCGTCTCCGCCGGGCCGTAGATGTTGTGCAACATCACGTGCGGCAGGCGCTCGTGGATGCGCTGCTTGAGCGACGGCGAGATCGCTTCCCCCCCGAGGAAGAGGTGCTTGAGCGAGGTGACCTCTTCGATGCCTTGCGTTTCGATCAGCAGGTTCATCACCGACGGGATCATCTGCATCGCGGTGACCGCTTGCTTTTTCATCTCACGGATCAGGTAGACCACGTCATGGTGACCGCCCTCTTCGGCGATGACGATCGCCGCTCCGGAGAGCAGCGGGGCGTAGAACTCCAGCACGGTGCCGTCAAAGCCGACCAGCGACTTCAGGAACAGGCGGTCGTTCGCCGTGATGCCAAAGCGCTCGATCAGATGCAGCATCGTGTTGACGACCGAGCGGTGCTCGATCATCGCGCCTTTCGGGCGGCCGGTGGAACCGGATGTGTACATGATGTAGGCGAGGCTCCGTTCGCCGACCTCCACGTACGGCTTGGCTGCGCTTTCCGCTGCGATCTGCGGCCACGCTGCATCGACGGCGATCTCTTGCGCGGCGTGGGCGGGCAGTCGGCCGAGCATCGCTTGCTGGGTCAGCACGAGGTGCATCCCGGCGTCGGCGATCATCGCGGCGAGGCGCTCCTGCGGGTAGCTCGGCTCCAGCATGATGTGCGCGCCTCCCGCTTTCAGCACGGCGAGCATCGAGACGATCATCTCAAACGAACGTTCCATGTAGACGCCGACGAGCGTCTCATGTTCGACGCCGCGCGCCTGCAGGTAATTCGCGAGGCGGTTGGCGCGCTCGTTCAGCTCGCCGTAGGTCAGCGTCTCTTCGCCCAAGATCAGCGCGGTCGCTTCCGGCGTTTTCGCCGCCTGCGCTTCGAACAGCTCATGCAGGAGCGGACGCTCCGGCAGCGGGCGGGCCGTGTCGTTCCACTCGACGAGGAGCTGCTGCTCTTCATCCGGCGAGAACAGCGGCATGTCGTTCACTTTCAGCTCCGGATTCTCGATCACCGCTTCGATCAGCTTCAGCCAATGGCGGTTGATCTGCTCGATCGTCTCTTTGCGGAACATCGCCGGCGCGTACTCGAAGAAGCCGGTGATGCCTTCTTCGACTTCCATCAGGCCGATCGTCAGGTCGTATTTCGCCGTCTCCGCGTCGGTCAGCTCGTATTTCAGCTCCAGCTGCGGCAGTTCCAACTTGTCTTCCATCACGTCGACGTAGACGAAGCACGCTTGGAAGATCGGGTTGCGCGAGCCGTCGCGCGGCGGCTTCAGCTCATCGAGCAAGAGGCCGAACGGGATGTCGTTGTTCGCATACGCCGTCAGCGACACGTCTTTGACGCGGCGGAGCAGCTCTTTGAACGTCAGATCCGGCTGAACTTGCGTGCGCAGCACGACCGAGGTCAGGAAGTAGCCGATGACCCCTTCCATCTCGCCGCGGTTGCGGTTGGCAAACGGCGTGCCGACCAGCAGGTCTTCCTGCCCGGTGTAGCGGAATAGCAAGGCGTAATAGACGGCGAGCAGTGTCATGAAGGCGGACGCGCCTTCTTTTTTCCCGATCTCTTTCAAGCGGTTCGCCGTGTCCAGCGGGATGTCGAGAAACACACGCGCGCCTTTGAAATCCTGCACGGCCGGGCGCGGATAGTCGGTCGGGATGTTCAGGACGAAGTCCGACCCGTCAAGCGTCTGTTTCCAGAAGTTGATCAGGTTGTCTTTCACAGCTCCGGTCAGGTACTGGCGCTGCCATTCCGAGAAGTCGGCATAGGAGATCTGCGGCTCGGGCAGCAAGGACGGCTGGCCGTTCAGGAACGCTTTGTAGTGCGCCATCATCTCGTGGAAGAAGATCGAGAACGTCACGCGGTCGGTGACGATGTGATGCACCGTCAGCACAAACAGCCATTCGTCTTCCTGCTTGCGGATCAGGTTGGTGCGCACCAAGGGCGGCTGTTCCAGATCGAACGGAATCTGGATCACGTCCGACATCGCCTTCTTCGCCGCTTCTTCTCGCTCGTCGCCGGGCAGGTGTGTCAGGTCGAGCAGTTCCATCGGCACGAACAGCTCCTTGTGCACGAGCTGCATCGGCTGGCCGTCGATCATCTCGAACGTCGTCCGCCACGCTTCATGGCGTCGGACGATCTCATTGAAGCTTTTTTCAAAGACGGGCGCGTTCAGCGTCCCTTTCATGTTGATCGCGCCGTACACGTTGTAGGTCGGCTCGTCGGGGTTCATCATGTGGAAGAACCAGAGGCGCTCCTGGTCGATCGCCAGCGGGCTCGGGTTGTTGTGGCCGCGGTTGGGGATCCGGTCTTTTTTCAGCATCAGTTTTTCGGCGGCGAGGTTTTTCGCCTTGGCGCGTTTTTCGAAGATGGCGCGCTGCTCCGGGGTGAGCGCCGCCAAGCGGTCGGACAGACTGTTTTTCATAAGGTGTGACCTCCTCCAAGCCCTACAGCGTGTATTTAGCTTTCAACTTGCCCAGATAGTTCATCGAGCTCATCACATCGTCGACCGAGATCCCAAAGTCGACCAGGCAAGCCACTTCATTTACGCCGATGTCGATCAGATCTTCGATCAGTCCGGAGCATTTGTCCACGGTGCCGAACAGGGAGCTTTCCGCAAAATATTTGTCGAACGCGTAGGACACGATCGCATCCTGATCCGCTTCAGAAAAATCGTCGTAGTTGCCCATCACGTTTTTCTGCTGCTTGATGAACGTTTTCAGATAGTCTTTCAGCGGATCGCGCACTTTGTTTTTGATCTCTTCGTTCGTTTCGCCGACACAGGTGTGCACCATGACGGTGACCTTGCCCGCTTCCGGATCGTAGCCGTGCTGGGCCAACGTCTCGCGGTAGAGCTTGATCTTCGCTTCGAACTCGTCGAGCGTCTGGTTGGTCAGCCCGGTCAGAATATGCGAGCCGGTCTCGGCCGCTTTGATGTAGGTGTCGGGCGAGCCGTTGGTGGCGACCCAGATCTCCAGCTCGTCCTGCAAGGGGCGCGGCAGCACTTTTACCGCCTGCTCCTGCCCGTCGATGCCGGTCATCATCACCGTTTCGCCGGCCCAGAGCTTTTTGATCGTCTTGATGTTGTCGATCATGATCTCTTTGCGCTGGTTGTAGTAGTCGCGCGTCGGCACCGGCGCGATCAAAAAGTCGGACGGGTGCCAGCCCGAAGCGAAGGAGACGGCGGTGCGTCCGCCCGACAGGTTATCGACCACCGCCCACTCTTCGACAAAGCGGATCGGGTGGTGCAGCGGAAGAGCGACCGAACCGGCGCGGATCTGGATGTTTTGGGTGATCATCGCCAGCGCCGCCGAGAGGACGGACGGGTTGGGGTACAACCCGCCAAAATCCTCAAAATGGCGCTCCGGCGTCCAGACGGCGGAGAAGCCGTGCTGATCGGCGTATTGGACCGAGTCGATCAACATGCGGTATTTGTCCGTGTCTTCGGTCGACCCGTCGCCGGAGAAGAAGAAGATCGAGAAGTCCATCCCTTTGTCGGTGCGGCGCGGGCGCTGTTTTTTCGCAGCGGCCGCCTGGCCGCCGCCCATCGCCGCCAGCACGCTTTCCGGCAGTGCGGACGGTTCTTTGGACGCGGTGACAACGGCGGTGTTCATGCCTTTTGCTTTCATGCGCTTCTCGAGGACGGCGCGCTGCTCAGGCGTCAGATTTTTCAAGCGGTCGTTCAGCGAGCTCATCTATTCCATGCCCTCCCCGGCGAAAAGTTCTGCTTCGATGTCATCTTCCGACAGACCTTCGATCTCGGCGAGCAGGGCTTCGAGCTCGTCGAGCTCTTCCGGCTTGAGCTGATGGTCGGCGATGTATTGCGACAGCTCGGCGACGTTGGCCGACTCGAACAGAGCGCTCATCGGCAGGTCGATCTCAAACGTGTTGCGGATGCGCGTCACCAGTTGCACGCCGAGCAGCGAGTTGCCGCCGAGGTCGAAGAAGTTGTCGTGGATCGAGACGAGATCGACGCCAAACAGATCCTGCCAGATCACGGCGACCTGTTCTTCCACATCGTTGCGCGGCGCGACGTACGGGCGGTTAGCGTCGATGGTGCGGCTGCCCTTCAAGCTGTCGAAGTAGGTGGCGGCGTTCATGCCGTTCGTGTCGTCGATCACCGTCTGCAGGTGTTGGGTGGAGACGATGACCTGGTTCAGGCCGCTGGCCAAAATGCGGGTGAAGGCGTCCATGCCGTCTGCGGCGGAGATGCCGAACTGCTTTTGCATCTGCTGCAGTTGCGCGACCATCTCCGGCAGGATCGGCTGGCCTTGGAGCAGATTGTCAAACTGCCACATCCCCCAGTCGATCGCCAGCGTGTGCGTGCCGGTCGCCGTGCTGTGCGCGCGGGCGAACGTGCCGAGGAACGCGTTGGCCGCCGTGTTGTCGACCTGGCCGAAGCCGCCGGTGACCGACAGCATGCGCGAGAACAAGGCGAAGAAGTCGAGCTCCATCCCGCGGGTCGCTGCGGCGAGCGCCAGCGTCCCTGTGACTTTCGGCGCGAACACCGTCTCCATCGCTTCCTGCGTCTTCAGCTGGATCAGGCCGGAGCCCATCAGCTCTGCGGTGTGGAACACACCGTGCACGACGCCAAAGCGCTCGCGTGCTTCGGCAAGCACCGCGCCAAGGGCAGCAGCGTCGGTGAGATCGACGCTTTGGTAGATCAGTTCGGCCGATTTGCCCAGTTCGAGCAGGCGAGCGATCGCTTGTCCGGTCAGATCGGAGCTGTCCGCGTCTGCCTGTGCCGCGATGTAGTCTTGCCAGTTCTCGCTGGCCGGGAAGTCTTGGCTGCCAAGCAGAACGAGTTTTGCCGCATATTCTTGGGCGAGGTGTTCTGCGACGTGCAGACCGATCTCGCCAGTTGCGCCCGTGATCAGGTAGACTCCGTTTTGACGGAGGGTGACCTCCGCTGCTTCCACTTCTGCGAGCTGCACATCGTCAAATCCTTGCACGAAGCGGTGCGCGCCACGGTAAGCGACGAGCGTATCGCCGGACGGAGCCTGAGCGAGCTCGGCAGCCAGGCGGTCGGTCAGCTTGCCCGCCTTGGCCAGTTCGATGTCGATCGCGCGGGCTGTGATGTTGGCGAATTCTTGCGGGATGACTTTGACGGCGCCAAGCACCGTTGCGCGCTCCGGCGCGAGGATCGGCTCGCTGGTCACTTGCTGCAGGGAGTTGGTGATCACCGTCACTTGGAACGACTCGGTGCGATTCTGCTCGCCGAGTGCCTGCACGAAGTGGATCAGGGCATAGAAACCGCGCTCCTTGGCATCCGCTTCGCTTTGTTCCCCGTCGGTCAGCGACCAGAGATGTACGAGGCGCGTCGGGACTTGCTCCGACTCGGCCAGCTCTTTCCAGAGCTGGCTGTACTCGCCGCGCACCGCCGGGTTCAGCGTGTAGACCCCGTCGTCCCCTTTGGCGAATTCTTGTCCGCAGCGGACAAGCGTCACGTCATGCCCCTGCTGCTTCAGGCGATCCGCAAGCGCTGCGCCGACACCCGTCTCATCCTGCAGGAGCAGGAAATGAGCCGCTTCCCCTTGCTTCGCTTGCAACGGCGCCGTCTGCTGCCACGCCGGGATGTGGAACCAGTCAGCGACGTTGTGCAGACGCCCGGCCGGACGCGGGGCGTGGAAGGCGTTTTTGTTGAATTCTACAAAATAGCGCTGCTTCTCAAACGGATAGGTCGGCAGATGCAGACGGCGGCGGGATGCCCCTTCATGCAACGACGACAGATCGGCTTCCACCCCGTGCAGCCACAGCTGCCCGAGCGCGGTCAGGAAGAACGCTTCATCCGTCTGCGCTTCGTCGCGATGGCGCGTCGTTGACAGCACGGCCGCTTCCGCCTCTGTGCCTTGCAGCGACTGCTTGACCACCGTGCCCAGGGAGCGTCCCGGCCCCACTTCCAGCAAAATGCGGCCCGGCTGCTTGACCAGCTCGGCCACGTTGTCGCCAAAGCGCACCGCTTGGCGCAGGTGGCGCACGTAGTAGCCCGGATCGGTCGCCTCTTCCGCCGTGATCCACGTCCCGGACACGTTGGAGAGGTAGGGCAGCACAGGCGCGTGCAGTTCAACTTTTGCCACTTCTGCCGCATACTGCTTAAGCATCGGCTCCATCATCGCCGAGTGGAAGGCGTGCGACGTGTCGAGTCGTTTGAAGTGCAGCTCTTGCTGCTGCAGTTCGCCTTCCAGCTTTTCAATCGCCGCCGTCGGGCCGGCCACCACCGTCGCTTTCGGGCCGTTGACACCGGCGATCGACAGCTCGGACGGCAGCAGTTCCGCCACTTCCGCTTCCGGCAGCGGAATCGCCAGCATCGAGCCCGGCTCCATCGCCTGCATCAGGCGTCCGCGCGCGGCGACGAGCGGCAAAGCTTCGTCCACGCTCATCACGCCGGCGAGAACGGCCGCCACATATTCGCCGATCGAATGCCCGATCATCGCTTCCGGCTGCACGCCGCGCGACAGCCACAGCTGGGCCAGCGCGTATTCGAACACAAACAGGGACGGCTGCGTGTACTGCGTCTGGTTCAGCAGTGCTTGGGCTTCTTCTTCCATGCCTGCGACCGGGAAGAACAGGTCGCGCAGGTCGAGGCCGAGGTGCGGTTTCAAGATCTGCGCTCCGCGGTCGATCTCCGCTTTGAACACCGCCTCCGTCTCATACAGACCGCGCCCCATGTTCGCATACTGCGAGCCTTGGCCGGAGAACAGGAACGCCACCGAAGGGGTGTGAGAAGTTGGCAAGCTGTGGCTCTGCACCTGTTTCGGATCGAGCGCCCGCAGCGCTTGTACGGCGTCTGCCGAATGAGTTGCCACCACGATGCGGCGGTGGTTATACGCTGCGCGGCCGGTCTGCAGCGTGTACGCCACGTCCGACAGGTTCAGCTCCGCGTTCGCTTCCAGATGCGCGGCCAGATTCTCGGTCATCGCCTCCAGCGCCGTGACCGTTTTCGCCGACAGGACGAGCAGGTTGCGCTCGGTCGCTTTGTCGGACGCTGCCAACGCCGGAGCTTCTTCCAAGATCACGTGCGCGTTGGTGCCGCCGATGCCAAACGATGAGACGCCCGCACGGCGCGGGGTGTCGCCCGGCACGTTCCAGTCGCGCAGTTTGGCGTTGACGTAGAACGGGGAGTTGGCAAAGTCGATCTTCGGGTTCGGATTCTCAAAATGCAGACTCGGCGGCAACTGCTTATGCTGCAGGGACAGCACCGTTTTGATCAGGCCAGTCACGCCAGCCGCCGCGTCGAGATGCCCGACGTTCGTTTTGACCGAACCGAGCGCGCAGTAGCCTTTTTCCTCGGTGCTCATGCGGAAGGCCTGCGTCAGCGCGGAGACTTCGATCGGGTCGCCCAGCGCCGTGCCCGTGCCGTGCGCTTCGACGTAGGTGATCGTCGCCGGATCGATGTCGGCGATGGCGATGGCCTGGGAGATGACCGCTTCCTGGCGGTCGACGCTCGGCGCGGTGTAACCGACTTTGTTCGAGCCGTCGTTGTTGATCGCCGAAGCGCGGATCACCGCGTAGATCTCGTCACCGTCTTCGATCGCATCTTCGAGACGCTTGAGCAGCACCACGCCGCCGCCGTTGCCAACGACCATGCCGGCCGAGTTTTCATCAAACGCTCGGCAATGGCCGTCCGGGGAGAAGATGCCCCCTTCCTGCCACAGATAGCCCGCCTTTTGCGGGAACTTCACCGCCACACCGCCGGCCAGCGCCATGTCCGACTCGTAGGTAAGCAGGCTTTGGCAGGCCATGTGCACCGCCACAAGCGACGTCGAACAGGCGGTCTGCACCGTCACCGCCGGACCTTGCAGGTTCAGCTTGTACGAGATGCGGGTCGCCAAAAAGTCGTGGTCGTTGCCGATGCCCGCCTGGTAAGAGCCGACCGCCCCGACGATGTCCGGGTTGGAGAGCAGGTTCTGCATATAGGTGTTGCGGCCTACGCCGCCAAACACCGCGATGCGCCCATCGTAGGAGCGACCTTCGTAGCCGCTGTCTTCCAGCGCTTCGTACGCGCACTCGAGGAACAGGCGGTGCTGCGGATCGGTCGTCTCCGCCTCCCGCTTGATCATGTCAAAAAACGCCGCGTCAAACTCCTCCGCGCCTTCAAGCGGCGCGCCGGCCTGCACGTAGTTGGGATCTTCGCGGTCGATGCTGCCCGCTTCCACTTCTTCATCGGAGAAGGGGCGGATCGACTCCACCCCATTTTTCAAGTTCTCCCAGAATTCACGTGTATTTTTCGCGCCCGGAAAGCGGCCGGACATCCCGATAATGGCAATTCCTTGCAAATCCAACATCTCACTCATCGCTCTTACTTCCTCCGATCTTTGAGCAGCTGTTTGCGCTTGTTCAGCGCTTCCCGCTGCTTGCTGGCTTGATCACGGATTTCCTGTATTGATGGCTTGGCGGCAGCATCTTGCTGCATAAATTTGACCAGCGCCGAGACGGTCGGGTATTTGAACATCTCGACGACGGAGAACTCGCGCTTCATCTCCTGCTGCAGTCGCTCATGGACTTTGACCATCAGCAGCGAATGCCCGCCGAGGTCAAAAAAGTTGTCGTGCACGCCGATCTTGTCAAGGCCGAGCACTGCCTGCCAGATCGCCGTCACCTGCTGCTCCAGCTCGGAGCCCGGCGCGACATAGGCGCTTTCCACCGCTCGTTCGCCGTCCGGCGCAGGCAGAGCTTTACGGTCGATCTTGCCGTTTGGCGTGAGCGGAAATGCCGTGAGCAGGACGAACGCTGACGGCACCATGTAGTCGGGCAGGGACGCTTTCAGCGCCTGGCGCAGGTCGGGCACGGTGAGCGCCGCCTGTTCTTGGGTCGTGACATAGGCGACGAGGCGCTTTTGCCCCGGCTGGTCTTCGCGGGCGATCACAACGCTGCTCTCCACACCGTCCTGACGGATCAACTGCGCTTCGATCTCGTCGAGCTCGATGCGGAAGCCGCGCACTTTCACCTGATGGTCGAGGCGGCCGAGGTATTCGATCGTGCCGTCCGGCCGCCAGCGCACGAGGTCGCCGGAGCGGTAGAGCTTCGCGCCTCCGTCGCTTGGGAAGAGATGCGGGACGAATTTTTCTGCGGTCAGTTCCGGGCGGTTCAAGTAGCCGCGGGCCAGCATCGCGCCGCCGATGTACAGTTCGCCCGGCACGCCGAGCGGCACAGGCTGGCCATGGCTGTCGAGGATGTAGACTTCGACATTGGGGTTCGGCCGGCCGATATGGACGGCAGAGCCTGTGCTCAGCAGGGCATGCGTGGTGCAGACTGTGTTTTCCGTCGGACCGTAGCCGTTGACGAAGCGGCGGCCGCTGGTCGACCAGCGTTCGACGATCTCTTTCGTGCAGGCTTCCCCGGCGGAGATCACCGTGCGCAGGTGCGGCAGATCATCGCCGGACAGCATCGCCAACACCGACGGCGGCAAGGTGACGTTGTGCACCTGTTTGTCGTTCAGCAGCTTGAGCAGCGCCGGGCCGGGCAGCAGGTCGTTTTTGTCGGCGAGGACGAGCGTGCCGCCTGCGCTGAGCACGGTGAACACTTCGGCGACCGAGGCGTCAAACGAGAACGACGCGAACTGCAGGACGCGGGTGCTGCCATCGATCTGGAAGGCGTCATGCAGGACGTGCACAAGGTTAAACAGGCCGGCATGTTCGAGCAGCACGCCTTTGGGCTTTCCGGTTGAGCCGGACGTGTAGATGACGTAGGCGAGGCTGTGCGGCCCGGCCGCCGGAGCCGGGTTGGCAGCACTCTCCACGGCGATCTGCGCCCAGTCGGCGTCGAGCAGGATCTGCCGGACGGAATGCTTCGGCAATTGCTCCGCGAGATGCGCTTGGGTGAGCAGGATCTTCGCGCCGGAGTCTTCGAGCATGAAGGACAGGCGCTCGCCCGGATAGGCCGGATCGAGCGGCAGGTAGGCACCGCCCGCCTTGAGAATGCCGAACATGGCGACAACCATCTCCACCGACCGCTCCATTGAGACGGCGACGAGCGATTCCTGCGTCACACCCGCTTTTCGCAAATGATGGGCGAGCCGGTTGGCGCGCTCGTTCAGTTCGGCGTAGGTCAGCTTGATATCGCCCAGTTCGAGCGCCGTCTTGTGCGGCAGCTCTTCCGCTGTCCGCTCGAACAGCTCATGGGCGCAGACCGGCTCCCCATAATCGGCCCGCCTCGCATGCCAGTCGCCCAGCAGATGCCGTTCTTCCGCTGCTGTCAACAGCGGGGCGTGGGCGAGCGGCCGGTGCGGCGCGGAGATCAGTCCGTGCAGGAGCGTCGTGAAGTGGCCGCTCATGCGCGCGACGGTCGACGGGTCGAACATGTCGGCGTTGTAGTCGAAGGACGCGGAAAGTTCACCTTCCACTTCGGCCAAGGTGAGAATCAGATCATATTGGACGTGCGTCTGGGCGAGGCGCATCGACTCCAGCGGCAGGTCGCCGCCGAGCTGCGCACCCGCTTCGTTCAGCGCAAAGGCGGTCAGGCCGTCGCGGTCGAGCAGGTGCGATTTCTGCAGGACGAAAAACGCCTGGAACAGCGGCGAGACGCTGGGGTCGCGCTGCGGATGGAGCTTCTCGACGAGCAGGGAGAACGGATACTCCTGATGATCGAGCGCGCCCAGCACCGTGCGGCGCATCGCTTCGGTAAACGCAGCGAACGTTTCCGCGCCTTGGAACCGTCCGCGCAGGACGATCGGGTTGACGAAATAGCCGAGCGTGCCCGCATCTTTCGCCGAAGTGCGGCCCGCTGCCGGCGAGCCGACGAGGATGTCGTCCTGGCCGGTGTAGCGGTGCAGCAGCACGTGGTACGCGGCGAGCAGAGCGGTATACAGCGTTGTGTTCTGCGCTTTGGCAAATTCTTTGACCTCTTCCGTCAATCTGGCTCCCAGACGGAACTCATGCGACGCGCCGCGGAACGTCTGCACCGGCGGGCGAGGACGGTCGGTCGGCAGGTTGAGCACGGGCAGTTGGCCGGACAGCTGCTGCTGCCAGTAGCGGTAGAGCTGTTCGCCTTTGGCCCCGTTCAGCATCTCCGTCTGCTGGCAGACGTACGCGCCGTAGCTCTGCCCGGCGGTGCGAATCGCCGCTTGAGTGCCCGTTGCCGCCGCGTGGTAGAGGTCGCGCAGTTCGGCGGTGAACAGGCCGAGCGACCAGAAGTCGGTGATGATGTGGTGCATCGACAAGAGCAGCACGTGCTCTTCTGCCGACCGCGAGAAGACTAGGACGCGCCACAGCGGACCTTGCGCCAGATCGAACGGTCGGTCGGCTTCCACGCTCAGGCGCTGTTGCAACTGCTCCTCGCTCCACCCGGCCGCCTGTTCCACGGCAAAATGGAAGTTGGGCTGCTCCTGCACGAGCTGAAGCGGTTCGCCGTCCTGGAGTTCCATGCGGGTGCGCAGCTGCGGGTGGCGTGCACAGAGCTGGGTGAGCGCCGTTTGCAAAGCTTGCGTATTCAAGGCGGCCGGCACTTTCACGGCACGCGAAACGTTATAGGCGGAGCTGTCCGGAGCGAGGCGCTGCATGAACCAGAGCGAGCGCTGACCGTAGGACAGCGGGAAGGTGGAGGGAGCAGCGCATTCGGTTGCTGTCGAGCCGGTTCCGGCCGTGTCTCCGGTTGCATCTTGCTGCTGCGCTGCGCCTGCTGCGTTCTCACCGATCTTGACCAGCACTTCGGTCGCCAGCTCGGTGATGCTCGGACCGTCGAGCAGCGTGGTGAGCGAAAGGTCCGTCTGAAACGTCTCTTCCACTTCGTTTTTCAGCTCGACCGCCATCAGCGAGTCGAGGCCGAGCACGTTCAGCGACTGGCTGCGGTCGATCTGCGCCGGGTGCACGTTTAACACCTGAGCCGACTTGGCCAGCAGGTAGCTCTCCAGCGCGATCAGGCGCTCGCTTTCGGTCAGCGCGAGCAGGCCGTCCCGGTCGAGGCTGCCGAAGTCAAAGCCGGTTTGCAAACCTTTCGTTGGCGCGTCAGGCCCAGCTGTTGCCCCTTGGCCCAGCACGTCGGCGTGCAGCACATCGAGCGTACCGTCGAGAAAGCGCTGGCGGCAGGCGTGACGCTGAATCTTGCCGCTGGACGTCTTCGGGATGCTCGCCGGTTTGATCAGGACGATGCCATACGCCTGCAGCTCATGCTGCTCGGCGATCTTTTGGCGGATCGCCGCGGCGACTTCGGCGAGGTTGCCTTTGCGGTGAGCGCGCTCGACTTCGCTGACGATGACCAGCCGCTCTTCCCCATCCGCTTCCACCGAAAATGCCGCCCCCGCTCCGGCCGGCACGGCGATGTGCGCTTCGGAGACGGTGAACTCAAGGTCTTGCGGGTAGTGGTTGCGCCCGCGGATGATGATCAGGTCTTTGAGGCGGCCGGTGACGAACAGCTCGCCTTCCAATAGGAAGCCGAGGTCGCCGGTGCGCAGGAACGGCCCTTCGCCCGTCGCCAGGCGGGCAGCAAACGTCTCCTGCGTCTTGTCCGGCGCTTCCCAGTAACCTTGGGCGACGCTGCGTCCGCCGACCCAGATCTCGCCGACTTCCTCTTCCGCACAGACGGTGAACGTGTCCGGGTGGACGATGTGCACGCGCTGGTCGGTGCGCTCCGGGCTGCCGCAGCCGACGAGACGGCGCGTCTGCTCAGTGACGGCGGCTGCCGGGCGGACTTTGTTTTGCTCCAGCGCCTCACCGTCTAAGGCGAGCGTGAGCGGAGCGGTCTGTTTGACGCCGCCGGTGACAAACAAGGTGCCTTCGGCGAGGCCGTAGCAGGGATAAAACGCCTCCTTGCGGAATCCGCAAGGGGCAAAGCAATCGGAGAAGCGCTCCAACGTCTCCGGGCGAATCGGTTCTGCGCCCGTAAACGCCGTCTCCCAGTGGGAGAGGTCGAGAGTATCGCGCACCTCCGGGGCTATTTTTTGCACGCAAAGATCGTAGGCGAAGTTCGGCCCGCCGCCAAGCGTGGCGCCGAGGCGGGAGATCGTCTCCAGCCAGCGCAGCGGCTTTTGAATGAAGGACACGGGCGGCATCAGGGTCATCTCATACCCGCCGTACAACGGCTGCAACACGCCGCCGATCAGTCCCATGTCATGGAACGGAGGCAGCCAGAGCACGCCTTTGGTGCCGTCGGCGATGCCGAAGTTCTGATGGATCAGGCCGAGGTTGTGCAGCAGGTTGCCATGGGTGAGCATGACGCCTTTGGGCGCGGAGGTCGAGCCGGATGTGTATTGCAAGAACGCAAGCGACGACGCGTCGGCACCGGGGTGCTGCCAGGCGAGGGCGAGCGACCCGTCGAGATGATCGGTCGCGAGCAGGCGCATCGTCTGCAGGCCCGGCGTGTCGGCAAAGCGGCGTTCGATCGTATTGTGAATCTCATCGGTGGTCAAAGCAAAAGCTGCGCGGGCGTCAGAAGCGACCGCGACGAGGCGGGACAAGTTGCCGTTTTGGCGCGGCGGATAGGCAGGCACCGCGACCACGCCTGCGTACAGGCAGCCAAAAAAGGCGACCACATACTCCGGCCCCGGCGGATACAACAGCAGTGCCCGCTCCCCGGACGCCCCCATGCTTTGCAAAAGGGCGCCCAGCGCGCGGGCCTTTTGATCGAGCAGAGCATAGGAATACTCCACTGCCTCATCTTCAACCAGAAAGCGATACGCAAGTTGGCTTGGCTGCTCCTGCGCTCTGTAGCGCAGCAGATCCACGAGCGTGGCAGACAATACCTGCGTTTCGTGCATGAGTAGTTCCTCCAGTCTTGAGGTTTCCATAATTTTCTGCATTTATAAGTTTCTGAAATTGCTACAATAAGTTACAATCTATAATCCCTATTCGATAGTAATAGTAACAATCCTGCCTAAACTTTAGAATTGCAGATCGTGTGATTTATTGTGATTGTTACTGTGATCAAATTTATTGCAATGTTTAATGAGGAGGGATGTGTGGGAGCTTGAAGAAGTATGAAACTGAGGTGATCTCTTGATGAATCGGTTTCATTGCTGCGCGACCTGCCAGCACTATTCGATCGTGGAGGAAGCGGGGAAGCGAAAGAGCAAATGCGCCCGCTTGGGCTTCGATACGCAGCCGAAGTATCAGTTCGACTGCTGGAATCCGAAGGAAAATGTGCAGAAGTTGATGGAGAAGGAAAAGGACTCCTCGAGCAGATGAGGAGTCCTTTTCTTGTTGGCCGCGCAAGCCCGCCCGGATACAAAAAAGAGCTGTTGGCCTGAAAGCCAACAGCTCTTTCCCATTAAATATGCTGCAAATTCCGCAACACCGTAAAGTGATCGCCTTGCACCGCCTTCACTTCCACGCGTTCCACCAGCTCTTCCCAACCCAGCGTCGGAGCCAAAGGATGGCCCGCGCTCGTTTCGCTTAGGAACAGGGTGGCCGGCACGGAGAGCGTGCCCTGCGGCATGTAGGTGGCCAGCGCGTTCACGTTGGCTTTGAAGACGGCAAACAGACGGGTCAGCCGCTCCAGGCTCAAGTCGGTCGCGAGGTGGCGGTGCAGGTACGAAAGAGCCTCCTCCGCTTCCAGACGCGCCAACTCTTCCGCTGCTCCCGGCAACAGGGCAACGCCCAACTGCCCGGCGAGATCGGCTGCGAAAGACGGCAGCACCTCCCGCTCCGCTTCGACAAACAACGTCGGCGCGTAGCTGTCGATCAGCACCAGCGATGCCACCTCCCGGCCTTGCGCTTGCAGTTGGCGCACCATCTCATAGGCAACAGATCCGCCAAATGACCAGCCGCCGAGGTGGATCGGACCCGCCGGCTGGACGTTGACCAGCTCCGCCACATAGCACGCCGCCATCGTCTCAATGTCTGCAAAAGGCGATTCGGCGCCTTCCAAACCTCGCGCCTGGAAGGCGTAGAACGGCTGCTCACCACCGAGCGCATTCGCCAGCTCCAGATACGACAGCGCACTGCCTCCGACCGCATGCACACAGAAGAACGGACTGCCTTCGCCTTTCGCCAGCTCCACAAGCGGCGTGTACGGAGCCTGCCCGCCTTGGCGGAGCAGGTTGGCGATGCCTTCGACCGTCGCCTGCTGGAACAGTTGGGCCAGCGGCAGTTCCTGGCCGAATTTTTGCTGAAGCTGCGCGGTCAGGCGCACCGCCAAGAGCGAGTGTCCGCCGAGGATGAAGAAGTGATCCTTTGCCCCCACTTGCGGAAGCCCGAGCAGCTCCGCAAAAATCTGGCCGACCTGCAGCTCCACCGCATCGCGCGGCGCCACGTACTCGCTTTCGTTGATCAGGACCGGCTCCGGCAGCGCCCGGCGGTCCACTTTGCCGTTCGGGGTCAGCGGGAACGCCTCCAGCACGATCAGCAAGGACGGCACCATGTACTCCGGCAGCCGTGCCGCCAGATGATCGCGAAGCTCCGCCCCGCTCACGCCTTCTGCCACCACATAGCCGAGCAGCGCCTCGTCGCGCACGATGACCGCCGCGTCCTTCACCGCCGGATGCTTGCGCAGTTGCGTTTCGATCTCGCCCAGCTCCACGCGGAACCCGCGCAGTTTGACCTGGTCGTCGATTCGCCCGCCGTACTCCAGACTTCCGTCCGGCAGCCAGCGCGCCAAGTCGCCCGTCTTGTACAGGCGCTCGCCGTTCACTTCGATAAACTTCTCTGCCGTCAGATCGGGACGGTTGAGATAGCCGCGCGCAACCATCGGGCCGGAAACGTGCAGTTCACCGAGCACGCCGATCGCCACCGGCTGCTGATGCGCATCCAGCACGTGCAGGCGGACATTGGGCAGCGGATAGCCCAGCAGAGCGCTGCGATTGCCCGGTGCCGCCTTCATCGCCGTCACGGCAACTGTCGTTTCGGTCGGGCCGTATTCGACATAGAAGTCCCGTCCGTCCGCAAAGCGGCCGATCAGCGCTGCCGATACCACTTCCCCGCCCGCCATGATCACGCGCAGGTCAGGCAGGTCTTCCTCCGGCAGCATCGCGAGCGCAGACGGCGAGATGCAGATGCCGGTGATTTTCTCCGTGCGGAGCAGACGGCTCAATTCCGGACCTGGCAACAGGTGGCCGGCAAAGACGACCGTCGCCCCAAAAGCAAGCGGCACTAACAGGTCACAGGCGGATGCATCAAACGCGAACGACGTAAACTTCAGCACGCGGTCGCCCGGCTGCCACGCGTTGCGCTTGCCTTGCGCTTCCACAAAATTGACGAGGCCGCGGTGGTTGACGAGCACGCCTTTCGGTTGTCCCGTCGAGCCGGACGTGTAGATGACATAGGCAAGATGATCGGGCGTGGCGGCACTTGTGACAGGCGCAGCGCTTTGCGACGACCAATCCGCATCCAGCAGCACGATCTCCGCTTGGGAAACGGGCAACTCCGTCACCAGCTGCTGTTCGGTCAGCAGCCACTTCACCTGCGAATCGGCCAGCAGATAGGCCAGACGCTCACTCGGATACGTCGGGTCGAGCGGCAGATAAGCCCCGCCCGCCTTCAGCACCGCCAGCACCGCGACCGCCATCTGCGGGGTGCGGGTCACGGCGATCGCCACCAGCTGATCCGGCCCGACGCCACGCTCCTGCAGGGTGCGGGCGATGCGGTTCGCCTGCTCGTTCAGCTCGCGAAAGGTCAGCGTCTGCTCTGCACTTTCCGCTGCGATCGCATCCGGCGTGCGTGCCGCCTGCGCCTCGATCAGCTGATGCAGGCACGCTTGCTCCGAATAAGGCGCCTCCGTCTCCTGCCACTTGGCCAGAAGCCCGCGCTCATCAGGTGTCAGCACCGGCAGTTCGGCAATCGCGCGGTCCGGCGCCTCTGCGATCCCGGCCAGCAGCACCTCGAAGCGCCCGATGATACGCTGGATCGTCTCCTCTTCATAGAGGTCGGTGTTGTACTGCACCGATCCGGCCAGACCGTCTTCACGTTCGTACAGCGCGAAGGTCAGGTCGAACATCGAAGTCGCTTTTGCCACCGGGAAGTTGGACAGCGTCAGCCCCGGCAGCTCCAAGTCGCCCTGCGGCGCGTTTTGCAAGACGAACATCACTTGGAACAGCGCCGAGTAGCTCAAGTCGCGCTCCGGCTGCACTTCCCGCACGAGGCGCTCAAAGGGCAGGTCTTGATGCGCATAAGCATCCAGCGTCGTCTCCCGCACCCGCGCGAGCAGCTCGCGGAAGCTCGGGTTGCCCGACAGGTCGGTGCGCAGCGCCAAGGTGTTGACGAAGAAGCCGATCAGCCCTTCCGTCTCTTGGCGCGTCCGCCCGGCGATCGGAGAGCCGACCACGATGTCCTCCTGCCCCGACAATCGGGACAGCAACGTGTTGAACGCCGCCAGCAAGGTCATGAACAAGGTCACGCCTTCCTGTTGGCTCAACGCTTTCAAACGCGGCAGCAAGCCTTGCGCCAACGAGATCTCTTGAAGCACACCGTTGAACGTCTGCACCGCCGGGCGCTGCTTGTCGGTCGGCAGCTCCAGCACGAACGAAGCATCTTGCAGCTGCCGTTTCCAGTACCCGAGCTGCTCTTCCAGCACCCCGCCCGCGAACCATTCGCGCTGCCAGTTGGCATAGTCGGCATACTGCACCGGCAAGGGTGCGAGCGGCGACGGCTGCCCGCTGGCAAACGCTTCGTACAGCACCGACAGCTCTCGGGTCAGCACGCTCATCGACCAGCCATCCGACGCGATGTGGTGCATCGTGACAAGCAGCACATGCTCCGCTTCGTCCAACTGCAGCAACACGGCACGCAGCATCGGCCCTTCGGTCATCGCAAACGGCAGCTCACCTTCCTCGATCGCCGTCAGCGCCGCCTGCATCTCGCGCTGCCAGTCGGGCAGCTCGCGCAGGTCGACCACCGCAAACGGTGTTGGCACCTCGTCCCCGATCACCTGCACCGCTTCGCCGTCCCGCGACACAAAGGATGTGCGCAAGACTTCGTGGCGGCGCAGGATCTCATCGAACGTCCGTCGCAGCGCCGTTTGATCCAATTGCCCTTTCAAACGCAGAGCAAACGGCATGTTATAGGTGGACGTCCCTTGATGAAACTGTTCATAGAACCACAGGCGCTCCTGCGCAAACGACAGAGGCAGCGCTTGGCTGCGCGGCACCGGGAGGATCGGCAGGGTCTTCGACGCGCCTTTTTCGCGCAGCATCCGTTCGATGCCCGCAGCCAACGCTGCAACTGTCGGCGCTTCGAACAGCGTCCGCAGCGGCACCTGCAAGTGGAGCTCAGACGCCAGAGACGCCATCACCTGGGTGGCCAGCAGCGAATGTCCGCCCAGCTCGAAGAAGTTTTGCTCCACGCCGACCAGCGGCAGGCCCAACACTTTGCGCCAGACGCCGGCCACCGTGTTTTCCAGCGGCGTGCGCGGCAAGATCACCTCGGTGTTCTGCACCATCATCGCGCGGTCGGGTGCCGGCAGCGCGGCGCGGTCGATCTTGCGGTTGACCGTCAGCGGCAAAGCTTCCAACTGCACGAACAGTCCCGGCACCATGAATTCCGGCAAATGGGCTTTCAGATACCCGCGCAGGTCTGCTGTTGCCAGCGCCGATTCCGCGCCGACAGCCACATAGCCGACCAACTGGTTCTCGCCTGACCGGTCAGGCAGTGCGACCACCGCCGCGTCCTGCACGGCCGGATGCTGGCGCAGCAGCGCTTCGATCTCGCCGAGCTCGATGCGATAGCCGCGCACCTTCACCTGCAAGTCGATCCGGCCGATGTACTCCAGCTTCCCATCCTTCGTCCAGCGCACCGCGTCGCCCGTCTTGTAGAGTCGGCCGACCGGTGTCTCGACGAATTTTTCCGCCGTCAGTTCGGCGCGGTTCAGATACCCGCGCGCTACGCCCGCGCCGCCGATGTGCAGTTCGCCGGCCACGCCGACCGGCACTGGCTGCAAATAGGCGTCGAGCACGTGCACCGTCGAGTTTTGCAGCGGAGAGCCGATCGACGGCGCGCGTTCGCCGTCACAGACTTCGGCGGTGACAAAAACGGTCGTCTCGGTCGGGCCGTACACGTTGATCACGCGGCGCCCTTCCGTCTTCCAGCGCTGCACCACTTCCAGCGGCAGGACCGTGCCGCCGCAGATCACCGTGTTCAAGGCAGGCAGATCGTCGCTCGGCAGTTGGGCCAGCATCGCCGGTGTCGTCGAGATGCGCTCGACCCGCTTTTCACGGAGCAATTGCTGCAGCTCCGGCCCCGGCAGCAGCTGCTCGCGGGTGAACAGCACCAGCGTCGCGCCGACCGCCAGCGGCGGATAGAGGTCTTTGACAGACGAGTCGAACGAGAACGACGGGAACATCGAGCAGCGCATGCCGGCCTGCAGATCGAAGTCTTTCAGGAACATTTCGATAAAGTTTACCAAGTTGCGATGCTCGATCAAAACGCCCTTCGGCTTCCCAGTCGAGCCGGACGTGTGGATCACATAGGCCAGATTGGACGGCTGCACCGCACTTTGCGGGTTGGAGACGGGCTCGTGTTCGAACGTCTCGACGTCGAGCAAGATCATGTCCGCTCCGCCGCTCGGCAGTTCGGCCGCCAGATGCGACTGTGTCAGCAGCACCTGCACCCCGCCGTCTTCGAGCTGGTAGGCGATTCGCTCCGCCGGATACGCCGGGTCGATCGGCAGGTACGCGCCGCCCGCCTTCAGCACGCCGAGCAGACCGATGAGCATCTCCGGCCCTTTCTCGACGGCGATGGCGACCAGACGGTCCGGTCCCACGCCGCGCGCCTGCAGATGGTGCGCCAAACGGTTGGCCCGCTCGTTCAGCTCGCGGTAGGTCAGCATCGTCTCGCCAAACTCGACCGCGATCCGCTCCGGCTCCCGCTCCGCCTGCTGTTCAAAGAAGTGATGCGCGCACACATCTTGCGAGAACGGGGCTGCCGTCTCGTTCCACTCCGCGATCTCCTTGCGCTCCGCTTCCGTTACGATCGGCAGTTCGGCGATGCGCCGGTCCGGCGCGCTGACGATGCCTTCGAGCAGCAGCTCAAAGCGCTCGATCAGCCGCGCCATCGTCTCCTCTTCGAACAGGTCGGTGTTGTATTTGAGGTTCCCTTCCAGCCCCGTCTCGCCTTCGTACAAAGACAAGGTCAGGTCGAACATCGAAGTCGATTTGTCCACCGGGAAGTCAGACAGGGTCAGCCCCGGCAGCTCCAAATCGCCGAGCCGCATGTTTTGCAGCGCGAACATCACTTGGAACAGCGGCGCGTAGC
This sequence comes from Tumebacillus sp. BK434, assembly GCF_004340785.1. Classification (NCBI taxonomy): domain Bacteria; kingdom Bacillati; phylum Bacillota; class Bacilli; order Caryophanales; family Alicyclobacillaceae; genus Tumebacillus; species Tumebacillus sp. BK434. The sequence goes on along the minus strand of NZ_SLXS01000004.1, from coordinate 131,542 downwards.
TCATGTTGCGCTCCGGCTGCAGTTCCCGCACGAGGCGTTCGAACGGGACTTCCTGATGGGCAAATGCGCCCAAGGTCGTCTCCTTCACGCGGGCCAGCAGCTCGCGGAAGCTCAGCTCGCCCGACAGTTCGGTGCGCAGTGCCAAGGTGTTGACGAAAAAGCCGATCAAGCCTTCCGTCTCCTTGTTCGTGCGGCCCGCGATCGGCGAGCCGACCACGATGTCTTCCTGCCCGGACAGACGGGCGAGCAGGATGTTAAACGCGGAGAGCAGCGTCATGAACAGCGTGGCGCCTTCCTGCTGGCTCAGCTCTTTCAAGCGCGGCAGGAGGCTCGGCTGCAGCGAGAGCTCTCTCATCGCCCCGTTGAAGGTCTGCATCGCCGGACGCGGCTTATCGGTCGGCAGCTGCAGCACAAACGATGCGTCCCGCATCTGCTCCTTCCAATAGCTCATCTGCTCTTCCAGCACGCCGCCTTCCATCCGCTTGCGCTGCCAGTGCGCATAATCGGCATACTGCACCGGCAGCGGCGTGAGCGGCGATGTTGCACCGGCGACGTACGCCTGGTAGAACGCCGACAGCTCTTCGATCAAAATGCCCATCGACCAGCCGTCCGACGCGATGTGATGGAACGTCATCAAGAGAACGTGCTCCTCGGCATCCAGCTTCAACAGCACGGTGCGCAGCATCGGTCCCTGCGCCAGATCGAACGGTAAGTCGCCTTCTTCGATCGCCGTCAGCACCGCCTGCATCTCACGCTCCCATGCGGGCAGCTCCGAAAGATCATGCACCGTAAACGGCACCTGCACATCCGGCACCACCATCTGCTTCGGCGCGCCGTCCAGCATCACATACACGGTGCGCAGCACTTCATGGCGGCGCAGAATCTCATCGAATGCCGCCTGCAGAGCTGCGGTGTTCAAGCTGCCTGTCAAGCGCAGCGCAAACGGCATGTTGTACGTCGATGTGCCCGGTTCGAACTGTTCAAACAGCCACAGCCGCTCCTGTGCAAACGACAGCTCCGCCGCCGCTTCCCGCGCCACCGGCAGGAGCGGCATCGCTTTTGCCGCTCCCGCTGTGCCGAGCAGCTGCTCGACGCGGGCCGACAGACCTTCGACGGTCGGCGCCTCGAACAAGGCCCGCAGCGGCAGTTCCACGCCCAGAGCGGCAGTCAAATGCGACATCACCTGTGTCGCGAGCAGCGAGTGCCCGCCCAGCTCAAAGAAGTTTTCCTGCACGCCGACTTGCGGCAGGCGCAGCACCGTTTGCCACACATTGGCAACCGCCGCTTCGACCGGTGTGCGCGGCGAGATCTGATCCGCTTCTGCCGATTGCGTCCGGTCGGGAGCAGGCAGTGCGGCGCGGTCGACTTTGCGGTTGACCGTCAGCGGCAGTGCCTCGAGCATCACATACAGCCCCGGCACCATAAACTCCGGCAAAACGGACTTCAGATGCGCCCGGAGTTCTGAGGCAGCAGGCGGCTCCTGCTCCCCGACCGCCACATAGCCGACCAGTTGCTTGTCGCCCGCTTCCATCTCCACAGCCAAGACGGCAGCATCCTGCACAGCCGGATGTTGGCGCAGCACCGCTTCGATCTCGCCAAGCTCGATGCGGAACCCGCGGATCTTCACCTGTTGGTCGATGCGGCCGAAATACTCCAGCGACCCGTCGGCCAGCCAGCGCACCGCGTCGCCCGTCTTGTACAGGCGTCCGTACGGCGTCTCGATAAATTTTTCGGCGGTGAGATCGGCTCGGTTCAAATAGCCGCGCGCCACGCCTACGCCTCCGATATGCAGTTCGCCCGGCACGCCGACCGGCACCGGCTGCAGCTTGGCATCCAGCACGTACAGCTCAGCATTGGCGATCGGCTGGCCGATCGGCGGCACGCTTTCGCCGTCACAAGGGCCGACCGTGGCCAAGACGGTGGTTTCCGTCGGACCGTACGCGTTATACACAATGCGCCCAGCGCCTTGCCACAGTTGAACGACTTCGCGCGACAACGCTTCGCCGCCGATGATCACCGTGTGCAAGTCGGGCAGCTCGCCGCTCGGCAGCTGCATCATCATCGACGGAGTGGCAAACATGCGGTTGACGCGCTTCTCCTGCATCAGCTGCTGCAGCTGCGGCCCCGGAAGCAGCTCTTCGCGCTTGAACAGCACGAGCGTCGCTCCGACTGCCAGCGTCGGGTAGATATCCATCACCGACGCGTCAAACGAGAACGAGGAAAACTGGAACGAGCGCGACCCGGCCTGCACGTCAAAATAGCGGACGTACCATTCGGTGAAGTTGACCAGGCTGCGATGCTCGATCAGAACGCCTTTCGGTTTGCCGGTCGAGCCGGAAGTATAGATCACATACGCCAGGTTGTCTGGCCGCACGCAGCTCTCCGGGTTGGCAGCCGATTCCTCCGGAAACAGCTCCACATCGAGGCAGATCACGTGCGCAGCGGCCGCAGGCAGCCCGGCGGCCAGATGCGACTGGGTCAGCAGCACCGACACCGCTCCGTCTTCGAGCTGGAAGGCGATCCGGTCGGCCGGGTACGCCGGGTCGATCGGCACGTACGCGCCGCCCGCTTTCAGCACGCCAAGCGCCCCGACGATCATCTCCGGCCCGCGCTCGACGACGATGGCGACCAGCTGCTCCGGCCCGACGCCGCGCGCTTGCAGATGGTGCGCCAAGCGGTTGGCCCGCTCGTTCAGCTCGCGATAGGTCAGCGTCACATCGCCGTACTCCACCGCAATCAGATCGGGCGTCCGTTCCGCCTGCCGCTCGAACAGGTGATGTCCGCACGCCGCTTCGTCAAACGGCACGGTATTTCCTTTCCAGTCTTCCAAAAGCAGGCGCTGCTCCTCCGGCGTGATCATCGCAGCGGCAAAGACCGATTCGTTAGGCGACCCGGTCAGATGTTCCAAAAGCACGGCAAAGCTGTCGATCATCCGCACGATCGTCGTTTCGGCAAACAGATCGGTGTTGTACTCGACGATCCCGGCCAGCCCGCCGTTTTCTTCCTGCACGAGCAGGCTGAGGTCAAACTTCGACGTGCCGCGCTCGACAGGGAAATCGCGCCAGGTCAGGCCCGACAGGTTGAGATCGTCCATCGGCGCGTTTTGCAGGGCAAACATCACTTGGAACATTGGCGGATGGCTCATGTCGCGCTCCGGGCGCACTTCCTGCACCAGACGTTCAAACGGCAGATCTTGATGCGCGTACGCGCCGAGCGTTACTTCGCGCACGCGCTGCAACAGCTCGCGGAAGCTCGGATCTTCCGACAGATCGGTGCGCAGCGCCAACGTGTTGACAAAAAAGCCGATCAGTCCGTGCGTCTCCGGACGGGTGCGCCCGGCGATCGGCGAGCCGACCACGATGTCTTCTTGACCTGAATAGCGCGCCAGCAGGACGTTAAACGCCGCCAGCAGCGTCATGAACAGCGTGGCGCCTTCCTGTTGGCTCAACGCTTTCAGCCGCTCGGTCAGCGCGGCCGAAAGCACGATCTCCCGCGTCGCGCCGACGAACGTCTGCACCGCCGGACGCGGCTTGTCGGTCGGCAGCTGCAGGACGGCAGGAGCGCCTTGAAGCGTCTGTTTCCAGTAGGCGAGCTGCTGCTCCTCCACGTCGCCACGGAACCACTGGCGCTGCCAGTGGGCAAAATCGGCATACTGGATCGGCAGCGGAGCGAGCGGCGAAGCAGCCCCTTGCCGGAATGCGTCATAGAGCTTCGAAAGCTCGTCGATCAGGACGCCCATCGACCAGCCGTCCGAAATGATGTGATGCATCGTGAGCAGCAGCACATGGTCTGCTTCGGCGATGCGGAACAGCTTGGCACGCACCAGGGCGCCTGCGGTCAGCGTGAACGGCGTCTCGCCCTCTTCGACCGCTCCCAACGCGGCTTGCACCATCGCCAGCTCCGGCGGCAGCGCGGAGTAGTCGACCAGCTCAAACGGCAGTTCCTGCTCCGCAAGGATCACCTGCTCCGGCTGTCCGTCGACGACGGCAAACGTGGTGCGCAACGCTTCATGGCGGGACATGATTTCGTTAAAACTCGCCTGCAGCGCCGCCACGTCGAGCTGCCCGGTCATGCGCAGCGCCATCGGAATGTTGTACGCTGCCGAATGGGTGTTGAACTGTTCGAGGAACCACAGGCGCTCCTGTGCAAACGACAGCGGCAGACGCTGGCTGCGTTCCACACGTTCCATGGCGGACGGTTCGGTCGCCTTCCCCGCCTCCTCGCCGTCGATCAGTTTCGCCAGCGCTTCGATCGTCGGCGCTTCGAACAGCGTCCGAAGCGGAAGTTCCACGCCGCACGCCGACGCGACCTGCCCCATCACCTGGGTCGCCAGAAGTGAATGTCCGCCCAGCGCGAAGAAATTGTCGGTCACGCCGATGCCATCGAGCTTCAGCACTTTTTGCCAGACATCGACCAGGCGGCGCTCCGTCTCCGTCCGCGCCCGCACCGTCTCTTCCGCCCCGGCCGCATGCTCGCGACCCGGCGCCGGGAGAGCCCGGCGGTTGACTTTCCCGTTCGCCGTCAGCGGCAGCGCCGCCAGCGCAACGAAATAGGCAGGCAGCATAAATTCCGGCATATCCTGTGCGAGATACTGGCGCAGCTCCTGTGGCGACGGCACAGCAGAGCCGGCCACATAGGCGAGAATCTGCTGCTCCTGCACCAGCACAGCCGCTTCTTTGACCTGCGGATGCTTTAAAAGAGCCGCTTCGATCTCGCCGAGCTCAATGCGAAAGCCCCGTATCTTCACCAGCTGGTCCAGACGGCCGAAGTACTCCAGATTTCCGTCCGGCAACCAGCGCACTTTGTCACCCGTCTTATACAGGCGTCCAAACTCGGTGTCCAGAAATTTTTCGGCGGTCAATTCCGGGCGGCGCAGATAGCCGCGCCCGAGGCCGATGCCACCGGCGTACAGTTCGCCGGGCATGCCGACCGGCAGTGGACGGAGCGACTCATCGAGCACGTAGACCGACATGTTGGCCAAAGGGCGCCCGATCGAAGGCAACCGCCCTGCATCTGGCGTTGACGGCACCTCATAGGCCGTGGTGTAGACGGTCGCCTCTGTAGGACCGTAGCCGTTGATCACTCGAAACGGCAGATCGGGGCGCGGATAGATGTGCAACGCTTCCCCCCCGGTAAACTGCATCCGCAGCGGAGTGTTTTCCGGCCACTCGAGCAACATCAAGGCTTCAGTCAGCGCAGTCGTCGCATAGGCGACGGTCACCTCCTGCTCTATCATCCAGGCCTGTAACTTCTGAGGTGCATAACGCGTTTCTTCATCCGGTTGCACGATCGAACACCCGCTCAGCAAGGCCGGGATCAGATCCATCAGCGTTCCGTCAAACCCGGTGCCAGCGATGTGCGTCACACAGTCTGCCGCTGTCAGATCGGCACGGCGGGCATACCAATGGGCAAAGTTGAGGATGCTTGCGTGCTCCAGCTCTACTCCTTTTGGCGTCCCCGTCGAACCTGATGTATACAACACGCTGGCCAGATGGCTCAGTTCGGACACTGTTTGCAGATTTTCCTTACTTTCCCGGGCAAAAACAGGAGCATCCGCGTCGAGGCACACACTTTTTCCGCCTTCCCAAGCCACTATCTCCTGCAGGCTCTCTTGAGTCAGCAACAGCCCAGCCCCGGCGTCTTGCAGCATGAACCGAATCCGCTCTCCCGGATACTTCGGATCGATCATCAAGAAAGCAGCTCCGGTCTTCCAGGCTGCCAGATAGGCCGCGACAAGCTCCGGCGACCGCTCCAGGCAGACCCCGACCAACCGCTCGGGCCCCATGCCCTCTGCTTTCAGGAAATGCGCGAGGCGATTGGCATACGAGTTCAGCTCTCCATAAGTCCACGCCTTTCCAGGCGAGCGGACGGCGAGTGCGTCAGGTTGGTTCGCCGCATGCGCTTCCACATATTGATGCACCAATAGGTCGCTGGGAAAAGGGACTGCGGTTGCATTCCAGGAGACGAGCACCGCTTCATGCTCCGCTGCACTCATCAGCGGGATGTCTTTGAGCTGCACGTCCGGCCGGTCCGCCACAGCGTTCAGCATCACCTCCAGATGCTCCAGCAGGCTTTTTACCGTCTGTTCCGCATAGCGCGTTGCATCATACTGCACACGCAGAATCAACTCGCCTGCCGGAATGACAGTCAAAGTCAACGGGAATGAAGTCTGTTCCGCAGAAGAGCCGTCGGTGATTTTTAAAGATCCGATGTGTTCCTCTTCCCCGGCTTCGTCGTCCAGAAAGTTTTCAAAGACAAACAAGGACTCAAACAACTTGAGATCGCCCGGCACTTCGCTCCACATCTGAATCTTGGTCAGCGGAGTATGCTCGTATTGGCGCGCCTCCAATTGCGACGCCTGCAGCGCTTTGAGCCAAAGGCCAAGCTCAGCGTCCAACTCAACTCCGACCCGAACGGGAAGCGTGTTGATGAACAGGCCGGCCATCCGTTCCACGCCGGGCAGTTCACCGGGACGTCCGGATACGGTGCTGCCGAAAAGAACATCGTTTTCCCCGGATGCCCGGCTGAGATATAAGGCCCAGATCCCTTGCAAAAGCGTATTCATTGTGACCTGCAGAGACCTGGAGACGCCTTTCAAACGAGCATACAGGTCGCTGGACAAACGATGGTCGATGACAGGGTTGCGAACTTCACTGTCCTCGATCACGCGCTTTCCATAGTCGAGCGGCAAAGGGGTCGGTTTTGCAAACCCTTGCAGCGCCTTCCGCCAATATGCTTCCGCTTCCCCAAGATTCTGCCGCTGCAGCCAGCTCAAGTAATTGCGAAACGGCATACTCGCCGGCAATTGGGGTTCCCTTCCGCACTGGTACGCTTCATACAGCGCCCACAGCTCTTTTAAAATCAGCTGAATGGACCAGCCGTCAAGCAAAATGTGGTGAAATGTCCAGACCAGACTGTGCGTCTGCTCGTCGAAGCGAATCAACGTGACCCGCATGACAGGCGCTTCGGTAAATGTGAACGGCTCCAAACGATCTTTCCGGGAAAAGTCTGCCGCTCTCGCATGTTGTACGTCTGTCTGCATACCGCTCCAGTCCAGCACGCGCAGGGGCAACTCCACTTCTTTGCCCACCACTTGCAGCGGTTTTTCTAAATCCTCCCAGAAGAACGCGGTACGCAGGATTGGATGCCGTTCCATCACCATACGAAAAGCGCGGGAAAATGCGTCTTGGTTCAGCTGTCCTTCCAGCGTCATCGTGAGCTGTACCGCGTACACCCCCGAATCGGGGGCATACAGCGTATGGAACAGCATCCCGTGCTGCAGGGGTGTCAGTTCGTACAGCGACTCAATGTTTTCGCGTTTCATGGTTATTCTCCCACCTTGCCAAAAGAGCTCAGGAATCTGTCGAGATCATGCTGATTGAGATTGGCTTCCGGGAAGTCGGACGGCGTAAACCCACCGGCATTCGGGTCGAGGCAATGCTCGATCAGCGCGCAAAGCTCTGTGATAAAGTCATTTGCGATGCGCTCGACAGTCGCCCGGTCATGGATGTTTTGCGAGTATTCCCAGCATACTTCCAGCTCACCGTCGATCACCGTCGCCGACAGCTGCAGGCTGTGCGCGCGGCTGCCGCTGGCTGCGCGCGGCGAACCGATCGACTCCTGTGCCAGCCCAAACAGGGCGTCTTCCGCGGTCTGCTGATCAAACTGGCCGAGATAGTTGAACGAGATGTCCGCCTGCGGCAGCGCGCGCAGGCGTTCCGCCACGCCGTCCGCTGTGCTCAATCGGCGCAGAATGCCATAGCCGACCCCTTTGTTTGGCACGGCGCGGAGCAGTTCTTTGACCGCTTTCAACTGTTCGCCCGGATGTTTGTCGAAGCCGAGATCGATCAGCACCGGGTAGATCGAAGTGAAAAAGCCGACGGTGCGGGAGTGGTCGATGTCTTCCATCAGATCTTCACGTCCGTGCGCTTCCAGATTGACGAGCAGTTTGCGGTCATGCGTCCAGTTGGCGCACGCTTTGGCCAGCGCTGTGAGCAGCACATCGTTGATCTGAGTCTGGTAGGCTTTCGGCACCTCCTGCAGCAGTTGGCGCGTCTGTGCCTGAGACAGCTTGACATAGATGTTGTCAACAGACGCTTCGAGATTCGCACCGCTGCGGTCAGTCGGGAGCCCTTTTGCCGTCTGCCAGCGGGCATCCAGCCAATACTCCGCTTCCAAATGCGCCTGCGTTGTCGCCGCGTACTCGTTCAAGCGGTTTGCCCAATAGAGGAAGGAAGTGGTCTTGTTGGGCAAAACGACCGTTTGACCTTGTGCAAGTTGTGCATAGGCAGTGCCTGTATCTTCAATCAAGATTCGCCAAGAGACGCCATCGACGATCAGATGGTGCAAGACGAACAAGAGGCGTCCGTTTTGTTCCGGACCAAAATGGAAGTATGCAAAGCGCACCAGCGGACCTTCCGTCAGATTCAGGCTGCCTTGCAGTTCAGCAGCCGCCTCCTCCAGCGCCGTCGCTTGACGCTCTACGGGAATTCCGCTCAGATCAACCATTTCAAACGGCACTTCCTCGCTGATGTCGTCATTGCACTGGGTCCAGCCTTCCTCACTTTGCACAAAGCGCATCCGCAAAGCATCATGGTGCTTCATCAAGGCACCGAGCGCTTGTTTCAACAACTCCGGATCGATCTCCCGGCGAACTTCAAGCAAGAACGGCATGTTGTAATAATGCGGCTCGGGTAGTTCTTGTTCAAACACCCAGTGCTGCATCGGCGTGAGCAAAGCTTGGCCGGTGACAATCCCCTGTTCGCATTGCACCGCTGCCGTTGTTCCGGCGATGGCTGCCAGCTCTGCGATCGTCGGGTACTTGAACATATCTTTCGGCAGCAAGCGCAGTCCTTGCTGCGCGGCACGGGTGATGATCTGAATCGAGAGAATCGAATCGCCGCCCAAATCGAAGAAATTATCGTAAATGCCGACCCGCTCCATGCGCAGCACTTCCGCAAAGATCACAGCCAAAACCTCTTCTGCCTGATTGGTCGGCATCGTATCGCTTGCGGTCAGCGACTTCATCTCCGGGGCGGGCAGCTTTTTGCGGTCGATCTTGCCGCTCGGGTTGAGCGGAATGGTGTCGACCGCAACGAAGACGGCAGGCACCATGTACTCCGGCAGGCGCTCCTTCAAAAAGCGCCGCAATTCTTGCGAGGTCACCTCATGAGCCGCGTGGGGCACGAAATACCCGACCAGGCGCTTTTGACCTGGCACGTCTTCACGGTCGATCACAACGATAGACGCCACGGCGGGATGTTTGGCGGCCACCGTTTCGATTTCACCAAGCTCAATCCGGTAGCCGCGCAGTTTGACCTGATGGTCAAAGCGCCCGAGGAACTTGACGGCGCCGTTCGGGAGATAGGAGCAGCGGTCTCCCGTCTTGTACAGTTTTCCTTCGCCAAACGGGTTCGGCAGGAAGCGCTCAGCAGTCAACTCCGGGCGTCTCAGATAACCCCGGGTGACACCCGCTCCGCCGATGTACAGTTCGCCGATCACACCGATCGGCACGGGCAGCATATGTTCATCCAAGATATGCACCGTGTAGTTGGTGAGCGGGTACCCGATCGGGACGTTGGTCAAATTCGCAGCGTCCGTCACCTCGTAGGTAGTGGAATAAATCGTCGCTTCTGTCGGACCGTAGAGGTTGAACAGGCGAGCCGCACTCTCCGCTTTGAGCTGACGCGCCAAGGCAGGAGGCATCGCCTCCCCTGCCAAAAAGATCTTGCGCAGGCCTCGCAGCGAGGCTGCTCCTTGCGCGTCTGCCAGTATCATGCTCATCAACGAAGGGGTGCATTGCAAGATTGTCGCCCCATGCCGGGCGATCTGGCTGGGCAGCGAATAGTTGCTGCCAGATACCCCGGCGCCAACGATATCCTGTTCGGAGAGGACGATCACTTTGTTGCCTAGGGTCAGCGACCAGAGCAGTTCAACGACGGAGACGTCAAAGCCCATCGAAGAGACGGCAAGCAACGCATCGTCCGCCTCACTGCCGACCGCCTCCTCCATGCCGCGAAAGAACTGGCACACGCTCTGATGCTCGACCATCACACCTTTCGGCTGGCCGGTCGAGCCGGAGGTGTAGATGACGTATGCCAAGGAATTGCCGTCGATTGCGTCCTGCAGATTGTCAACGCTTGCTCCTGCCAGCTCTTCCTCTGCACCGCCAAGCAGCACGGTCGGCCCCTGATGAGCGGGCAGCAGCTCCAGGACCGCCTCCTCGGTGACGAGCACTTGTGCCTGCGAATCCTGCAGCATATAAGCGATGCGTTCCTGCGGATAGGTCGGGTCGAGTGGAACATAAGCTCCCCCCGCCTTCAAGATCCCCAAGATGCCGACGATCATCTCGGCCGAACGCTTCACGCAAAGCCCCACCGGCACTTCCGGACCGACACCCAGCTGTTTCAGCCGTCGAGCCAAGCGGTTTGCCCGAGCGTTCAGTTCGGAGTAGGTCAGTGACACATCTTCAAAAATCACGGCCTCCGCATCTGGCGTCCGCTCTACCTGCGCTTCAAACAGACGGTGAATCGCAGGCAGCGCCGACGTATCCGGCAGCCGGGTCCAGCTTGCGAGCTGCAGGCTTTTTTCACTCTCGGTCAGCATCGCCAGGTCGGCGATGCGCTGTTCCGGGTTATCGACGATCGCATAGAGCAGGTTCATGTAGTGTTCGGCCATGCGCTCGATCGTTGCAGGATCGTACAGATCGGCACAATACTCAAACAGACTCAAGCCATCGTCGTTTTCCACGATCGCCAGCGAGAGATCATATTTAGCCGTCTCATTGTCGATCCACTCACCTTCCACCTCAAGACCCGGCAGCGTGAATTTTTCTTCAGGCACGTCGACGTAAATGAACAAAGCCTGATAGATCGGGCTGCGGGTGGCATCGCGATCCGGTTTGATATCGTCGAGAATCAGCCCAAACGGCGTAGCTTTGTAGTCATATGCACCGTACGAGGTGTTTTTCACGCGACGCAAAACTTCGCGGAACGACAGGTCGCCGGCAAGGTCGGTGCGCAGCGGGATCGTGGTCAGGAAATAGCCGAAGACATTTTCCAATTCGACTTTGTCCCGGTTGGCGAGCGGGGTGCCGATGATGATGTCCGGCTGGCCGGTATAACGGTGAAGCAACACTTTATAAGCGGCCATCGTGATCATGTTCGCCGTTGCGTTTTCCTGGCGGGCCAGCGCTTTCAAGTCTTGGAACAGCTCCTGCGGGATCTTGAAATAGTGACGAGCCCCTTTATACTCCTGGTCGGCCGTTCTGGGATGGTCGGTCGGCAGGTCGAGGACGAGCGACGCCCCTTCCAAGTGTTTGCGCCAATAGGCGAGCTGCTTTTCCAACTCTGCACCTTGCAGCGTCTTGCGCTGATGTTCGGCAAAATCCGCATAGTGCACCGCCAGGGGCGAAAAGACCGGCTCTGCGCCGTTCAGGAACGCCGTGTAATTCACTTTCAGCTCTTGGAAAAACATCGAGAAAGTTACGCGGTCCATCACGATATGGTGAACGGCGAAGACCAAGACCGTATCTTCGTCGGTCAGCCGAATCACCCCGAGGCGCAGCAGCGGCCCTTTTTCCAGATCGAACAGATAGTTCGACTCGCGGAGCTTCTCGGCTTCCAGAGCCACCTCACGCTGATCGGCCGGCAGATGGCGTAAGTCGGTGACCTGCAGTTTGATCTCCACTTGCGGGTGCACAATTTGGACGATCGATCCGTCCTCCTGCATGTGGAACGTGGTGCGCCATGCTTCATGGCGCGCGACGATCGCATTGACGGCGCGCTCCATCAGGTCGATGCGCAAGGTCCCGGTCATGCGCAGTGCGGTATAGACGTTGTACGTGGTTTTATCAGGCTCCATCTGCTGAAAAAACCAGATGCGCTCCTGGTCATACGACAGCGGACTCGGGTTGTTGTGGCCGCGCGGGGGGATCGTCTCCTCTTCCTTTTGCTCCTGCGGGATCTCGATGCCCATCTTTTTCAACTGGGCTTCGAAGACTTTGCGCTGTTCCGGCGACAGTGATTTGATGCGTTCCTGCAAGTCCTTCATTACGATTGCACCCCCTGCACGCTAAGTTTGATGCGGTAACGCTCTTGCAGTTCATTCAGGTGCTGCAGCCCTTCGAGCACCGTCTCCGGCGCGAGGCCGAAGTCGACGAGGCAGGCCACTTCGGTGACGCCGATGTCGATCAGGTTGTTGATCAGCGTCTCACATTTGTCGACCGTGCCGAGCAGCGTGCTCTCTTCGAAATAGCGCTCATAAGCAAACGCAACCAGTGCGTCTTTGTCCGCTTCGGTGGCGAGGTCGAAGTCGCTTTTGAAATTGTCCTGTTGGCGCAGGAAGGTGCGCAGGTAGCTGGTGAGCGGCTGGCGGGCCTGCTCTTTGACGGTGTTGTTGTCGGTGCCAAGGAAGGTGTGCAGCATCACCGCCACCTTGCCTTTCTCCGGGTCGTGTCCCGCTTTGGCGCGGGCGTCGCGATAGAGCTTGATCTTTTGCTCCAGCTCATGGAGCGGCTGGTTGACGAGGCCGGTCAGGATATGGCCACCCATCTCACCCGCTTTGATCAGCGTCTCCGGAGCGCCTTGGGAGGCGAACCAGAACTCGAGGTGCTGCTGGATCGGGCGCGGCAAGATGCGCGTCGAGACTTCCTCGCCGTCGATGCCGGTCATCGTCACCGTCTCGCCCTGCCAGAGCCGCTGGATCGTATCCAGCGCGTCGATCATCTCGTTGCGGCGGTTTTTGTAATACTCCAGGTTCGGCTTGGGTGACAGGATGAAGTCGTTCGGATGCCAGCCGGATGCGGCGCAGATCGCGATGCGGCCGCCGGACAGGTTGTCGACGACCGACCACTCTTCTGCCACGCGGATCGGGTGATGCAGCGGGATGGCGACAGATCCGGCGCGCAGCTCGATGTTTTTCGTGACCATGGCGAGGGCGGCGGAGAGCACCGCCGGGTTGGGATAGAGACCGCCAAAGTCTTGAAAATGGCGCTCCGGCGTCCAGACCGCCGCATAGCCGTGTTCATCCCCGTGCTTGGCGCAGTCGAGGAGCAGTTGGTATTTGTCACGGGACGCGGTGCTGCCGTCGCCGGAGAAGAAGTAGAGAGAGAAGTCCATCCCTTTGTTCGGGTCGCGCTCTTTCTTTTGCAGGCCCGTGCCTTTGAAGCCGGGCTGAGAGCTGGCGGCGCCGGGGAGGGTGACGGCGATGGTGCCGCTCTCCTCTTTTTTGACGAGAGTGTCGAGGCCTTGTTTTTTCAGCTGTTTTTCGAGCAGGGCACGCTGTTCGGGCGACAGGGCGGCAAGTCGTTTGTTCAGATCGTTCATCGGGGCTTCACTCCTTACTTCGTCTCTTCTTCGAGCATTTTCGCGAGCAGATCTTCATCGCTCATGCCTTCGATCTGCTTGAGCAGATCCTCGAGGGCATCGATCTTTTCCTGGCCGAGCTGGTTGCTTTCGACCATCTGGGCGAGCGCTTCGATGGTCGGGGATTCGAAAATCGTGTTGATCGGGAAGTCCATGCCAAACTGTTTGCGCATCCGCGTGACCAGTTGAATCGCCACCAGCGAGTTGCCGCCGAGGTCGAAGAAATCTGCCTGCACTGACGGCTGCTGGACGCCGAATAGTTCGGCCCAGAACCCGGCGATCGTCGTTTCGAGGTCATTGCGCGGGGCGACATAGTTGGAATTGGACTGTGCACCTGCCAAAGCGGCTTGGCGGGACTCTTCCAGCGCTTCGAGGAAGCCCGCAGCGGTGAAGCTTTGCGACGCTTGCAGCACGTCGTGGAAATCTTGGGTCGAGACGACCGTCTGCGGCAGGCCGAAGCTGAGAACGCGAGTCAAAGCTTCCCATCCTTCCGCTTCGGTGATGCCAAACGTCTCGCGCGTTTCGCGCAGCTGCTGGGCGAGTTCGGCGACGCCTTGGAGCTGCTGCTCCTGCCAGTCATCCCATTTCCAGATGCCCCAGTTGATCGCGTGCGTGCGCGCTCTGGCGGCGGCAAAAGCGTCCAAAAACGCGCCCGCCGCACAGTTATCAGACTGGCCAAAGCCGCCGGTAGCGGCGACGGTGGAGTTGTAGAGCAGGAAGAAGTCCAGCTTCGCGTCGGCTAATGCCTGCTCCAGCACCAGAGCGCCTTTTACTTTCGGATCGAGGACGGCGGCGGTCATCTCTTGCGTTTTCAGCTGCAGCATCCCCGTGCCGCGCGGGTCTTCCGCGTGGATCACGCCGGTGATCTCGCCGAACTGCTCCGCCGCTTTCTGCACAATCGATTGGATCTGCGCCAGGTCGGTGATGTTGGCGGTGAAGTATAATCGGTCTGCCTTATTCGTTTGCGAGCTTGCCCCCGTTGCCAGCTGCGGCTGCACGGTGATCTCAATCGAGTTCGACGTTGGCGATTGCACCGAAACGGCTGCCGCGTCGGAGGACTGCACGTGCACGCTGACAGCGTGAGCGTCAGTTGCTTCCGCGTCGTGCGTGATGAGCACCAGCTTCGCATTCTGGTGCTGTTCGAAATACGCTGCTGCCGCCTGACCGTTTGGCGTGTTGGCGCCGGTGATCAGTACCACCGCATTCTCGTGGACGGCTGCGCTGCGCTGCGGCAGGCGAACGGCTTCGTACGTCTGCACGAAGCGCAGGCTGCGGCGATAGGCCACCACCGTGTCCGCGCTGTCTGCGGAGAGCTCCGCGATCAGCAGAGCGGCATCGGTCGCGCTGTCGATGTCGATCGCGCGGGCGGTGACGCCGGTCAGCTCTTGCGGGATGACTTTGCACAGGCCGAGCGCGGTGGCGCGGGCCGGGACAGTGACGGTGTCGCTCAGCACTTCTTGGAGGTTGTTGGTGATCACACCGATCTCCACGCCGCCGGCCAAGGTCTGCTCGCCGAGCGCCTGCGCCAGGCCGAGCAGCGAGTAGAAGCCTTTGGCTTGCGTCTCCTCATACTCGCCCGCCGTGTCGGTCACGCCGAACAGATGAACGATCTTCTGCGGCAGACGCTCAGCAGCCGCCAAGTCATCGAACAAACGGCTGTAATCTTCGCGCTCCGCCGGATGCACGGTGTAGGCGTCCGCCTCCGTTTTGGCAAAAGACGCCCCGGCTGCGACCGTCACCACGCGGTGTCCGGCTTCAGTCAGGCGCTCGGCCAGCTTGGCGCCCGTTCCCGTCTCGTCGAGGAACAAAAGCCACCGTTGCGCGTCTGTCGCTTCGTCTGCGATCAGGAGCGATTTCTTCCACGTTGGCACATAGAACCAGTCGGCGATGTCCGCCTTCTTGCGCTGGATTTTGGCGGCGGCGCCCGCCTTGCGCTCCAGCCAGTAGCGCTTGCGCTCAAACGGGTAGGTCGGCAGCGCCAGACGATGGCGCGTCTCGCCCGGGTAGAGCAGCGTCCAGTCGATCTTCAGCCCGGACAGCCAGAGCTTGCCGAGCGCGGTGAGCAGGAACGCCGCATCGGACAACTGCTCGTCGCGGTGGCGCAGCGAGGAGAGCAAGACTTCCTGCGCCCCTTCTGCCGCCACCTGCTGGCGGGTCAGGCCGATCAGCGAACGCCCCGGGCCGACTTCGAGGAACAGGCGTCCCGGCTCTTGCAGCAGTTCGCGCACGTTGTCGGCAAAGCGCACCGTACCGCGCAGATGCTTGACCCAGTACGCCGGGTCGGTCGCTTCCTCCGCCGTGATCCAGGTGCCCGACACGTTGGAGAGGTAGGCCAGTTGCGGCGCGTGCAGTTCCACCTCTTGCACCGCTTCCGCAAACGCCGCGAGAATCGGGTCCATCATCTCCGAGTGGAACGCATGCGAAGTCACCAAACGTCTGCACTCCACTTCCTGCGCTTGCAGTTGCGCCTCCAGTTGTTGCACCGCTTCCGTGGTTCCGGCGACCACGCAGGCGCGCGGCCCGTTCACCGCCGCCAGCGACAATCCGGCGCCGAGCAGCGGCAGCACTTCCGCTTCGGTAAGCGGTACGGCCAGCATCGTGCCCTCCGGCAAGGACTGCATCAGCTTGCCGCGCATCGCGACCAGCTGCAGCGCGTCCTCCAGCGACATCACACCGGCGAAGACGGCCGCCACATACTCCCCGATCGAATGTCCGAGCATCGCGTCCGGCTGCACGCCAAGCTCCATCCACAACTTCGCCAGCGCATATTCGATCACGAACAGAGCCGGCTGTGTGAGATAGGTCTGGCGGAGCAGTTCGCCCGCTTGCTCCACGCGGTCGGCAGACGGGTAAAGCACGTCGCGCAAATCAACGCCAAGCGTCGGCTGCAGCGCTTCTGCGCAAGCATCGACCTGCTCGCGGAACACCGGCTCCTCCCGGTACAGATCCAGCCCCATGTTCACATACTGCGCGCCTTGCCCGGGGAAAAGGAACACGACCGAGCGGTCGCGCGTCTGCGCTTCGCCCGTCAGCACGCGCTTGCTGTCCATCGCTTCCAGCGCTGCCACCGCGTCGGCGTGGCTTTCCACCGCTACCACGCGGCGGTGATCGAACGCCCGGCGTCCCGTCTGCAGCGTGAACGCCACGTCCGCCAGCTCCGCCTGCGGATTGGCCTGCAGATGCGCTGCCAGGTTCTCCGTTGCCGCGTTCAGGGCAGACCCCGTTTTGGCCGACAAGACGAGCAGTTTCCACTTGCGCGACGATTCGGAGGAAGCGGTTGCGTGCGGTGCTTCCTCCAGCACCACATGCGCGTTCGTCCCGCCCATGCCAAACGACGAGACCCCGGCGCGACGCGGTTCAACGCCGCGCGTCCAGCTTTTCAGCTCCGTGTTCACATAGAACGGAGAAGACTCAATGCCCAGCTTCGGATTCGCTTTTTCAAAATGCAGGCTCGGCACCAGCTGCCCGTGCTGCAGCATCAGCGCCGCTTTGATCAGCCCGGTCACGCCGGCCGCTGCATCGAGGTGGCCGATGTTCGTCTTCAGCGAGCCCAGCGCGCAATATCCCACGCGGTCGGTGCTCTCGCGGTAGGCGTTGGTCAGCGCCGCGATCTCAATCGGATCGCCGAGCGGCGTGCCGGTGCCATGCGTCTCGATGTAAGCGATCGAGTCCGCTTCCACCCCGGCCACCGCCAGCGCGTCGAGGATGACTTGCGCCTGCCCGTCGACGCTGGGAGCGGTAAAGCCGATTTTGCCCGCGCCGTCGTTGTTGACCGCCGACCCGCGGATCACAGCATAGATGCTGTCGCCGTCTTCGAGCGCATCCTCCAGACGCTTTAACACCACCACGCCGACCCCGTCGCCGCCGATCGTGCCTTGCGCCTGTTCGTCAAACGCCCGGCAATGCCCGTCAGGCGACAAAATGCTGCCTTCCTGATACAGATACCCTTCCGCTTCGAGCAGCTTGATCGCCACGCCGCCGGCCAGCGCCATGTCACACTCATGCATCAACAGCTGCTGGCAGGCTTGGTGCACCGCCACCAGCGACGTGGAGCAGGCGGTCTGCAAGGTGATCGCCGGACCGGTCAGATTGAGTTTGTAGGCGACGCGCGTCGCGAGGAAATCATACGAAGTCGCAAGCGTCGCCTGCAGCGCCCCGATCTGCCCAAACACGCCGGGGTTGCCGTACAGATGATAGGAAAAGCTGTTCTGGCCCACGCCGCCGTACACGCCGATCCGCCCCGGATACTGCTCGGCGTCATAGCCGGCCGTCTCCAGCGCTTCCCACGCCGTCTCCAAAAACAGGCGGTGCGACGGGTCGGTCACTTCCGCTTCTTTCGCGGTATAGTCGAAAAAGTTGGCGTCGAACAGGTCGCGGTCTTGCAGCAAGCCCCCGCGCTTCACATACTGCGGGTCTTGCATGAGGTCAGGATCGACACCTGCCGCCTTCAGCTCTTCCTCGGTAAAGTCGGAGATCGTCTCGTTGCCGTTTTGCAGATGCGACCAGAATTCGGCGATGTTTTTGCTGCCCGGAAAGCGGCCGGCCATGCCGACGATGGCGATTCCTTCGAGCATCTGGTTCTCCTTCTCATGGCTCATGTCTTACTTCCCCCTGCCTTTGGATAATTGCTTGCGGCGGCTCAGCACGTCTTTTTTCGACTGCGCCCGCGCCTGCGATTCTTCCGCACGGCCAGCCGTCTTGGCCGGCTCCTGCGCTTGCTGCTGCGACAAAAATTTGGTCAGCGTATACACCGTCGTATGGCGGAACAGTTCCACGATCGAAAACTGCGTCTGCAGCTTTTCCTGTACGCCTTCATGCACTTGGATCAACAAGAGCGAATGTCCGCCCAGGTCAAAGAAATTGTCATGAATGCCGATGCACTCCACGCCCAGCACCTGCTGCCAGACGGACAGGACGATCTCTTCCATCTCGGTGCGCGGTGCCGCATACTCGGCCGACTGGCTCTGCAGCCCTTGCGGATGCGGCAGGGCATGGCGATCCACTTTGCCGTTCACCGTAAGCGGCAGCGCCTCGAGCGCCAGGATCGCGGACGGCAGCATATATTCGGGCAGCTTTTCCTTGAGCAGCCCGCGCAGTTCCTGGGCGGAAAAGCCTTCCGTCCGCTCCGGCACCACATAGGCGACGACGCGCTTGTCGCCCGGCTCATCTTCGCGCACGACAGCGATCACGTCGCGGATGTTGCCCAGCGCTCCCAGCGCCTGCTCGATCTCGCCGAGCTCGATGCGGAACCCGCGGACTTTCACCTGATGGTCGAGGCGGGAGATGTACTCGATCGCCCCGTTCGGCAAGCGGCACACGAGGTCGCCCGTCTTGTAGAGCAGGCCGGCTGCGAACGGATTCTGCAAGAAGCGCTCCGCCGTCAGTTCCTGGCGGTTCAGGTAGCCCCGCGCCACGCCGTCGCCGCCGAGGTACAGCTCGCCCGGCACGCCGACCGGCACCGGCTGCAGATAAGCATCCAGCACGTAGGCGGACGTGTTGGCGATCGGCTTGCCGATCGGGATGGAGAGCGCATCGAATGCCATTTCATAAACATCCTGCCAGGTCGCAAACGTCGTGCTTTCTGTCGGGCCGTACGCATTGAGCAGCCGTTTGGGGGCGCCGTGTTTAATCACTTCGCGCATAAAGCGCGCATCGACCGCCTCCCCGCCGACCAGCAGGTGGCGCATCTGGGAAAACGCGTCAGGTACTACGCCTGCAAGCTGGTTGAACAGCGCGGAGGTAAGAAACATCGCCGTGATGCCTTGCGATTTAATCTCCTCCGCGAACTCCTTCGGCATCAGCGCAATCTCTTTCCCCACGCCGACGATCCTGCCACCGTTGGCCAGCGCCCCCCAGATCTCGAACGTCACCGCGTCAAACGACGAGTTCGACACCTGCCCGATCACATCGGTGGCGTCGAGCTGCGCAAAATCGGTGTTGCAGACCAGCCGGTTGATCGCGCGATGCGGCACGAGCACGCCTTTGGGAACGCCGGTCGAGCCGGACGTGTAGAGCACGTAGGCGAGGTGTTCCACACCGGTGAGCGGCTCGGGGTTCTCCGTGCTCTCCGCGGCGATCTGAGCCGCGTCGCGGTCGAGACAGATCATCGTCAAGCCGCTCTGCGGCAGGTTCCCGACGAGTTGCTCCTGCGCCACGACCACCCGAATCCCGGTGTCCTCCTGCATGAACGACAAGCGCTCCTGCGGATAGGCCGGGTCGAGCGGCACATACGCCCCGCCCGCTTTCAGAATGCCGAGCATCCCGATCACCATGTCGTGCGAGCGCTCCACCGACAGCCCGACCAGCGCATCCGGCCCGATGCCGTTTCGGCGCAGGTGATGGGCCAGTTGGTTCGCCCGCACGTTCAGCTCGGCATAGGTCAGCGCCGTGCCGCCGTAGACGGTCGCCACCGCGTCCGGCTGCCGCTGTGCCTGCGCTTCGAACAGCTGATGAATGCAGCGGTCTTGCGGATACGGGGTCTTGGTGTCGTTCCAACCGTGCACCGCCTGCTCCCACTCCGCATCGGTCAGCAGCGGCAATTCGCTCACCGGCAGCTCGGGACGGCTGGCGATGCCTTCCAACAGCGTGCGGAAATGCCCGGCCATCCGCTCGACCGTCGCCTGCTCGAACAGGTCGGCGTTGTATTCAAAATTGCCCCGGATGCCGTCCGACCCGTCTTCCACGTAGAGCGTCAGGTCAAATTTGGCCGTGCCGTTCAGCACTTCTCCATGCGTCAGCGCCAGCCCGCCAAAGCGCAGCTCTTCATGCGGCGCGTCGAGGAAGTTGAACATCGCTTGGAACAACGGGCTGCGCGACGCATCGCGCGCCGGCTGCAGCTCTTCGACCAGTCGGTCAAAGGGCAGTTCCTGATGGGACAAGGCCCCGGTCACCGTATCCTTGACACGGCGCACCAGTTCGGCCGGTGCAGGGTTCCCGGTCAGGTCGGCGCGCAGCACGAGCGTGTTGACGAAAAAGCCGATCAGCCCTTCCGCCTCGCGCTGGCTGCGTCCGGCAAACGGCGCCCCGATCAGCAGGTCTTCCTGTCCGCTGTACCGGGACAAAAGCACGGAAAATGCGGAGAACAGCGTCATGAACAGCGTCACGTCCTCCTGCCGGCTCCACGCTTTCAGCTGCTCTGCCAACTCTTTCGACAGCGCGAAGCCTACGTTGCCGCCGCGGTGCGTCTGCACCACAGGGCGCGGACGATCGGTCGGCAGATCGAGCACGACCGGCGCGCCGGACAGCGTTGCTTTCCAATAGTCCAGTTGCTTTTGGCAGCCTTCGCCGTTCAGCCATTCCTGCTGCCACTCCGCGTAATCCCCGTATTGCAGCGGGAGATCGGCGAGCGGAGAGGGAGCTCCTTTGGCAAACGCCGCGTACAGGGCGGACAGCTCTTGGAGCAGCAGGTTCATCGACCAGCCGTCAAACACGATGTGGTGCAGGGTGAGCAGCAGCGTGTGCGCCCGCTCCCCCGTCTGCACCAACTTCGCCCGCAACAACGGCCCGGCGGTCAGCGAAAACGGCTTCTGCGCCTCCGCCAGCGCCAGACGCGGCAGTTCCGCCCGATCGGCCTGCACGAGCGGCATCGCCACCGGCTGCATGCTGTGCACGACTTGTGCCGTCTTGCCGTCTTGCGCTGCAAACGTGGTGCGCAGGATCTCATGGCGCTCGATGATCTCGTTCAGCGCACTCTCCAGCACCTGCACATCGAGCGCCCCTTGCAGTTCGATCTGGTACGGCATGTTGTAGGATGTGCTGTTCGGCTCCATCTTGTCGAGGAACCACAGGCGCTGCTGGCTGGACGAAAGGCGCACCGGCCGCTCTCCCGAACGCTTTTCGATGCGGGAGACGCCCGAGGAAACCAGCCCTTCGTCTTGCAGCATCTTGTCGAGCAGCGCGCGCTTCTCTTTGGACATCGCGATCTTCGAAAACCTGCTCATCTCTCCGCCTCCATCATTTTTTGTACCTCTTCTTCCGACATCTCAGACAGTTGCAGCAACAGCTCCGCCGTCTTTTCAACTCTTGCCCGCTGTGCCGGGTCTTGGAGCAGGTGGCCGGCCAGGCCGGCGACGGTCGGCGCGTCGAACAGCGCCTTGACCGCGATTTCCACCTCGAGCGCCTCGCGGACCTCCGCGATCACCTGCATGCCGAGCAGGGAATGCCCGCCGAGCGCAAAAAAGTTGCTCGTCACGCTCACCTGCTCAAGGCCGAGCAGATCGGCCCAGATGACGGCGAGCACCTCTTCCACCGCATTGCGCGGCAACACGAGCTCCGCATTCTCCGCATTCTCCGCTTCGCTCTCGGGAGCGGGCAATGCTTTGCGGTCAACTTTGCCGTTTGCGGTGAGCGGCAGCCGTTCCAGCTGCACGAACTGTGACGGCACCATGTACTCCGGCAGCCGTTCTCGCAAAAAGGACTGCAGCGCGCTCCGCCCGACCTCTTCTTGAACGGCGACATACGCAATGATGCGGTTTTCCTGCACGGTCGCCGCCGCTTCGGTCACCAGCGGATGCTGCAGCAGCTCCGCTTCAATCTCACCAAGTTCGATGCGGAAGCCCCGCACTTTCACCTGCTGGTCGATCCGGCCGAGATACTGGATCGTCCCGTCCGGCAGAAAGCGCGCCAGGTCGCCCGTCTTGTAGAGACATCCCCGCTCCGTTGTGACAAATCGCTCAGCGGTCAACTCCGGGCGGTACAGGTAGCCGCGGGCCAATCCGGCGCCGCCGATGTACAGCTCGCCCGGCACCAGCAACGGCACCGGCTGCTGCCTCGCGTCCAGCACGTACGCCTGCACGTTGGCGATCGGACGTCCGATCGGGACGAGTCCTCCCTCGCGCGGACAGACGTGGAAAGTCGCGTCGATGCACGCTTCGGTCGGGCCGTAGAGGTTGATCAGGTCGGCCTGCATCACAGCATTGAAGCGGTTGACCAGCTCAGGCGTCAGCGCTTCACCACCGCAAAACACCCGCTTCAGCGAGCGGCAGGCGGCAAACTGCTCGTCGTTCAGCAGCATCACAAGCATCGTCGGCACCACTTGCAGCACCGTCACGCCTTGCTCCTGCATCACCCGCGCCATGTAGCGGGCGTCAAGGTGCCCGCCCGGCTCTGCCAGCACAAGGCGACCGCCCGCCAAGAGCGGCGCGTAGAACTCCCAGACGGAAGCGTCAAAGGAGAAGGACGTCTTTTGCAAAACGGCGTCCGCTGTGCTGAGCGGAAATTCTTCCTGCATCCATAACATGTGATTGCAGATCGCGTGGTGCGGGACGACCACGCCTTTCGGTGCGCCGGTCGAGCCGGACGTGTAAATCACGTAGGCCGGATCGGACGGGTCGAGCGCCAGGTTGGGCGCGTGCGGCAGTTCCCGGGCCATGAGCTCCCAGCCTTCATCGAGCGAGACGACCTGAACGTTGGCGTCGTGGAAACGCGTTTGCAGATGAGCCTGAGTGAGCAGGACGGCGGCGCGGGAATCATCGAGCATGAAGCGCAGGCGTTCCTGCGGATACTCGGGATCGAGCGGCAGGTAGGCCCCACCCGCCTTCAGCACGGCGAGCAGCGCGACCACCATCTCCGGCGAGCGCTCCATGCACACCGCGACGATGCTGCAGGGCTCCGTGTGCAGCCGCTGCAGGTAGCGGGCGGTGCGGTTGGCGCGCTCGTTCAGCTCGCGGTAGGTCAGCTCCGTCGCCCCGGCGACCAGCGCGACGGCGTCAGGCGTGCGCTCCGCCTGAAACTCGAACAGGTGATGCAGGCGGAGGTTCGCAAGGTCATAGTCACGGGGGACGCCCGCCGCTTGGCGGAGCAGATCTTCACGCTCCGCCGCGGCCAGCATCGGCAGTTCGCCGACAGTCTGGCCCGGCGCGTGCACGATGCTTTCCAGCAAGGTCACGAAGTGGCCCATCATGCGCAGGACGGTCGCTTCGTCGAACAGGTCGGCACTGTATTCGAAAGTCGCCGACAAGCCTTCCTCCTCCTGGATCAAGAGCAGGGAGAGGTCAAATTTCGCCGTGCCGTTGTCGATGTCAGCCTGTTCCAGCGTCAGACCCGGCAACTGCAACGTTTGCTTGGGCGAGTTTTCAAAGACGAACATCACTTGGAAGAACGGCGAGTGCGAGCCGTCGCGTTCCGGCCGCAGTGCTGCGACAAGCTCATCAAACGGCACATCCTGATGGGCAAACGCGCCCAGCGCCGTCTCGCGCACGCGCTCGATCAGGCGGTGGAACGGAAGCGAGCTGTCCAGCTCTGTGCGCAGCACCAGCGTGTTGACGAAAAAGCCGATCAGCGTTTCTGTTTCCGCCCGGTTGCGGCCGGAGATCGGCGTGCCGACGAGGATGTCTCGCAGGTCGGTGTAGCGGTGGAGCAGTGTCTTGAACGCGGCCAGCATCGTCATGTACAAGGTGGCGCCTGCTTGTTGGCTCAAGCTTTGCAAAGCTGCGACCAGTTCCTGCGGCAGCATCATCCGCTTGGCGCCGCCGCGGTACGACGGCACTGCCGGGCGCGGACGGTTGGCGGGCAACTGCAGCACAGGCAGTTCGCCGCTAAGTTGTTCCTTCCAATAACTTAGTTGTCCATCCAGCACGCCGTCGGCGAGCCAATTGCGGTGCCATTCCGCAAAATCGCTGTACTGCACCGGCAGCTCGGGAAGCGGCGCAGGAGCACCGGAAGAGAACGCCGCATACAGAGCGGCCACTTCGCGCCGCAACAGCTCCAGCGACCAGCCGTCCGAAACGATGTGGTGCATGTTGAGCAGCAGCACGTGCTCCGCTTCTGCCGCCTGCCAGAGTGCGGCACGAAACAACGGGCCCTGCTCCAGATCGAACGGCAGCGCGGCGTCCGCCTGCAACGCTTCCCACGAAGCGCATCGTTGCAACGTCACAGCGCCGGGCGGCTGCACCACTTGCACAGTCCCCTCGTCCCGTTCTGCAAACACTGTGCGGAGCGCTTCATGCCTGCGCACCACTTCCACCAGCGCCTGCTCCAGCGCATCGAGATCTAACTTCCCGGTCAGGCGCAGCGCCAAAGGCAGATTGTACAGCGCACTTCCCGCTTCCAGCCGATCTAAAAACCATAGCCGCTGCTGGGCAATAGACAAACGGGCAGGCACTGTGCGCTCTTTCGCCGACATCTGCTCGAACAGATTGCCGACCGCCTTGCTTTCCTTGCCTGGCCTGTCAGGATCGGATACAAGAGACTCGCATACCCGCATCCCATCTGCCAACTGGACAAGACTCACAGTTTCTGCCAGCCGCGCGACCGTCCGCGCTTCCAGCACATCCCGCAGCGACAGTTCCACGCCCAACTGCTCACGGATGCGGGAGACGATCTGCGTCGCCAGCAGGGAATGCCCGCCGAGTTCGTAAAAGTCGTCCTGCACGCCGATCCGCTCCAGACAGAACAATCGGCTCCAGATCTCCGCGATCACGTGCTCCGTTGCACTGCCCGGTGCAGCATACTCGGCATGCAGTGCCGGACGGCTCACCTCCGGCACCGGCAAGGCCCGCTTGTCGACTTTGCCGTTGGGCGTCAAAGGCAGCGCCTCCAGCGTGACAAACACCGCCGGAATCATATACTCCGGCAGTTTCTCCGCCAAAAACGTCCGCCACGCGGAGACGCTTTCCGCTGCCGTCGGGTCGAGCACCAGATACGCCGCCAAGCGCTTCTCGCCCGGCACATCTTCGCGCACGATCACCGCGCAACTGCGCACCGCCGGATGCTGAGACAGCGCCGCTTCGATCTCGCCAGTTTCGATTCGGAACCCGCGGATCTTCACCTGTCCGTCGAGCCGTCCCAGAAATTCAATCTGGCCGTCAGCCAGATAGCGCACCAGATCGCCCGTCTTGTACAGTCGTTCGCCAGGCGCAAACGGGCTGTCGACAAACGCTGCGGCCGTCAGCTCTTCACGCCGCCAGTACCCTCTGGCCAGCCCGTCGCCGCCCGTATACAATTCGCCGGGCATGCCGACCGGAACCGGCTCCATCTGTCCGTCCAACACGTACACTTTCGTATTGCTGACCGGTCGCCCGATCGGCACCGACGTGAGCGCGTCATCCGCCTCCCACATCGGATAGCAGCAGGTAAATGTTGTATTCTCCGTCGGCCCGTAGCCGTTGATCAGGCAGATGCCGTCCAGTTCGCGCAGCACTTTCCGGACATGCGGCCCAGACAGCACATCGCCTCCGGCGAGCAGATAGCGCACGCTGCGCAAGTCTTCCAGCCGATGCTCGACCATCTGCGTGAACAGGCCGGCCGTCAGCCACAGCACCGTCACGCCCGATTCGCGCACTGCGCGGCCGAGCTTCTCTAATGAAAACGCCCCGCCCGGTAGCAGCGCCACACGCGCCCCATTCAACAGCGCGCCCCAGATCTCCAGCGTCGCCGCATCGAACGTCACCGCCGCCGCCTGCAGAAAGACCTGCTCCGGCCCAAACGGCAGATAGTTCGTATCGCGCACCAGACGCACCACGCCGCGCTGCGGCACGGCGACCCCTTTGGGCTGTCCGGTCGATCCTGACGTGTACATCACATAGGCCAGCGACTCTGCCGTCGTCCTGCAGGGCGGATTTTCTTCTCTTCCGCCCGTCAGCTCCTCAAGCAGGATCACCCTCGCCCCATGCTCCGGGAACAGCTGCAGGAGCGCTCGCTGCGTCACCAGCACCCGAAGTTCCGTGTCGGCCAGCAAAAAGGCCAGCCGCTCCTGCGGCATGCCCGGATCGAGCGGCACATACGCCCCGCCCGCCTTCAAGATCCCAAGCATCCCGACGAGCATCCCGATCGACCGCTCCACGCAGATCCCGACCGGCACATCCGGTCCGACGCCTGCGCCAATCAGCTCAGCAGCCACGCGGTTCGCCCGCAGGTTTAGTTCCCGATAGGTCACCGCTTCCCCGGCACAGACCGCCGCCACCCGGTCGGGCGCCAAAGCTGCCTGCTCTTCGAACAGCTCCTGCATCGTCTTCTCACGCGGATAGCCGGTCGCCGTGTCATTCCAGCCTGTCAGCACCTGTTCGCGCTCCGCAGCGGTCAGCCAGCCCCCGGATAACACGTTTTTCCAAGCCTGCGCCATGCCGGCGCAAGCGCCTCCGAGCTCCCGCTCGTACGCTTCTGCCGTCTCGATCAACAGACCTTGCAGCTCCTCGTGCGACGCCAAAGGCAACAACAAACACAACACGTGCTCGTCAGCACCTGCCACACATACAAAAGCCTGCAACCGCTCCGGCCGCCCGGCGAGCTTCGCGGCAGATTCGGCAATTCGGGCAAAGCGTTCACTTTCCGGCACATCCGCAAGGCGCAGGACCGGCATCACCCATGGTTCCTCCTGCATCAACTGACGGCGCACCGCCGCCTTGTGCAGGCAGTTCTGTAAGCATTCGACATGAAGGGCCCCTTTGAGGAGCATCGTCACAGGAAGGAGCAAGCGAGGCACAGGAGAAAAAGCGGAGAAGGACAATTGAGAGAGTTCAACTGTAGAAAACATCTTTAAGATCAACCCTCTTTCAATTTAAATAAGCACCGCCCAAACGGCTATTTTCGCAGCGGTTCACCCCATCATCAATACACTGTGTGAAAACCCATTATCCGATCATTTTCCAGACTTTATCGTTGTATAGTCACTTGTTAAATAACAGAATTGTAACACACAGACAGACGCTTTACAATTAACTTTCCCTTGAAATTTGAACACTTCAAACCTGTCTAAAATCAACAAAGCGGGTGCAGTCTTAAGACTGCACCCGCTTTCTTTTTGCTAGAAGCCGACCTGAAACCGGCACGTGATTTCGAATCCCCATTCGACGAGTTTCGCCGTCGCTTCCGCCATACGCTCGTCGAGGCAGGCGGCGCCCGGTTCAAACATAAAACCGCCGACCGTGCCGCTGTGCGCCATCTGCAAGCCCACCGAACCGATCTGCAGGCCCAGCTTCTGCAGATCGTCAAAGCGGAGCTTGGGCAGATAGTTCTGATTGATCTCCGAGCTCTCCGTCGCCACCTGTCCAATCAGTTTGGCGTCCTGCAGTTGCACCGCGCGGCGCATGATATCTCGCAGTTTCACAAACCGGTCGATCTCCTGCACGTTGTAATTGGCCGGTTCGAATGCCAGCGTGTCGACGCCGTTGCTGTTCGGCTCCGTGTTGAAACCGAGCACCTCGAAAGCCGGAAACTGCCCGCCGAAGTCTTCGATCACCAGCCCGTCGCGCTGTGCGAACAGCACGCAGCGGTCGATAAACATGATCGAATCGGCTGCTGTCTCCGATTCGACCGCCAGCGCTCCGATGCGCTCTTCGGACAGCTCGATCTCCAGCGCGTTCGCCACCGCCATGATCGTCGCCACCACATCACCTGTCGAAGAGCCCAAGCCCCAGCCTTCCGGAATGTCGCTGTCCACGACCAGCCGCCCGCCGACTTTCCGCTCCTTCAGATTCTCCAAAGTGACGAGCGCCGCCCGCAGCGCTTTTTTCTTAAAGGAAGGCTCGACCGTCAAAATCCCGCTCGCATCCGGCACAAAATGCGCCCCTGCCTGATACTGGTCGCAAGGTAAAGTCACCAGCCCGCGGCGCAGCGTGCCGTCTGCGTCGTAAAACTTCCCCTGCAAGATCTCGCCGTGATGACAGATTGCCAGTCCATAGCCTGCTTTCGAATACGCCTTCACATTCGCTTTCGTCGAGTCGATCGATCTCGTATCCTGCATACTCTACCTCCGTTAGCAGACTTCACTTACAAGCGGAATTTCTTTTATTACATTACCCCCACACAACATTCCTATTTAATCACTCAGTCTTATGAGTTGATTATTCCATGACAAACAATTATCTTTACTCATATATATTACACTACAATTGTATCTGTAAAGTGAAATCTCGAAAATTCTGTCTAAAATATTTTTCCTTACTACTTTATCGACTGCAACGTTTCTTGCAAATTTTCCGACTATAAGGAAAGAAAGGGGGAATCTCTCCATGACACAGCAGTCAGAAGTCAAACCGATTCAACCCGAACAGCGGATGATGGAGCTTGATGTGATTCGCGGTTTTGCCATCTTGGGGATTTTGATCGTCAACATGCAGTTCTTCTCCAGCGCCTACCAGTATCTGTCCCGCGCCCGGATGACGCTGTGGACAGAAGAAGGGGACAAGCTGGCCAAACTGTTGATCGACATGCTGGTCGCCAGCAAGTTCTACACGATGTTTTCCTTTTTGTTTGGCATCGGCATGATGATCTTTCTGGAGCGCGCCCGTCGAAAAGGCAGACGGGAAGTGCCGCTGTTTTTGCGCCGGATCAGCATCTTGCTCGTCTTTGGACTCATCCATGCCATTTTGATCTGGTCGGGCGACATCTTGTTCGAATATGCGGTGCTCGCCTTTTTGCTCGTCCTGTTCTACCGCGCCAGACCGTGGTTTGTGCTCAGCTCGGCTTTTTTCTTCCTTTTCCTGACGCCGGTGCTGAATTTCCTTGGCACCTACCAGAAGGTCACCATCCCGCTCTACCAGGCATCAGGGCTCGGCGTCAAGCTGTTCAACCCGTCGCTGATGCTGCAAGAGGCGAACGAGGTCTACGAGTATGGCACGTACGGCAGCCAGGTACTGCAGCGCATCGCCGATTTCGTCTACCAATACGGCGTGTTTTGGGCGCTGTTTCCCGTCGTCTTCGCCATGTTCCTGTTCGGCGTCTACGCAGCGAAAAAACGCATCTTCCAAAACGTGGCCGAGCACCGCACGCTGATCCGCTGGATCTGGGTCGGCTCGCTCTTCACCGCTCTGTTCTCCGCCTTCTACACGAACAGCCTCGCCGTGTCATCGAATCCGCAAACGGTGCGCTACATCTTAGATCAGTGCATTCGGGCCTTGCACAATCCTGCGCTGTGCTTCTTCTATGTGACGTCGATCCTCCAGCTGATGCAGATCGACTGGATCCGGGCGAAGACGGCACCCTTCGCCGCCGTCGGGCGAATGGCGATCTCCAATTACCTGATGTCCTCGCTGATCTGCACGACGATCTTCTACTCGTACGGCTTCGGCCTGTTCAACAAAATCGGTCCGGCGAAAGGACTCTTGATCTCCTTTTTGATCTACCCGCTGCTGATGGTCTTCTCGATCGTCTGGCTGCGTTACTTCCGTTATGGCCCGGTCGAGTGGCTCTGGCGGTCGCTGACCTATGGACAATTGCAAAGCATGCGGCTGAAAAGAGACATTTCTATTTCTAGATAATTGTACTAGAATTTGGAACAAAGTAAAAGGACAACTCTTCGACAAAGAGTTGTCCTTTATTATCATATGCTTTCCTTAAAAGTAGAGTTGCTGCATCTCCTGCGCCACCTGGCCGATCCGGTCGGCGACCTGTGGAATGCCAAAGCCCACATAGATCGGCGATGCGACAAAGCGCGGCATGATCTTCACGCAGATCGTTCCGCTCAGCCGGTAGAAGAACAGATTGTACGAATTGCACGCCTTGTGGAAATGATGCATCAGATAGTGGGCGGACTTTTGAATGTATGCGGCCATGATGTCGATCTGCTCCAAGTCGGACAGGACGACATTCAGCTCATAAAAACCGATCCGCGGCTTGCTCGAGACGTTCAGTTCCACCCCGGGCTCGGCGGCGATCCTGATCCCTTCGAACTGCTCGGGGCTGACGTGCTCTAAATAGTCGACTTTCTTCAGCCCGACGATCTGCATGTGCGGATGGCGGATCGTGCCGCCCGACTGCGGGCCGTGGCTTTTGAACATCACCACCGAGCGGAACTCGCCGCTTTGTTCGAGCCGCTCCCATTCCTGCACGGCAAAGCGCATCAGGCGCCGCATATGCGCCGGGTCATACGTCGAAAGTTCCGACAAGCACTCATCCGTTTCGATCAGCACCGTCTGCAAAGTGTCCTGCAAGACCGGATACTTATTTTTGAGCAGCATCAGCGGACCATCTTCCGCCAAGATACCGGTCAGCGACGCCCGGTCGCAAAACGGGCATGCCGTCTCCCGGTTGATGATGCTCTCCGGCTTTTGCTGCCCGATGTTCATCACAAACTGCAAATGAGTCTCCGTTGAGTACGTCATCCTCGATCACCCATTTTCTCCACTTTTCTTCATCATACCGTGACAAAAGTCTGCGGACAAGCGCGTGTTTTACTGTCAACCAGTAAACATTCACGATGTTTGGACATATGAAAATAGGTCGGGGAATCGGTACAGATCACGCTGACCCTGCAGCCGGGCGAGTCGGTGCCTACAGCGAGACGTGGAACCAGACCGACAACAACGGCAACCAAGTCGCAGCCGGCACCTACACCATCGTCGGCCAGATCACGTCGAGCGACAGCCCGCAGCAAGCCAGCACCACCTTCACCATTGCCTAACCGCAACAGAAAAAGCCAACCAGTCTGTCTGGTTGGCTATTCACTGTTTTTCAATTCTCTACTGCTGTATCGGTCAATTGCAGGAACTGTTCGACATCGGCAGCCAGCAGGTCGATCGCCCCTTGCCAAAAATCGGACTTGGTCAAATCGACGCCGAGGTGCCGGCTGGCCAGTTCTTCTGCCGTCATGCTGCCCGTATCGCGAAGCAGACTGCGGTAGCTGTCCGCAAACTCGCCTGCCCCGCGCTGTTTCGCCTGCGCATAAAGTCCCATCGAAAACAGGTAGCCAAACGTGTACGGGAAGTTGTAAAAGGGATTGTCGGTCATATAGAAATGCCCCTGCAAGACCCACTGGTACGGATGGTAGCGGTCGCACACGCCGTCGTATGCATGCCGCTGCGCGTCCGCCATCAGCTCGGTAATGCGCTCGGTCGGCACGATGCCGCTTTTCCGCTCTTCGTAAAACACGCGCTCGAAGCGGTAGGCCCCATAGACGCCGAGCACCATGAGCAACCCACGGCCCAATTTGTCGGCGAGCAGCGCCGCTTTTTCCTCCTGTGCGGGAGCCTGTTCGATCGCCGCGTCCATCACGATCAGCTCGGCGAACGTCGAGGCCGTCTCCGCCAGCGACATCGGGTATTCCTGCGCGAAGTGCGGCAGGCCGCAGAGCACCTCATTATGATAGCCGTGGCCCAGTTCATGGGCGAGGACCATCATGTCGGACGCCCGGCCGCGATAGCTCATATACAGGCGGGACTCTCCCTTGCGGATGAACGGGATGCAGAAACCGCCGCCCGGCTTATCGGGACGCTCTTCCGCTTCCACCCACTCCTGTTCGAAGCTCTTCTTGGCAAAATCGGACATGTGCGGCGAGAAAGCATGGAACTGCTCGACGATCAAAGCGGCCGCCTCATCGAAGGTCAGATTGGTCGACACTTCCTGAAACGGCACGTTGCTGTCCTGCATCATCAGGCGATCCACGCCGAGCAGTTCGCCTTTACGTTTTAGGAAGGAGGTCAGGCGATGGCGATTCCGGTCTACCGCCTGGTACATCGCGTCGAGCGTAGCCTGTGACAGACGGTTGTTACTCAGCGGCTCCTGCAGCACCGAGTCCCAACCGCGCTGCTTGTACAGCGCCAACCGGAATCCGGAGATGTGGTTGAGCACCGCCGCAAACAGCTCCGCTTCCCCTTGCATTTTGCTTTCCAGCGCCTCCAGCACCGCGATGCGCACCGCACGGTCGCGATGATGGAGCATCCCGAACACCTGCCCTGCGCTCAGTTCCTGCTCTGCGCCGTCCAGCACGACCGGCACGCGCAGCTGGTGCTGCAGCGTGCGGTACAGGTTCGACCAGGCGTGGTAACCGTCTGCCGCCAAGTCGTTCACCAATAGTTCCTGCTCACCGCTCATCCGGTCGTGGACCCGCTCACGGCGTTCGTCGAGGTAGAACTTGATCGCACCGAGCTGCTCGTCCTGCAGCAGCTCCGCCCACGCCGCTTGCGGCACCTGAGCGAGCACCTGCTCCAAGCGAATCATCAGCGCCGTGTGTTTGGCGCGCAGTCCGTCCGCCGTGCCCTGCAGCTGCCGGACCTGAGCATCCCCGCGATGTTCATAGGACAAGCAGAAGATAAACATCTCGCACTCCTGCAGCCGGCTGCCCAGCTCTTGCAGCATCAAGATCAAAGCTTTCAACTGATCACAATCTTTATAGGAAACAATAAGTTCAGAAATCGCATCGGCAATCTGGGTCATCTCGGCAGCCAGCGCTTCCGATTGCTTGCCGCCTGTGAAAATGTCATCCAAATTCCAATTTTGGGACAGTTTTGTCTGCATCTGCCACATCTCCTCTCTGACTCCAGCATATACCATTCCCAAAAAATCGGGTAGAATAGGAAGAAAGAAAGGAATGACAGAAATGTTACAACTCCACGTACGCAACCTCGGGCCGGACGACGCCGCTTCCTTTCGCGCATTGCGGCTGCGCGGGCTGCAAGAGTATCCGCAGGCGTTCGGCTCTTCCTATGAAGAAGAACGGCACGTCACGCTGGAATCTGACATCGCCGCATTCGCCTCCCGCGTCGCCCCGCACAATTTTATCGCCGGCGCCTTTTTGAAAGACGGGTCGCTGGTCGGCATGATCGGCTTTGTCCAACAGCAAAAGAATAAGCTCAAACATAAAGGCATGATCTGGGGCATGTATGTCATTCCGGAGCTGCACGGCACCGGCGCCGGTTCCAAGCTGATGCAGCACTTGATCGATGAGGTCAAACGGCTGCCGGAAGTCACGCAGATCCAACTGGCGGTCGTCACGACCAACGAACCGGCCAAACGGCTGTATGAGCGCAAAGGCTTTCAGGTGTACGGCGTGGAAAAAGACGCCTTGCGCGTCGACGGCATCGTCTATGACGAGTACCTGATGGCTTTGTACTTATAGGAAAGAGAGGGCAGATCCTGCCCTCTCTTTTTATGTGCCTGATTACAATTCCTTGTCTGTGCGCGCGATGCGCTCCGTAAACGTCGCTTGCGTCGGGACTTCGTCCTCCACGCTCTTCGCTGCCGTCTG
The DNA here is from genome assembly GCF_004340785.1 of Tumebacillus sp. BK434. Lineage (NCBI taxonomy): Bacteria > Bacillati > Bacillota > Bacilli > Caryophanales > Alicyclobacillaceae > Tumebacillus > Tumebacillus sp. BK434. The sequence goes on along the minus strand of NZ_SLXS01000004.1, from coordinate 98,278 downwards.
CATCCCGCCCTGCCCCTTGTCCAGATAGTAGGACAAAAAGGCGGTCGTGCGCACCAGATATTCGCTGGTCTCTTTCGAATAGGTGCCGACGTGCTTGTTGGCGTGCGATACCCAGAGTACCGTGTTCATCGAATCGGATGCGGCGGCCAGTTTCCGGCTTTCTGACGCCGGAATGATCTCATCCCCTGCCGCATGGATCAAGAAGACACCCCGATCGCGCAAGTTCTGAATCGACAGGATCGGCTGCACCGCCTCCGGCTCGATCCCGGTCAAAACGCTCGCTTCCCACAGCGCCAGTTTGGGCATAAATTCCACTTCGGCCAGCGGGTGCAGGTTGGACAGGTTGGTCTCCAGATATTGGCTCAAGTTGGTAAACGCCGAGTCGGCGATCACCGCCTGCACTTCCGGCACTTCCGGCGCCACGTTTAAAGCTGTCGAAGCCCCCATCGAGAAGCCGACCAGCCCGATCTGGTGATAGCCGAGCCCTTTGGCGTAGTCGATGGCGCCGAGCAGATCCTGTTTTTCATAATAGCCGAGTGAAGTCATCGTCCCGTCCGATTCCCCTGCGCCGCGAAAATCGAACAACAGTGAGGCGATGTTGCGGTTGTGCAGCGCTTTGGCCATGTGCAGCGCGACATTGGCGCTGGCCCGGTTTTCCGAATAGCCGTGCGCGAAGATGACGATGCGCGAGGTGGCTTCGCGGGCAGGCACCAGCCAGCCTTTGAGCGTGACGTTTTCCTGTTCGCTTGGGAAGGCGATGTCCTGGTAGTCGAGGCGAAACGCTCCTGGGGTTTCGAGGATCGGTTTTTTCGGCGGATGCAGGTATTGCCAGCCGAGATAGGCGATGCTAACGGAGGGTGCCAGAAAGACGAGCAGCAGGCACCAAAAGGACAGCCACAGCCAGATACGGTTCTTGCGTTTCCTTCTCATGCCACACCCCTCCGTTTCTTATACATCCCATTTATCTCCAAAGCTGCGCACAAAAAAACCCGCCTCCGAGTCGGAAAGCGGGTTTTTTCAAATGGTTAGCAGCCGCAGCCGCCAGCCTGGGCACCACCAACATAGTCGGGCACGAACAGGAAGAACAGGACGAAAATGATCAGGAACACTACCGCCCAGCGGGTATAACCTCCAAAAACGCCGTACATTAGGAAAACACCCCCTCTCTGCTCGTTGTTAAGATACGAAAAAGAGGGGAGATGGGACACGGACACCTGTCCCGATGACTAGAAAACGGGCACCAACACACACTATCCCTGAACTCACAAAATGAGGGAGGTAGGGGATTGATGAAACAGTTTGCGGCAGGCGTCCTCGCTGTGGCGCTCGCATCCGCGCTTCTCACCGGGTGCAGCAACAACAATGCGCAAAATGACGGCAAGCCGGACAACGGCGGCGCCAAAGCGCAAAGCCAGCAGGCACAGACCAAGCAAGGGCAGCCGAAGCTGAAGCAAAACGTGTTGAGCACACAAGACAGCCAAAAAGGCCTGTATGAAGACAAAAAGCTGGAAGCGGCGCTCAAAAACGTGCAAAACGTCAAGCACGCCACCGTGATGGTCGCGGGCACGACGGCGTACGTGCTGGTCGAGGACATGGGTTCGATGAAAAAATCGAACGTTGGCGGCCCGAACAGCGACCCCAATATTCTGAACGCTCCGGAGGCGACCAATCTGTCGCCGACGATGACGACCGCGATCCGCGACACGATCATCCGCACCAATCCGAATCTGCGCCGCGTCGTGTTCCTGAACAAGTAACATGGTATTTTTGAACGACAACCTGTGGGAAGTCACGCGTCAGCACCTCGGCGAGAACGGGGAAAATGTGGCGATTGAGCTGCAGGACCCGAACGGTTACTTTGATGCGAACGTGCGCCGGGACGGGATGATCGAGCTGCACTTGTACCACAACGTCCCCAAGGGGGAGACAAACGCCCGCGGTGACGGATACCGGGATACGCTGCATCTGGCCGACTTAGAGGATTTTATCGTCCGGCTGCAAGAGCTGAAACAGTTCGCACAGGAATTTTTTGATGGTCAGCACGTGTGGCAAGATCAGCAGGAAGATCAGCAGGATGAGATCTAAAACAAAAGGGCGAAGGCCTGGAGCCTTCGCCGTTTGTTTGCACATGCGGTACTGCTACTTGAGTTCCCCGCTGTTGTCTTCCTGGCGGTAGTCGTCGTACGCGATCAGCACGAGGCCCAGATCCGACTCCAGACGGTTGATCGCCTGATGCTGTTCGAGCGTCAGGTCGGCCAGTTGGTTTTTCATCCTGAAGATCCCCCCTTTTGGGTGTTTCAACAGGTAGTGTTGCGTTTCGGCGTCAATGTTATGTCTGCCGTCTGCGCGAAGGGCGGGCCAGCGCGCGGATTTGGTTCGGCATCTGGCGGAGGCCGTTTTGCAGATAGGCTTGGGCTTGTGTCTCCAGTAGCGCCGGGTCGCTGAGGCTGTGCAGTTCCTGTTCCAGATCGAGGATCGTCGCCCGGTCGAACACGCGGTGCAGGGTGAGGTCGAGCGAGAAAATACCTTGCAGGCTGGCCACCAGTTGGGTGGCGCGCAGCGAGTGCCCGCCGATCTCAAAGAAATTGGCCGACAGCGAGACTCGCTCCAGCCCGAGCAGTTCACAGAACAGCTGGACGAGGACTTCCTGCACTGCGTTTTGCGGCGGCGTGTCGTCGCTTGTGGCGAGCAGGTCCGGCTGCGGCAGCGCTTTGCGGTCGAGCTTGCCGTTTGGTGTCAACGGCAGACTCTCCATCGTGACAAAGGCGGCCGGCACCATGTAGTCGGGCAGCGCCGTCTGCAGAAATGCGCGCAGCGCGCTGCTGTCCGGGGCGGTCTTGCCCGGCTGCGGGACGATGTAGCCGATCAGACGCAGGTCGCCTTGCGGATCGGGCATGGCGGCTGCGGCGGCCGCATGGATATCCGGGTGAGCGTGGAGTCTGGCTTCCACTTCGCCAAGCTCGATGCGGAACCCGCGGACTTTCACCTGCTGATCGAGGCGGCCGAGGTATTCGACCGCACCGTCGGCCAGCCAGCGCGCCGCATCGCCGGTGCGGTAGATCCGCCCTTGCCCGGTGAAGGGGTTCGGCAGGAAGCGCTCTGCAGTCAGATCTGGCCGTTCGAAATAGCCGCGCGTGACCCCGGCGCCGCCGATGTACAGTTCGCCGGGCACGCCGACCGGCACCGGCTGCAGGTGCGGGTCGAGGATGTAGAATTCGGTGTTGAGGATCGGTTTGCCGATCGGCTGGATCGCCTGATCATCCGTTTGGACTTCGTGCGTGGATGACCAGACGGTGGTCTCGGTCGGTCCGTACATGTTGAACAGGCGGCAGGACAGCTTTTCGCGGATCGCTTTTGCCAGCGTGCCCGGCAGCGCTTCGCCGCCGAGCATCAGCAGCCGCAAGCCTTGCAGGGCCTGGATGGCAGCCGGGTTGCCCAGCGCCATCTTCATCAGGGACGGCGTGCCTTGCAGCAGCGTGACCCCGTGCTTCGCCGCCTGCGCGGGCAGCTCTGCCGGGTCGGCCACGATGACCGTCTTGATGCCGCGGGTCAGCGTCCACAAGAGCTCCAGCACCGAAATGTCGAACGCATAGCTGGTCGCCGCCAGCAACACCTCCCCTTCCTGGGGCTGAATCCGTTCATCCATCCCCCCGAAAAAGTTCGCCACATTCCCCTGCTCCACCATCACGCCTTTCGGTTGTCCTGTCGACCCTGACGTGTAAATCATGTACGCAAGGTCGTTGACGGAGGCGACCGTCTTGTCGGTTGCAGCCAGGGCAGGCACTTCCCCGCTGAGCGAAGGAATCGTATCAAAAGAAACGACCGGCAGATCAGACAATCCCGACAGGCTCGCCTTATTTTTCTCATGCGTCACCAACGCCTGCACGTTTGCGTCTTGCAAGACATAGGCCACGCGCTCCGCCGGGTAGGCCGGATCGAGGGGAACGTAAGCGGCACCCGTTTTTAAGATGCCGAGGAGGCCGGTGATCATGGCGAGCGAACGCTCGGCGAGGATGGCGACCCGCATCGACGGGCCAACGCCGCAAGTGGTCACCAAGTGGTGCGCAAGTGCGTTCGCGCGGCTGTCGAGCTCAGCAAAGGTCAGCTCCTCACCGCCAAACACCACAGCCACCGCATCGGGCGTGCGCGCGACCTGTGCCTGGAATTGCGCTTGGATGCTCAGGCTGCGCTGCGGCTCCAGATCTGCTTGGGTCTGGTTCCAATCTACGAGCAGTCGCTTCTGCTCCGCGTCGGTCAAGAGCGGCAACGCGCCGACTTTCCGTTCCGGCGTCTGCACCAGGCCGGCGAGCAGTTGCAGGTAATGGCCTGCCATGCGCTCGATCGTCGCCGCGTCGAACAGATCGGACGCATACTCGAACAGCACTTCCGCTCCCGCCGCCGATTCCATGACTGTCAGCGACAGGTCGCATTTTGCCGTGCCGCCGTCAAACTCCATCGGCTCAAGCGTCAATCCGGCCAGCTCCTGCACGCCGCCGGCCCCTTCGACATAGGTGAACATCGCCTGAAAGATCGGACTCCGGCTCAAGTCCCGCTTCGGCTTGATCTCTTCCAGCAGCAGTCCAAACGGCATGTCCCCATGCGAAAACGCCCCGGTGGCCGCCTCTTTCGTGCGCAGCAGCAGATCCAGTCCGCTCAACTCCGGCGACACGTCCGTCCGGATCACCATCGTGTTCAGGAAAAAGCCGATCACCCCTTGCGTCTCCTGCTGTTTGCGCAGCGACACCGGCGTGCCGACCAGCACATCCTGCTGCCCCGTATAGCGGTGCAACAGCGCCTGATACGCCGCCATCGTCACCATGAACGGCGACACCCCGTGCTTGCCGCCGAGCGCTTTCACGCCGGCCAATACACGCTCAGGCAGCGCAACTTTCACTTGCGCCCCGCGATAGGTCTGCACGGCGGGACGAGGACGGTCGGTCGGCAGATTCAGCACGAATTCGCCCCCTGCCAACCGCTCCTTCCAATAGGACACCAGCTTTTCCTCTCCATCCCCCTGCAACTGCTCCCGCTGCCACTCGGCAAAATCGGTATACCGCAGTGGCACCGCCGGCAGCTCCATCCCTTCGTAATGCCGCAGCAGCTCGCCAAAGAACAGCCCCAGCGACTGGTGATCGCTCACCAGATGATTCACGATCAGCAAAAACACGTGCTCCTGCTCGCCCGTCTGCCAGCAAAACGCCCGCAGCAGAGGCCCCTGTTCCAGATCGAACGGTACCTGCACCTCGGTGAGCAGCTGTTCCAGCACCGCCGCTTCCGCAAGGCCGCGCGCATCCCGCACCACGAGCGGCACCGTCCGTGCCTCGGCCACCACCGCCCGCGGCTCGCTGTCAATCTGCGCAAACGTTGTGCGCAGCGCTTCATGCCGCTCCACGATCTTTCCGACGCTTTGCTCCAGCCGCGACAGGTCCAAATCACCCGTGATCTTCACAACGCTGTACATGTTGTACGCCGGGTCGTTCGGCTCCATCTGCTGGAAGAACCAGATCCGCTCCTGATCGACCGACAGCGGCGCCGGCCCCTCCGACGTGCGGCGCGGAATCGCAGGCTCCGCTTTCGCGAGCTTGCTGCTGTCGATGTTTTTCTGCTGCAGCTTCTTTTCCAACAGCGCCCGTTGCTCCGGGGATAATGCAGCCAAGCGATCGCTCAAACTCTTCATCGCGCCTGCTCCTCTCTGACCCGCAGCGGCAGGTCGACCAATTTTTGCCCCGGATTCTGCAGCACCGCTTCCAGCAGCCGCTCCATATCCTGAGCGATCCGCTCGATCGTCTCCTGCTCAAACAGGTCAGCGTTAAACTCCCAGAACCCTTTTGGCTCCTCGTTCGCATCGAGCACCGCAAAAACGATGTCATACTTCGATGTCGACCCGTCGATGTCCAGATCGACGATCGACAGCGGCATGCCCTCCAGCACTTGCACAGTTGGGACATCGACGTGTACGAACATCGCCTGAAACACCGGATGGCGGCCCGGATCGTCCGGCAGCTCCATCAGATCGACGAGCATCCCGAACGGAACGTCGGCATGCTTGTGCACCGCCACGTTGACGTCTTTCACTTTGTGCAGCAGGTCGCGGAACGACATTTCGCCGTGCACATCGACGCGGAACACGATCGGTGTCAGGAAATACCCGACCGTGCTCTTCACTTCCATCCGCGAACGGTTGACGTACGGCGTGCCGACGACGATGTCCTCCTGCCCCGAATAGAGGTGCAGCAGAGCATCATACGCCGCCAGAAATACCATAAACGGTGTCACGCCTTCCGCTTTCGCCAAGCTGTTGATGCCTTGAAACAGCTCGCTCGACAGCCGGAAATGCTTGCGTCTGCCCTCGAAGCTCATCCGCTCCGGGCGGGGATGGTCGGCGGGAAAGTCCAATTGTAACGAGGCGCCCGCCAACTGCCCTTTCCAAAACGCAGTCAGCTCCTCCAAGACTTCGCCCTGCAGGTAGTTCACCTGCCACTCCGCCCAATCGGCATACTGCACCTGCGGCAGCGGGAGGTGCAGCGGCGTTCCGGTCAGCTCGCTCATGTAATACTGCAACAGCTCCTGATCGGTCACCATGTACGTGATCCGGTCGGTGATCAGATGATGCGTCACCCACAGCTTGATATGCTCCTCCTCATCGAGCTGCACGAGCAGAATCCGAAACAACGGCGGCGTCGTCACATCGAACGGAATCCGCGTCGCGTCTACCATCAGGCGGTTCGCTTCCTCGCGCCGCTTGGCGGCAGGCAGATGGCGCAGGTCGATCCGCTCCATTTCGACGGGCAGCTCCGGCAGCACGACCTGTTTCGGCGTGCCGTCGATCACCCGGAACGCCGTGCGCCACGCTTCATGGCGGCGCACGATCTCCCGGTAGGCGTTCAGCAAGGCGTCCGCATTGAGCGGACCTGTGATCAGTTGGGCGTTGTAGTTGTTGTGGCGCGGATCATCGGGCGTCCGCTGATAGCTCTCCCACAGGCGCAGCTGGTCGATCGACAGCGGGCTCGGCCCGTCATGTCCGCGCACCGGGATGCCGTCCTGCTTCGGAGCCGCTTTCGACACGTCGATGCCCTTTTGTTTCAGAGCCAGTTCCAGCAGTTTGCGCTTCTCCGGCGGCAAGGCTGCCAGACGTTTCTGCAAGTCATCCATGGTCGTTCTCCCTCCCTCTTACTGCTCGCTGAGCAGGCGAGCCTGCACTTCATCCAGATCGAGGTCTTCAATCTCGCCGAGCAAGCGCTCCAACTCGTCGAGCTCCTCCTGCGCCAGCCCCGTCTGCGCCACGCGCTCGGCGAGGCCTGCGATCGTCGGCGCTGCGAAGAACTCATCCATCGGCAGCTCGACCATAAACTCCTGACGAATCCGCGCCACCAATTGAATCGCCAACAGCGAGTTGCCGCCCAGTTCGAAGAAGTTGTCGAGCACTGAGACCGAGCCTACGCCAAACAGCTCGCCTAAGATGCCTGCGATCTTCTCTTCCGTCTCATTGCGCGGTGCGACATAATCGGCATCGCCTTCCTTGCGCAGCGATGCGTCCACGCCGCCTTGGGAGAACGCGCCCATCGTGTAGGCCTGCTGGTTCTCGATCACGGCGTGCAGATTTTGCGTCGACACGATCACCTGCGTCAAGCCGCTGCCGAGCACCGCAGTCAAGGCAGCCATGCCTTCCGCCCGCGTCATGCCGTAGTCTTCACGCATCTGCTTCATGTGCGCCTGCACCGCCGGATTGTTGCCCATCCGCTCTTCCAGCCAGGTCTCCCACTTCCAGATGCTCCAGTCGATCGCATAAGCGCGGGTGCCGTTTGCCGTCTTGACGCGGGCATACGCGTCGAGGAACAAGCTCGCCGCCGCATTTTCCAGCGCACCCAAGCCGCCGACCAAGCCGATCGTCGAAGCGAACAGCACGACAAAATCAAGCTCCGCGCCGTCGAGCGCCGCATCGAGCACGAGCGCCCCTTTCACTTTTTCATCCAGCCCCTCGGCGATCGCGTCCGGCGTCTTGAACTGCATCATGCCCATGCCTTTGTTCACCGCGGCATGGAACACCCCGTTCAGATCGCCAAAATGCGCTCGGGCCTGCGCAACCGCCGCCTGCATCTCGCCCAGTTGGGTGACATCCCCGCCGATGCAGAGCAGGTCGGCATGGTGGCTGAGCTGCTGCTCCAGCGCCGCGCGCTCCGCTTCCGGGCAGACCAGCGCCACCTTGGCGCCGACTTCCTGCAAGAGATGCTCGGTCAGCTGCTGCGCCGTGCCGTCTGCGCCGCCGGTGACCAGGTAGACCGCGCCTTGGCGCAGTTCGCGCCCTCGCTTCGCCGCCTGCTGCAACGACGTTTTTTCCAGCGTCTGCACAAAGCGGGTATGTCCGCGATAGGCGACATGCTCCTCCGTCGCCACAGACAGCAGCTCTTCCGCCGCCTGCTCCACACAATCGGCCGCCTGCGGTGCTCCTGCATAGGGCAGGTTGAGGTCGACCGTGCGAATCGACAGGGACGGATACTCCTGCGGGATGACTTTGCACGCGCCGAGCAGCGTCGCCCGCTCCGGCGCAAACACTTCACCACCCGTCACCTCCTGCAGGTTGTTGGTGATGACGATGATCTCGATCCCTTCCGCAAAGCCCTGGTCGGTGATCGCCTGCGCCAGATAGACCAGCGCATGCAGGCCACGCTCTTGCGCCGCTTCGAAGCGGTCGAGCCCGGTGTCGCTGTCCGCCAGTTCGGACAGCGCCCCCAAATGCGCGATGCGCTCCGGCATCTGCCCGGCCAGCTGCAGCTCCTTGAGCAGCTCGCCGTACTGTTCGCGGCTGCGCAGGTCGAGGCCGTACACGTTGTCTTCCAGACGGGAGAAATGATCGTCAGCGACGACCGAGACCACCTCCTGCCCTTCGGCCAGCAGCTCTTTGACCACCTCGCCGCCGAATCCGGCATCGTCGAGGAACACCAGCCAGCGCTTCGGTGCGTCCAGAGCGGCAGCGCTCAGATGGGCTTGCTTCCAGACCGGGACGTAGTACCAGTCGGCGACGTTTTTCTGCTTGGCGAGCGAGTGTTTCGACGTGCCCGGCACGCCCGGCTGCAGCATGTAAGACTTGCCTTCAAACGGGTAGGTCGGCAGCGGCACGCGCAGGCGCTGCTCGTCTGCACCATACAGCGCGTTCCAGTCGATCTCCACGCCCGCCGCCCAGAGCTTACCGACCGCGCGCAGCCACGCCTTGCCGTCATGCAAAGTTTCGCTGCGGTGGCGCAGGGTGGCGACGGTGTCCGCCTGCCCTTGCGCGGCGGTCGCCGTCTGCTTCACCATCTTGCCCAGCGCATTGCCCGGCCCGACTTCGAGGTAGACGTGCGAGGCATGGCCGAGCAGTGCCTGCACATTGTCGGCAAAGCGCACCGCCTCCCGCAGGTGTGTCACCCAGTAGGACGGGTCGGTCGCCTGCTCGCCGGTGATCCATGTGCCGCTGACATTGGAGAGGTACGGCAGTTGCGGTGCGTTCCGTTCAACTCCTTGCACTTTGGCCAAAAAGGCGTCGAGCATCGGCTCCATCATTGCGGAGTGGAACGCGTGGGAAGTCTCCAAACGGCGCGAGGAGATGTTTTGCTGCTCCAGCGCCGCTTCGAATGCGGCGACCGCCTCATGCTCGCCCGACACCACGCAGGCGTTCGGCCCGTTGACGGCGGCGAGAGACAGGTTGGCCGGGAGCAGCAGGCGCAGTTTTTCTTCAGAGAGAATCACCGCGAGCATCGAGCCGCTGGGCAGCTCCTGCATCATCGCGCCGCGCGCCGCGACCAGCTCCAACGCTGCTTCCAGCGTGAACACGCCGGCGAGGCAAGCGGCGACATATTCGCCGATCGAGTGGCCGAGCATCGCCTTCGGGGCGATGCCTTTGGACAGCCAGAGCTGGGCCAGCGCGTATTCGATCACAAACAGGGCAGGCTGGGTCAGGCGGGTCTGCGTCAGCCGTTCCTGTGCCGACGCTTCCTGCCCCGCTGCCGGATACAAGACGGTGCGCAGGTCCAGGTCGAGGTGCGGCACCAACAGCTCAGCCGCGCGGTCGACAGATTCGCGGAACACCGCTTCGGCCTGATACAAGTCGCGGCCCATGTTCACATATTGCGCCCCTTGGCCCGGGAAGAGAAACACGACGGAGCGCTCCAGCTCATCTTCGCCCGCCAGCAGCGATCCTTTGCCGGTCAATTCGTCATCGGAGGTCAGAAGCAGGTTCGCCGCTTCCTCATGGCTGCCGGCGACCGCAAAGAGGCGGTGCGGGAACGCCTTGCGCCCTTTTTGCAGCGTGTAGGCCACGTCGGCCAGCGCCTGCTCCCGGTGTGTGCCGAGATGCGCCTGCAGGTTCCGGGCCGCCGCTTCCAAGGCGGTAGGAGTCTTCGCAGAGAGGACGAGCAATTGATGCTCCGCAGCTGCTGCCGACACTTCCGCCGCCGGCGCCTCTTCCAGCACCACGTGCGCGTTCGTGCCGCCGATGCCGAAGGACGAGACCCCGGCGCGGCGCGGGCCGTCCGATTTCCACTCTTTCAGCTCATGATTGACATAGAACGGCGAAGCGGAGAACGGGATGCCCGGGTTGCCTTTTTCAAAATGCAGAGACGGCGGCAGTTGCTTGTGCTGCAGCGCCAAGACCGTCTTGATCAGACCGGCCACGCCGGCCGCCGCGTCGGCGTGCCCGATGTTCGACTTGACCGAGCCCAGCGCGCAGAATTGCTCGCGGTCGGTCTTGTTGCGGAACACCTGCGTCAGCGCCGCCACTTCGATCGGGTCGCCCAAGACGGTCGCCGTGCCGTGCGCTTCCACGTAGGAGATCGTGTCCGGCTCCACCCCGGCCAGCAATTGTGCCTGGGCGATCGCCTGCGCCTGACCGTCGGTGCTCGGCGCGGTGTAGCCGACTTTCATCGAGCCGTCGTTGTTGATCGCCGTGCCTTTGATCACCGCATGGATCGTGTCGCCGTCAGCCAGCGCGTCGTCGAGGCGCTTCAGCACGACCACGCCGACGCCTTCGCCCGGCACGGTGCCTTTGGCCGCTTCATCAAACGTGCGGCAGTGACCGTCCGGCGACATGATGCCGCCTTCCTGATAGAGGTAGCCTTGTTTTTGCGGCAAGGTCACCGCCACACCACCGGCCAGCGCCATGTCGCATTCATACATCAAGAGGCTCTGGCAAGCCTGATGCACGGCGACGAGGCCGGTCGAACAGGCGGTGAGCACCGTCGCCGCCGGGCCGGTCAGGTTGAGCTTGTAAGAGACGCGGGTCGCCAAAAAGTCGCGCGAAACGCCCATCAAAGCCTGCAGCGGCCCCATCGCCGCCACCACGTCCTGGTTCGCCGCGAGGTACATCGTCTCGTGGCGGTTGCTCGCCGCCCCGCCGAACACGCCAATCGCCCCGGCGTAGCGCTCCGCATCATAGCCGGCATGCTCCAGCGCCCCCCACGCCGCTTCCAAAAAGACGCGCTGCTGCGGGTCGGTGATCTCCGCCTCGCGCGGGGTGTAGCCGAAGAACTCGGCGTCGAAGCGGTCGGCGCCTTGCAGCACGCCGCCGCGCTTCACGTAGTTCGGGTGCTGGAGCAGCTGTTCGGAGACCAGCGCTGCTTTCAGCTCCTCGTCGGTGAAATCGGAGATCGACTCCACCCCGTTTTTCAAATTCTCCCAAAATGCTTCGAGATTCTCCGCGCCGGGAAACCGCCCCGACATGCCGATGATCGCAATTCCTTCCATCAATGCGTTGCTCATGGCTTATCCTCTCCTGCCCTTCATCATCTGTTTGCGCCGTGCCAGCATTTCTTTTTGTTTCTCAACGCGGTTCTCGACCTCTTCAAAATCGGGCTGTTCGACCGTCTCCACGGCGAGGAAAGACGCCAGCGTGTGAATCGTCGGGTGGCGGAACAGCTCGACTACGGTCAGCTCTTTGTGCGGGAATTGCGGCACGAGCTGCTTGTGCAATTGCAAGATCAGGAGCGAATCGCCGCCCAGATCGAAGAAATTATCATGAATCCCCACCCGCTCCACGCCGAGTAGCTGTGACCAGATCTCGACCAGTTGCCGCTCGATCTCATTTTGCGGAGCTTGGTCGCCCGCTTCGGCCGTGCTCGGTGCGGCGGTTGGCGCCGGCAGCGCCTTGCGGTCAACTTTGCCGCTCGGGGTCAGCGGGAACTGTTCCACCACGGCAAACGCCGACGGCACCATGTAGTCGGGCAGCTTGGCACGGAGGAATTCGCGCCACTCGGCCGGGCCGCTGGCACTGTCCGGCTGCGGCACCACGTAGGCGGCCAGTCGCTTGCCGCCGCCGGGCAAGTCGGCGCGGGCGGTGACGACCGCCTCCCGTACATCGGCATGCAAGTTGAGCGTCGCTTCGATCTCGCCGAGCTCGATGCGGTGCCCGCGGATCTTGACTTGATGATCGAGGCGGCCGAGGTATTCGATCGTGCCGTCCAGCAGCAACCGCCCGATATCGCCCGTTTTGTACAGCCGTCCATACGGCGAGTTGACAAAACGTTCCGCCGTCAGATCCTCCCGCTGCAGATACCCGTGCGCCACCGACACGCCGCCGATGCAGATCTCGCCGCGCACGCCGATCGGCACCGGCTGCAGGCGGGCGTCGAGCACCAGCGCGCTCGTGTTCGTGATCGCCTTGCCCAGCGAAGGCAGCAGCGTCCACTGTTCGGCCGGACCTTCCAGGCGATGCGACGTGACGACATGCGTTTCGGTCGGACCGTATTGGTTATACAGCAGGCACTCCCGGTGGCGTTTGAAGAATTCGCGCACGACCGGCGTGATCTGCAGCTGCTCGCCTGCCGTCATCACCTCTCGCAGCGCAGGCAGGTGCATGTTTTGCTCCACGCACAGCTCCGCCACGTGCTGCAAAGCGACAAACGGCATGTACATCCGCTCGACCCCTTGCTCTTGCACCAGCTTCGGCAGTTGGGACAGGTCTTTGCGCATCGCCTCCGGGATCAGCACCAGCGTGCCGCCCGCGCAGAGCGTGGCGAAGATCTCCTGTGACGACACGTCAAAATTCAGCGAGGTGAACTGCAGCGTTCTCGCCTGCGGAATGCGTGCGTCCCGCCGCTGCCAGACCGCCAGGTTGGCCAGCGCCCGCCCCGGCATGGCGACCCCTTTGGGGATGCCGGTCGAACCTGAGGTATAGAGGACGTAGGCGAGATGCTCCTGTGTCAGCTGATAGGCCGGATTCTCCGCGCCATACGCTGCCCACTGTGCACGATCGCGCTCCACGTCGATCACGGAGGCAACGGTGGCATCCCAGCCCGCATCGGCGCAGTTGGTCAGCAGGATCGTCAGCTGCGATCCCTGCACCATCAGCTCCAGACGCTCTCTGGGGTAGGCCGGGTCGAGCGGCACATAGCATCCGCCCGCCTTTAAGATCGCCAGCAGCCCCGTGATCATCTCCGGCGAGCGCTCCATCGAGAGCCCGACCGGCATGTTCGGCCCGGCGCCCAGCGCTTGCAAATGCCGGGCCAGACGGTTCGCTTCCTCGTTCAGCTCGCGGTAGGTCATCTCCTGCTCGCCCATCACCAGCGCCAAGCCGTCCGGCGTCTTTGCTGCCTGCTCTTCAAACAGCTCTTGCAACAGCTGCTCGGGCACCGTCTGCGTCTCCGGGGAGGGTGCAACTTCCGCGATCTCCTGCTCCGTCAGCAATCCGATCTCCCCGACCGGCAGATCCGTCCCGGCGGTAATCGCTCCGACGAGCGTCTCAAAATGGCCGATCATCCGGAGCATCGTGGCTTCGTCAAACAGGTCGGTGTTGTACTCCCAGGTGCCAACGAGCTCTCCGTCCGTTTCGGACAACGAGACGAGCAGGTCGAACTTCGCCGTACGCCCTTCCAACTCCAACGGCTCCAGCGTCAGGCCGGGCAAGGCGACTTTTTCCAGATGGGCGTTTTGCAGAACAAACATCGCCTGAAACAGCGGTGACGCGCTCATGTTGCGCGCCGGCTGCAGCTCCTTGACGAGCATCTCAAACGGCACATCCTGATGCGCATACGCGCCCAACGACGTCTGGCGCACTTGCGCGACCAGCTCGGAGAACTTCGGATTGGCCGAGAAGTCGCTGCGCAAGACCAGCGTATTGACGAAGAAGCCGATCATCTCCTCGATTTCTTCCCGGTTGCGCCCGGCGATCGGCGTCCCGACACAGATGTCCTCCTGCCCTGAATAGCGGTGCAAAAGCGCCGTGAATCCGGCGATCAAGGTCATGAACAGCGTCGCCTGCTGCTCTTGACTCCACCGCTTCAGCTCCGCCGTCAACTCCTTCCCGAAACGGAACGGCAGCATCGCCCCCGCATAGGTCTGTACCTGCGGACGCGGACGGTCGGTCGGCAATTCCAGCAGCGGCAGTTCTCCGCCAAGCTGTTTCTTCCAATATAACAACTGCTCTTCCAGCACTTCGCCGGACAGCCATTCCCGTTGCCAGGCGGCAAAGTCGGCGTACTGCAGCGCCCGCTCCGGCAACTGCTCACCGCTGTACAAAGCGGTCAGCTCGCGAATGAACACGCCGACCGACCAGCCGTCAAACACGATGTGGTGGAAGTTGAGCATCAAAATATGCTCTGCTTCGTTCAGCTTCAGCAAGGAACAGCGCACCAGCGGCCCCTTCTGCAGATCGAACGCCGTCTCCGCTTCCGCCTGCACCCGTTGCCTCCACTCCTGCTCCCGCGCCACAGCTTCCAACCCGCTCAGATCGGTCACAGCAAGCGGCATCGCCCCCTCCGGCGCGATCACCTGCACCGGGCCGAACGCCGCTTCGGCAAACGTCGTGCGCAGCGCTTCATGCCGTCTGATGATCTCCGCCAGACTCTCTTCCAGTGCGGCCACGTCGAGCGATCCGGCGAGCCGCACCGCGTATGGCATGTTATACGCCGACTTCTCCGTCAAGATCTGATGAAGCACATACAAACGCTGCTGAGCAAACGACAAGGCCAACTCCCCGTCCCGCGACACCGGCACCAGCGACGCGCTGCCGCCGTCCGCACTGCCCGCCGTCTGCAGCATCTTCTCCACCTTTGCCGCCACCTCGGCTGCCGTCGGCGTCTCAAACAGTACATCGAGCGGGACGGAAACGCCAAACGCCGTGCGAATCCGCGACATCGCCTGCGCTCCGAGCAGCGAATGCCCGCCGAGCGCAAAGAAATCGTCATGGGCGCCGACGCGCTCCACCCGCAGCACCCCGGCGAAAATCCCGGCGACCAGCTCTTCGGCCGGCGTGCGCGGCGCCACGTATTCCTGTGGAGCATTCCCGTCCCGCTTCCACTCGTGCCGCACCAGCCCGATCGGAACCGCTTCACCAGGCAGTTCCTGCCACCAGCTCTGCGGATCTTCTGCCGCGCCGTACAGCAGCGTCAACAGATGCCCGGCCATCTTTTCCACCGTCTCGCGCTTGAACAGGTCGGTGCTGTATTCCAGCATGCACAACAGTTGCTCAGGCGTCTCTGTCACGTCGAGCAGCAGGTCGAATTTGGCATAGTCGCGCGGCAGTTCCAGCTCTGTCGCCGCCACTCCCGGCAGCTCCAGCAGCGGCCCCGATGCCGTCTGCAGCGAAAACATCACCTGAAACAGCGGCGAGAGGCCCAGCGACCGCTCCGGCTGCAGCTCTTCGACGAGCTTTTCGAACGGCATTTCCTGGTGCGCGTAGGCGGCCAGCGCCGCTTTTTTCACGCCCTGCAGCAGATCGGCAAACGTTGCCGCTTCCGGCAGCACGGTGCGCAGCACGATCGAGTTGGCAAACAGCCCGACCGTCCCTTCCACCTCTTCCAAGATTCGCCCGGCGACAGGCGTTCCGACCAGCACATCGCGGACCTCCGCATAGCGGGCCAGCAGCACGTTAAACGCGGTCAGGAGCGTCATGAACAGCGTCGCCCCTTCGCTCAGCGCCACCCCGCGCAGCTTTTGCGTCAGATCGGGAGGGAGAACGAACGGCACCGTGCCGCCTCGACCGCTGCTCTTGGCCGGACGCGGATGATCGGTCGGCAGCGGCAGGACAAACGGATGCCCCGCCAGCGTCTGCTTCCAGAAGGCCAGTTGCTCCGCATAGTCCTCGCTGTCCAGCCATTCCCCTTGGTAGTGCGCGAAGTCAGCATACTGCACCTCCGGCTCCGCAAGCGGCGAGTCGACGCCAAGCGAATAGGCCGAATATAGCGCCGACAGCTCACGGGCGATCACTCCGTTCGACCAGCCGTCCGAGACGAGATGGTGCAGCACAAACAGGAGCACATGCTCCTCCGGCGCCAATCGGTACAAGGTGACGCGCAGCGGCAGGTCTTCCGCCAGCGCAAACGGGCGCACGCATTCTGCCAAGATCAGCTCTTGCACGCGAACCATGCGCTCCGGCCCGGACAGCTCCTGCACATCCTGCACGATCAGTGGCAGCTCCGCCGCTTCGCGCACGATCTGCATCGGCTGCCCGTCCGTCTCCCGAAACGTCGTGCGCAGCGTTTCATGCCGCCGCACGATCTCCTGCAGAGCGCGCTGCATGGCCCCGGCATCCAAAGCGCCTGTCAAATGCAGCGCAAACGGCATATGATACGCCGCATTCCCCGGCGAGAGTTGATCGAGGAACCAGAGCCTGCGCTGAGCGAACGATGCGGGAAATGCATAGAGAGTCATGTTTGAGATCGTCCCTTCAATATGATTTCATTAAGACAATCGATTTTATCTGTTAACTATATTCGTTATTAAGCCAGATAACCCTTGTGAGAACTCAGACGCATTTTGTGCAATGTGAAATAGAGGAATATCGACATTAAACATCTAATATATGGAAAAGTGTGTGTGAGAAAAAAGGGGAGAAGATTGATGCGGCACAAGCGATATGCCTATTTGACACTAGTCTTGGCAGCGGCGATCACCATCCTGCCTGCTCCCGCAGCGGAGGCAGCCTCCAAGCGGATCTCGGGCGTTCCGGTCTTCGGACAATATCCGGAGCTTCCGGCCGGCTGCGAAGCGGCAGCCGTCACGATGATCATGAACTGGGCGGGCGCAAACGTTACCAAATCGGACGTGGCGGCCGCCATCCCGCGCCAGCCGCTGTTGTGGCGCACCGACGGGCTGGTATACGGCGGCGATCCGCATGAAGGATTTGTCGGCAATCCGTTCGAAAAAGAGGGCAGCTTTGGCGTCTTTGCCAAACCGATGGTCAAAGTGGTCGACCGCTACCTGCCCGGCCGCGGGGTCGATCTCAGCGGCAAAAAGTTCGAAGACCTCCTGCGCGTCGTCGACAGCGGCCAGCCCGTAGCGGCGTGGGTGACGAACTACCTGGAGGAGCCGACGATCAACGCGTCTTGGCGCACCCGCTACGGCCGCACGATCACCTGGCGCTCTCCGGAGCATGTGATGACGATCATCGGTTACAACGATGCGGAGATCATCGTCAACGACCCGGCCAACGGCACGGTGCGCACCTATGCGCGCGACCGCTTCCGCTACGTCTGGGAAACGATGGGCCGCCATGCGTTGACCGTCTCCAACAAACCGCAGGCGAAATTCTCCGTCTACCAATATAAGACGTTGCTCCAAGAGTTCCCGACCTATGAAGCAGGCCTTGCGTACGCCAAAATGTGGGACCATACCAAAGTGATCGAAAAAAGCACCGGCGAGACGAAATGGGACAACTACCCGAGCTACGTTTCGCAAAACAACCGCTACGTCAACAGCTTCAAGTCCCAGACCGGCGCCATCGGCTATGCCAAAAAATATGCGAAAACGAAAGTCATCGACGTCAGCACCAGCCAAGTCGTTTGGAACAACTGGCCGAAACACGTCTACCAAGGCAACCGTCTGCTCAAAACCTACGAGTGGTACGATGTTGAAGCGGCCATCGCATACGGCAAGCTCTACGCCAACTCCCGCGTCGTCGACAGCGCGACGAATGCGGTGCTGTGGAAGTTCCAGTAAGTGCAGAGCTGCCGTCTGCCAACAGCAAGAGCCCCCGTCATCTGGCGGGGGCTTTGTGCTGTAGCTTGCGTTAACGCACGACGACAACGCCGCGGGAGACTTGCACCGTGCGGACGAAGACGAAGGAGCGGCGACGGCGACGGCGGCGGCGGGAACGGACGCGAATGATGATGACGCCGTCACGGATGATGACGACACGGCCGCGGATGCGGCGCCCGCCGAACGTTTCCAGATCCACGTCACGGCCAACGAACCGAGAGAAATTCATGCTGCTTGCACCTCACTTTCCGTCAGTCTGCTTTATCCTATGCTCGTCCCGCAGCGCCTGAAGAAGGCTCCTGCCGATTTTTCCGGCAGGGCACCGCCCGTTTACTCGAACCGGACGGCACAATAATTCTTGGGTTCGCCACCGGGATTGTTCTGCGCTATAATGGCTGATACATACATGTAGTTTGAGGTGAATGAGTCATGAAAAAGCTCGTCTTGACTGGCGGAGGCTCGGCCGGGCATGTCACCGGGAACATCGCCCTCTTGCCGAAGCTGAAGCAAGCCGGCTGGGCCATTGAATACATCGGCTCCCACGATGGGATCGAAAAGGAGATCATCGCCGAAACCGGCCTGCCCTACCACGGCATCGCCGTCGGCAAGCTCCGCCGCTACTTCGATTTAAAGAATTTCAAAGACCCGTTTCGCGTCCTGCAAGGCACCTGGCAGGCCTACCGCCTGCTGCGTCGGATCAAGCCCAAGGCCGTTTTTTCCAAAGGGGGATTCGTCGCCGTGCCGGTCGTCGTCGCGGCGTGGTTGAACCGCATTCCCGTGATCGTCCACGAGTCCGACCTGACGCCGGGGCTCGCCAACAAGCTCTCCGTGCCGTTTGCCAGCAAAGTCTGCGTCACCTTCCCGGAGACGCTCCAGCACCTCGACCCGCAAAAGGCGGTGCACACCGGCTCGCCGATCCGCCATGAGATCCTCGAAGGAAATGCCGAGCGGGGAAGATCGTTCTGCGGCTTCACACCAAGCAAGCCGGTCATCCTCGCGATGGGCGGGTCGCTCGGCTCGGTCAAGATCAACGACGCCTTGCGCGCCAATCTCGACAGTTTGCTCCAACGCTTCCAGATCGTGCACCTCTGCGGCAAAGGCAACCTCGACCCGGCGCTGGAAGGGCGCAGCGGCTACCGTCAATTCGAATACGTCAGCGGCGAGCTGCCCGACCTGTTTGCGATGACCGACCTGTGCATCTCGCGGGCCGGCTCCAACGCCATCTATGAATTCCTGGCGCTGAAGAAGCCGCATCTGCTGATCCCGCTGTCCCGTGCCGCTTCCCGCGGCGACCAGATCCTGAACGCCCGCTCCTTCGAAAAGCAAGGCTACAGCCACGTGCTGTTCGAAGAAGACTTGACGGCCGAGAGCCTGCTCTCTGCCGTCAATGAGACGTACGACAACCAAGATCAGCACATCGCCGCGATGAACCGGAGCACCACCGGCCAGGCCGTCGAGATCATTTTTAACCTGATTCAACAAACTGCAAAAAAGTAAGCAAAAGGCCCTCTGGCGCAGGTGAGGGCCTTTTCTTACATCTGGCACCACTTTTCCGGACAATTGGCTCTTTTCATTTCGCAGACAATTCTCTATAAAGGAGAGAAGAAGTGCTATCCGGATGGGGGAAGGGGATCAGTATGCCGCGCAAAACACTCTATCAAACAGTCTATCAGCGCCTGCGCTATGCAATTCTGAGCGGGGACTTTCCCCTTGGCAGCCGCTTGCCGCCGGAGCGAAAATTGGCCGAAGAGTGGTCCGTTTCACGCAACACGATCGTCCATGCCTACGCCGATCTGGAATCGGAAGGCTTGATCTATTCCCGCGTCGGCAGCGGTCGCTACGTGCAGCCGCTGCCGCCGTCCGCCTTGCCGCCGTTCAGCTGGCGCGACCGGCTGAGCGGTGTGGACAACCTCTCCGCTCCGTCCCTGATGACCGAGCTGAACTCGATGGTCGGCGCGCGCGCCCCGCTGAACTTCGCCTTTGGCGAAGGGGGCAATCACACGCGCTTGAAGGCGAAGTTTGCCCAAGGCATCGACCCGCTGCACATTTTGGAGACGAGCGATGCCGACTACCTGTTCCCGGTGCAGGGCCATCTCGAGCTGCGCAAATGGATCGCCGAGTGGATGGGCTGCGAGCAGGTCGCTTCGCCCGCACAGGTGATGATCACAAGCGGCTCGCAGGAAGCTTTGCAAATGACCACGTCGATTCTGGCCAGCCCCGGCGATTCGATCGCGGTGGAGATGCCGACCTATTTCGGCGCCTTGCACCTCTTCCAAGCGCTCGGCCTGCACCTGATCCCGATCCCGGTAGATGGCGACGGCATGCGCGTCGACGTGCTGGAAGGCATCCTGTCCCGCACCCGCCCGCGCTTCATCTACACCGTGCCCACGTTCCACAACCCGACCGGCACGATCCTGTCGATGGAGCGCCGCAGGCAGCTCTTGGCGCTCAGCGAGAAACACGGCATCCCGATCGTCGAGGATGACGCCTACCGCCACCTGCATTTCGAGCAGGAGCCGCCGCCGCCTTTGAAAGCGCTGGACCGCAGCGGCAACGTGGTCTACATCAACACCTTTTCCAAAGTGCTGTTCCCCGGCCTGCGCCTCGGCTGGGTGGCGGCGAACCGCCCGTTCATGGAGCGTCTGACCCGTTTTAAAGAACTGTCGATCTCCACGAACACGTTCGTCCAGCACGCCTTGTGGTCGTATCTGCAGCAAGGGTCGTTTCGCACGCACCTTGAAGAAGCGCGCCGCCACTATCAGCGTCAGGCGGACGTGATGGGCAGGCACCTGAGCAATCTGGTCGCCAAAGGGGTCTCCTACGCGACGCCGGGCGGCGGTTTTTACTACTGGGTCTCCCTGCCCGAGCAGGTCAGCCCCAAAGAGCTGTTGCAAAAAGCGGTGCAGCAAAATGTCGTCTTCGCGACGGGCGATCTGTTCCTGCCCCGTGAGACGGAGCAGCCGTACATCCGGCTCTGTTACAGCCACGAAACGGAAGACGGAATCGAGCAGGGCATGCAGATTCTCGCTTCGCTCCTATAACAAAGACCGATGCCTTCGGGCATCGGTCTTTTCTGATCTTAGTTGCTAAGCGCCATCTCCACCGCTTTTTTCGCATGCAGGTAGGTGGTGTCAAACAGCGGCACGCAGGCGTCCTCTTCCTGCACCAGCAGGGGGATCTCCGTACAGCCCAAAATAATGCCTTCCACCCCCTGCTCCTCGGTCAAACGCGCCATGATCTCGCAGTAGCGCCGGCGGGAATGCTCCAGCACCTGCCCTTGGCAGAGCTCATCGAAAATGATGTCATGCACGTCCTGCCGTTCCACGGTGCCCGGCACGATCACTTCCACGCCGTGCTCTTGCAGGCGCTCGCGGTAGAAGTCCTGCTCCATCGTATAGCGCGTGCCGAGCAGCGCAGCCTTCTGGACGCCTTTCGCGCGCAACGCTTCCGCCGTGACATCGGCGATGTGCACGAGCGGAATGTTCAGCCCGGACTGAATCTCCGGCGCCAGCGTGTGCATCGTGTTCGTGCAGATCAGCAAGAGCTCCGCCCCGCTCGCTTCCAACTTGCGGGCCGCATCGAGCAGCATGTCGGCCGCCTTTTGCCACTCACCCGCCTTCTGGTAAGCGACGATCTCTTCAAAATTAAAGCTGTGCAGGATCACCTTCGCCGAATGCAGTCCGCCTAACTCGTCGCGCACCAGCCGGTTGAGCAACTGATAATACACCGCTGTCGACTCCCAGCTCATTCCGCCTAACAATCCGATCGTTTTCATACTTGTACCCCCGTTTTTTCTTTCACTATACCGAGGCGGACGAGCTGACAAAAGAGCCAATCGGAGGCGTGAAAAAAGCCAGAACATCAGGTACAATAAAATAATAATTGAACCTTGGAGGTTTTATTGAATGGATTTTCATCAAGCGTTACAACACCACCTGAATACTATGACTGAAAAAGATCTGGCCGCTTTTCTGGCGACGGTGCACCCGGAGAACATCTCGCTGATCCTGCCGAACGGCAAGCTGATCGACAGCCGGGCGGAATTTGAAACGTTTCACCAGAACTGGTTCTCCGACCCGGACTGGTCGATGCACACTGAGCTGATCAAGACTTCTGTCACCGCCGAGTCGGGCGTCGCACTGCTCAAAGTGCTGTACAACGACCTCGATCCGCAAGGCCAGCCCTATGAGAAGCGCTACTACCTCTCGCTCGTCTTCGAGAAGGTGAACGGCAACTGGCTGCTGGTGCACGACCAGAACACGTTTGAGAACTGATCGCCGCCGTTTTACCCCAGCGCCACCCGGTCGCTAACGCCTTTCAGACGCTCGAATTCGGCGAGCAGATCGGGGATGGTCAGCTGCGCTTTCTGCTCCTGCGGGACGTCGAGGATGATCTGTCCGCCGTCCATCATCAGCAGCCGGTTGCCCAGATCGAGCGCCTGCTGCATGTTGTGCGTGACCATCAGCGTGGTCAGTTGGCGGCGGGCCACGATCTCCCGCGTCAGATCGGTCACCACCTGCGCCCGCGCCGGGTCGAGCGCGGCGGTGTGTTCGTCGAGCAGGAGCACTTTCGGGTCGGTGAACGACGCCATCAACAGGCTGAGCGCTTGGCGTTCACCGCCGGACAAGAGCCCCGCTTTGGCGGTCAGGCGGTGTTCCAAGCCGAGGTTGAGATCGGCGAGCAGCTCGCGAAACTGCTCTTGGCGCGCTTTGCTCACCCCGATGCGCAGCGTGCGGCGCTCGTTACGGGACCAGGCGATGGCCAGATTTTCTGCGATCGTCAGCGACGGCGAGGTGCCGGCCATCGGGTCTTGGAACACCCGCCCGATCATTTTTGCCCGGAGATGCTCCGGCAGGTGCGTCGCCGCTTGACCGTCGATTTCGATCGTCCCTTCATCCGGTGTGAGCACGCCGGAGATCATGTTCATCAGCGTCGACTTCCCCGCGCCGTTGCTGCCGATGATCGTGACAAAATCGCCGGGTGCCAAGGCGAGATCGAGGCGGTCGAGAGCGATTTTTTCATCCGGGGACCCCGGGTTGAAGACTTTGCGGATGCCGTTAAGCTTTAACATGCGGCTCACCTCCGGTGATGCGGCGCGATTTGCGCGCTTTTGCTTTCCAAGCCTGCAACGTTTTCGGCGAGACCAGCGCCGCGATGACGATCAAGGCGGTGATCAGCTTGAGGTCGGACGGATTGACGCCGGCGCGCAGCGCGAACGCGACGATCAGGCGGTAGAGAATCGCTCCGCCGATCACGGCCAGCGTGGCGCGGGCGATGGTGGAGCGGCCAAACACCGCTTCGCCGATGATCACCGAGGCCAGCCCGATCACGATCATCCCGATCCCCATCGACACGTCGGCAAACCCTTGATATTGCGCCATCCACGCCCCGGCCAGCGCGACCAGCCCGTTCGCCAAGGCCAGCCCCAGCACTTTTGCCCCGTCCGTATTGGCGCCAAAGGAGCGGATCATCCGCTCGTTGTCCCCGGTCGCCCGCAGCATCAGCCCCGTCTCGGTGCGCAAGAACCAGTCCAGCGCCGCTTTCACAACCACGACACCAACCGCCAGCACCGCAGCCAGCGCGAAATCTCCGAGCCACGTTTCCAGCGAGCCGTTGATTTTCGTGACAAGCGTTTCCTCATTCAACAGCGGCACGTTGGCCCGCCCCATGATCCGCAGGTTGACCGAGTACAGCGCGATCATCGTGAGAATGCCGGCCAGCAGCGCATTGATTTTGCCTTTCGTATGCAAGAGCCCCGTGACGCTTCCGGCCAAAGCGCCGACCAGTACCGCCGCGATGGTGGCGAGCACAGGATGGACTCCCGCCGCCAATAGCGTCGCCGCCGTAGCCCCGCCCGCCGTAAAACTGCCGTCCACCGTCAGATCGGGGAAGTCGAGGATGCGGAACGTCACATACACACCAAGCGCCAAAAATGCAAAGATAAGTCCAGATTCCATCGATCCCAGCAGTGCGAATCCCATCATCACAACCCCTTTTCTTTGTCCTTAATTTGTCATTCCGAATCCAAATTTTCCAAGTATAGTTCCCATAATCAACTTCTTACTCGACTTCTTACTCGTTTTCATCCTAGTGATTACTTCGTCTTCCCAATCAGTTCCGCATCCTTTTTCATCTCTTCCGTCAGCGTGACCCCTTGCATCGCGGCGCCCCTCTCATTGATCCCGAGCCTCAGCTCTTGAGGGAGTCCGACCGGCAGCTGGCTTGGCTGCTTGCCGTTTTTCAGCATCTCCACCGCCATCTCGCCCGTCTGGTAGCCGAGCTGGAAATAGTCCATCATCAGCCCGGCAAACGCGCCGCGCTGCAAAGACTCCGACTCCGCGACATACAACGGCAGCTTGTTTTCATTGGCGACCTTCACCACCGCTTCCAGCGCCGAGACGACCGTATTGTCCTTGGGCACATACAGCACTTCGCAGCGCCCGACCAGCGAGTCGGCCGCCTGCTTCACCTCCGACGAGTTCGAGACGCTGGCCAGCACCGCGCTCAGACCGGCGCGCTCCAGTTCCCCCTTCATGCTTTTCATCGAGACGACCGCATTCTGCTCCCCGGAGTTGTAGAGGATACCGACCTGCTTCACCTGCGGGAAGAACTGCTTCAGGTGTTGAACCAGCTTTTTCGCCGCTTCCGGATGCGTGTCCGACGTCCCGGTCACATTTTTGTGCGGCGCCTCCAGGCTTTTCACCAGCTTCGCCCCGACCGGGTCGGTGACGGCGGTGAACAGCACAGGCGTATCCTTGATCGCCATCGCAGCCGCCTGCGCGCTCGGCGTGGAGATCGCAAAGACCAGATCTTCTCCCTCCATCGCAAACTTCTGGGCGATCATCGCGTTGTTCGACAGATCGCCTTGGGCGTTCTGCACATCCAGCTCCAGATTCACGCCCTCCTCATACCCCGCATCCTTCAGCGCCGCCACAAATCCCTCGCGCGCCGCATCCAGCGACGGATGCTCCACCAACTGCGAGATTCCGATCTTCACCTCGCCATCCCCCGCGCCGCACCCGGTCAACATCGTCAACCCCAGCGCCGCCACAGCAAACTTTTTCCACACAATCGATCCCTCCTGCCACTGTCGCACTTCACCACATAAAAGCACATATGCATAAAAGCGTTGAAGTGATCGTATTGGAAAACCCCTAATCTGTCAACCGATAAATTAAATAGGCGAAATAGTTTAAGTTGTCAGAAAAACGGGCTTAGTATCTCACCATGATCTTCCCATCTGGAACAATCAGCAAGCATATGATACGTTTAGTCAAAGAAAAAGGAGGTACTCATGGATTCGAACGCTACGATACAGAAAAACAGCATGCTGCTGCTCTTCGGCATCATCCTGATCGCCTCCAACCTGCGCGGCGCGATCACGGCGGTCGGACCGCTGGTCGGGGAGATTCGCATCGATACCGGGCTGTCCAACACGTTTGCCGGGATGCTGACCACGCTGCCTCTGCTCGCCTTTGCGGCGATCTCGCCGTTGGCTCCGAAGATCGCCCGTCGCTTCGGCACGGAAAATACACTGTTTGGCGGCCTGCTCCTGCTCGCCGCCGGCATCTTGCTGCGCTCGGCTCCGTCGGCTGGCGCGTTGATCGGCGGGACGATGCTGATCGGCTTTGCGATCGCCGTCGGGAACGTGCTGCTGCCAAGCCTGATCAAGCGGGACTATGCGCACCGCGTGGGCAAGATCACCGGTCTTTATACCCTCGCCATGTGCGGGTTTGCTTCGCTTGGCTCCGGTCTTAGCGTGCCTCTGTCGGAGGGCCTCGGTCTGGGCTGGCAATTGTCCTTGATGAGTTGGGCGCTGCTCGCCGTGCTCGGCATCCTGCTCTGGTATCCACAAGTGCGCCCGCTTCCGGTCAGCACCGAACGGGAGCAAGCTGCGGAACAGGTCAACCGCTCGCTTTGGAAATCACCGCTCGCCTGGCAGGTGACCTTGTTCATGGGGCTGCAGTCGTTCGGCTTTTTCGCTGCCGTCTCCTGGCTGCCTGAACTGCTGCACAGCCGAGGTCTCTCCCCGGCAGCGGCCGGGTGGATGGTGTCCTTCATGCAGATCATCGGCCTGCCCGCCACGTTTTTCGTCCCGGTGCTGGCCGGACGCCGACCCAGCCAGCGGCGGCTCGTGCTCGCTTTGGCCTCCGTCTTTTTTATCGGCTATGCAGGGCTCTTTTGGGAATCTGCAACGTTTGTCTGGCTCTGGGTGCTGCTGCTCGGGATCGGCCAAGGCGGCTCCATCTCGCTGGCCCTGACCTTCCTCGCCCTGCGCGCCCAAACTCCGCGCGCTGCCGCCGAACTGTCCGGAATGTCGCAGTCGCTCGGCTACCTGCTCGCCGCCAGCGGCCCGTTCCTCTTTGGCTGGCTGCACGATCTGACCGGAGGCTGGACCGCCTCTCTGCTCGTGCTGGTGCTCTCCAACGTCGGCCTGCTCGCCGCCGGTCTCGGAGCCGGACGCGACAAAAAAGTCTCCTAATTCCGCACAAAAACCCGACCTTCCACAAGGAAAGTCGGGTTTCTCTCATCACATCCGCATTGCCTACCGAACCCACTCCACCACATCGTCCATCGCCTGCCACAAGAACCAGCCTCCTTGAGCAAGCTTATTATTTCTCCACAGCCTCAAACAGCTCCACCCGCGTCTGCTCGGTCAACAGCTCCGGCACGTTGGTGATGAAGTTTTGAAAATGGTCCGTCCCGTTGTGAAAATCGACAGCCGCCTGATCCTTCCACTTTTCCACGATGACAAACGAGTTCGGATTGCCCGCTTCTTCAAACAACTGGTACGCCTGGTTGCCTTCTTCCGCCTGCGAGCCGGCGACGATCCCTTTCGCCAGCTCAAGATAATCTTCGCGACGCTCCGGTTTGACTTTGACATATGCATGAATGATGATCACGTTCAGCTCCACCTTTCGTAAGTTCCCGCTTTATTATTTTGCGCCAACTGGTAAACATATGCAACCGCCCGTGGTACGATAGTAAGCATCATCACCGAAGGAGTTGACGCCTTTTGAAAAACAATCTGATCCTGCTCGTGGCAGGCATCGTCCTCTTTCTGCTCAACGAATCCCTGCTCAAGCCCGCCACCGACAATGCCTTCATCCACGGTCATCTCAACGATGTTCTGATCATCTGGGTCTTCATTCCGTTTTTAAACGTGCTGCTCTCCTTGTATCCGAAACGCAATCTGCGCTTCGAGACGTTGATTTCCTGCTTCATTTTGACCTTGCTGGTCGGCATCACCTGGGAGTACCTGATCCCGCTCTTCACGTCCAACGGCACGAGCGACCCGGTCGACATGCTGATGTACATCATCGGCGGCGTGACGTTCTGGGGGATGCTCAAGATGATGAACGATGCGTAAGATACGCCTCTTCAAAGCTCTGATACACAATCTCAAAAAATGATTCGCTCTCCGCCTTGTCGATCGCCCGCTTGAAATAAGCGGCGATCTCATGGCTGGGCACCTGTCCCGTCAGCAGGATCGGCATCGAGAACTTCCAGGCGCGCACCAGCCCCGGCTTCTGACGATGCGGGTGCCGCAAGACCCGGCGTCCCACCCGCAAAGCATGTTCATTGCCGGTCATCCTCCCCTGATGCTGCGCTTCCACATCATAGCCCCAGAGGTTGCCGAACAGCATCGCGCATTCCTCGCATGAAAGCGGTCCCCCGCCCGGTTCCTGACCGCAAGCGGTGCAGGTGACAAACGTCAGCGCCGCGTCGACGACCGTCCACGGATGCAGATCCAGTTCCGCAACAACCTTCTCGGCCAGTTGCCGCTCCTCCGCTTGCCCCGCCCGAATGCCTTCCTTGTTCAGCAGCGCTTCCCAATCTTTTAGCCAAATCGCTTCAACCGCCCGATAGCAGTCCGGACAAGCGTGATAATTCCGCCCCTGCGGCAACGAGCAGCTGGGACAGGACACGACCCGGAGCGGTCTTGGGTGCAGTCTGCCACCGATCGGCCTGTGGTTCATGAGACTCCCTCCCGATACAGGAAATGCAAACAGCACCCGCAACGGGGTGCTGTGCTTGTTGACGATTATACCATAATTTTGCAGATGCCGTTCGTGAACTCCACCGGGTCCTCCACTTGCAAGCCTTCGATCAGCAAGGCTTGGTTGTAAAGCAGGGCGGTATACAGGTTGAGCTTCTCTTTGTCGTTTTCAAACGCCGCCTGCAGCGACTGGAACACATCGTGCTGCGGGTTGATCTCCAGCACTTTGTTCGCTTTCACGCCGGAGCTGTTCGGCATCGCGTTGAGAACTTTTTCCATCTCGATCGTCACTTCGCCTTCGGTGGACAGACAGACAGGGTGCGATTTCAGGCGTTTGGAGGCGCGCACGTCAGACACCTTGCCGGACAGCTGCTCCTTCATGTAGTCGAACAGGTCTTTGTGCTCCAGCTGCTCTTCCTCCGACTGCGTCTCCTCCGCTTCGATGCCGAGGTCGCCGCTGGAGACGTTCTTGAACCACTTCTCCTTGTAGTTGCGCAGCGATTTGATCGCGAACTCGTCGATGTCGTCGGTGAAGTAGAGCAGTTCGTAGCCTTTGTCGAGCACCACTTCCGCCTGCGGCGACTTTTCGATGCGCTCGATCGATTCGCCTGTCGCGTAGTAGATGTATGTTTGTTCCTCCGGCATTCTCGACACGTATTCATCCAAGGTCACGAGCTGCTTGTCTTTCGAGGAGTAGAACAGCAGCAGGTCTTGCAGCGTGTCCTTCTGCGCCCCAAAATCGCTGTACGCGCCGAATTTCAGCTGGCGGCCGAACGACTTGAAGAACTTCTCGTAGTTCTCCCGCTCGTTGTTCAACATGCTCTGCAGGTTGCTCTTGATCTTGCTGGCGATGTTTTTCGCGATCAGCTTCAACTGGCGGTCATGCTGCAGCATTTCACGGGAAATGTTCAGCGACAGGGAGTCCGAATCGACCATCCCTTTGACAAAGCTGAAGTGGTCGGGCAGCAGGTCGGAGCATTTGTTCATGATCAGGACGCCGTTCGAATACAGCTCCAGCCCTTTTTCAAATTCCTTCGAATAGTAGTCGTACGGCACGTTTTCCGGGATGAAGAGGATCGACTGGTAGGTCACCGCGCCTTCCACGCTGAGGTGGACGTGCTTCAGCGGCTTGTCCCAGCCGTAGCGCTTCTCGTTGTAGAACGCCTCGTAATCTTCCGTCGTCAGCTCGTTTTTGTTCTTGCGCCAGATCGGCACCATCGAGTTGACCACTTGTTCCTCTGCAAAATCTTCAAACTCGGTGTCGCTGCCTTCGACGGGACGCTTGCCCGAGAAATCCATCTTGATCGGGTAGCGAATGAAGTCGGAATACTTCTTGATCAGCGCCTTCACGCGGTATTGGTCGAGGAACTCATCGTAGTTCTCGTCTTCCGTGTTGTCCTTGATCTTCAGCACGATCTCCGTGCCGACCTCGTCCTGCGCAGCCGGTTCGATCGTGTAACCTTCCGTGCCGGTTGAAACCCACTTGTACGCTTGATCGCTGCCGAGCGCGCGGCTGGTCACGATCACTTCATCGGCGACCATAAACGCGGAGTAGAAACCAACGCCAAACTGCCCGATCAGATCATGGCCGTCTTTCGCTTCGTGCTCCTGTTTGAACGCCAGCGATCCGCTTTTCGCGATGACGCCGAGGTTGTTCTCCAGATCTTCTGCCGTCATACCCACGCCGGTGTCGCGGATGGTCAGCGTGCGGTTCTCCTTATCCGGAGTGATTTTGATGAAATAGCTGTCGTTATCGAAGACCAACGACGAGTCGGTTAACGCTTTATAGTAGATCTTATCAATTGCATCGCTCGCGTTGGAGATCAACTCGCGGAGAAAGATCTCCTTTTGCGTGTAGATGGAGTTGATCATCATTTCCAGCAGTCGTTTGGATTCGGCTTGAAATTGCTTTTTTTCCATGTCCATTCTCCCCTTCGAATCGTGAACGTTCTCCACTTGTTAGCACTCTTACATGTCGAGTGCCAGTAATTTTTTTATAACATCTTACCCTTTTTATGTCAATATCGAGAACGCACAGAGATTGTTGTTAATTCCCGCAAAACTCCCTATGATACCAGTAGAGAGTTTTTTCAACGGAGGTGCGCCAGTGGCACGGGAAAGAAAGTTTACGACAGAGCAATTATTCGAAGAAGTGCGAGACCAGCTGCTCACACATGGCTACGAGAGCCTGACCTTTGGGACTTTGGCTGAAAAACTCGAAGTCTCACGCGGCACGCTGTACAAATACTATGAGAACAAGGAAGATCTCATCTCCGACTACATGACGTACGAAGTCGACAAAGTCCTCGACCAGTTCCGCCAGATTCCCGAGCAAGACGGGTTTGCGGCGCAGTTTGACTATCTGATCGATGTGATCTTCCAACATAGCATGATCCATCAAATCATGAGCCGCGTCCATCAGATGCCCCGTGAAGCCACCCCAAAAGCGACGGAGAACCAGCAAAAGATCGACGAATTCCATCGCAGCTTATATCAAATGCTGCACGGATTTCTCCAACTGGGCCGCCAAGAACGGTTGTTGAACACCAATCTGCCGGACGGTCTGATCCTCGGCATGATCTTTCAGACGATCAACATCCCCAATCATTTTGGCATTCCGCATGAGGACTGGATTCGCTCGATCAAAGAGATGCTCTGCCACGGAATGCTCACCAA
The DNA here is from genome assembly GCF_004340785.1 of Tumebacillus sp. BK434. NCBI lineage: Bacteria > Bacillati > Bacillota > Bacilli > Caryophanales > Alicyclobacillaceae > Tumebacillus > Tumebacillus sp. BK434. Next base: position 67,656 of record NZ_SLXS01000004.1, on the reverse strand, counting down.
ATAATAATTGACACTTGTGTCACCTTTGCACATAATGAGGGTGACACAAGTGTCATTTTTATTTTTAGAAAGGTGGAACGGACCGTGAAGACCGTCCTTCGCAAGATTACCGACTATACAAGCACCCGAAAAGGCATGTGGACCACCCTCTCCCTCTGGCTGGTCATCACGATGCTCTTGGCCGTCTTTGTGCCAGGTGCCAAAGAATTTGAAGTTTCCAATGTTGATTCCCTGCCCAAAGACGCCCCTTCGGTCATCGCCCAGATGAAACTGGATGAGCAGTTCCAAGGCAGCGACGAGATCCCCGCCTTGCTCGTGTTTCAAGCGAAAGCAGGGGAACTGCAGACAGCCGACGTCTCCGCAGTGCTCGACGACATTCGCGCGAAACAGATCGCAGGCCTGCAGTCGATCATCTCCTTCGCCGAATTGCCGCCGCAAGCGGCTGCCGGCTTTTTCTCGGAAGACAAAACGACCGCCGTCGTGCCGATCACGTTCGACTCGGAGCTGGAAAACAGCGAGTTGCGCGACCGGCTCGAACAGGTGCACGCGGTGGCCGAGCAATCGACCGGCGTGACCACCTACATTACCGGCCCGGCCGGCATCGCCGTCGACACGCTGGACCTGTTCTCGCGCGCCGACATCGTGCTGCTGCTCTCGACGGTCGGACTGATCCTGGTGCTGCTGATCGTCATCTACCGCTCGCCGCTCCTCGCCCTGATTCCGCTGGTCGCTGCGGCGTTTGTGTATGAAGTCGTCAACCAGCTGCTCGGGCTGTGGGGACTGGCCGGACTGGAGATCGCCTCCCAGTCCTCCTCGATCATGTCGATCCTGCTCTTTGCGGCGATCACCGACTACTCGCTGTTCGTGTTGTCTCGTTTCCGCGAAGAACTGAAACATCACGACAGCAAATTCGACGCGATGAAGTTCGCGATGCGCGAAACCGGTCTCCCGGTCTTCTTCTCCGGCGGCACCGTGCTGATCGCCATGCTCGTGCTGTTCTTCGCCGAATTTGGCGACTACCGCAACTTCGCCCCGATCTTCGGGACGGCGATGTTCGTGATCATGATCGCCTCGGTCACCTTGGTGCCCGCCCTGTTCACCCTGTTCGGCCGCAAATCGTTCTGGCCGAAAGTCCCGAAAATGGGCGATGAGCTGATCACCCGCAACTCCTTCTGGAGCAAAGCCGGCCGCTTTGTCACGAAAAAGCCGCTGCTCTCCGCGCTGTCGATCCTGCTCCTGCTGGTGTTGTCCGCCTCCAATCTGTTCAATCTGAACTACGAGTTCGACACGATGAAATCGTTCCCGGCCGACATGCAGTCCCGCGTCGGCTACGAAATCCTCGAAGCCAAATTCGAAAAAGGCGACCTGGCGCCGACAACCGTGCTGTTCCAGTCGGACGCGAAGCTGTCGCAAGCCGATCAAGACAAACTGCGCGACCTCCTGGCCGACCAGCCCTTGGTCAACTCCGTCCGCGCAGGCGGGGTCACCGAAGACGGCCAGGCGGTGAAATACAGCCTCACCTTCGACGAAAGCCCGTATGCGGAAGAAACGATGGATGCCCTGGAGCAGATGCGCGATGATGCGTCCGCGCTGGTCGAGCAAAGCGGCTTAAACGGCTCCTTGTATTTCGCAGGTGAAACGGCAACCCAAGTCGACGACCGCACTACCAATAACCGCGACCTGATCGTGATCGTGCTGCTGGAGACCGTGCTGATCTTCGGGATGCTGATCTTTATCACCCGTTCGCTGAAAGTTCCGCTCCTGATGATGGGCACGATCCTGCTGTCCTTCCTGTCGGCGCTCGGACTTGGCATGTTCCTGACCGATCTCATCTTCGACATCGACGCGGTCAGCAACCGCGTGCCGCTCTACTCCTTCGTGTTCCTCGTGGCGCTTGGGATCGACTATAATATCATCCTGATCTCCCGCTACATGGAAGAGCGCCGCAAACATTCGGTCAAAACGGCGATCGAAATCGCCGTCTCCACCACCGGCGGCGTCATCTCCTCCGCCGGCTTCCTGCTCGCGGCGACGTTCGCCGTCCTGATGACGATGCCGATCCAACTCTTGTTCGTGTTCGGCTTTATCGTGGCGATCGGGATTCTGCTCGACACGTTCCTGATCCGCGGGATCTTGATGCCTGCTTTGCTCGTATTGTTTGAAAAAGAGAAATCGTGATGTGCCGACCACCCTGTCTTTTCAAAGGGTGGTCTTTTTATGTCAATATATAGGGTAATAGGAGGTGTTGAAGATTGGCGAACTTTTTCATTAAGGAAGAAGACATGCGCAATCTCGACGTTTCCACCGTCTTTTCGAACTGGGATTGTTGTTTATCCACAAAAAAAAGCCCCGCTCATAGCGGGGCTTTCGTGCGGCAAGCGATACCACCCGGTCAGATTCCACCGTACTCGCGCAAAATGCGTGCGAGTTCCGCGTCCGGGTGATCCGGACTGGCGCCGAGCAGCATGGCAATCTGTTTTCGTGCCACTTTCGACTCTTTACCGGGATCGCCTTTGTATTCATTACGCATGGCCAGCTCTTCTCGCAGCTCCGAGTTACGTCCGTCAGCAGCCGTCCCCTTGCCGACCATGGCAAACTCGCCATCGTCCTTTAACGCATCTTGGAACGAAAGCACACCGGCTCTGATCTTTTCCAAGGTCATGACGCTGGTGAGCGACATCGATTTGTGCCGGGCGGGTTCTACCAACATCCAGATAGCATCCTTCGTGAATCTTTACAATTTGGTTAATTGCCATTTTAGATACACTCATTAGTAGGGGTCACCCAAATCCTATAAACAGCAGATTCAGGCGTGTCAAACTCAATCTGAGTATGGACTTCAAATCTGGGTATTGGGGTGTTTGAACGTACCAGTTCAAACACCAATGTATAAGCGATTTTTTCATCGGAAGTGATATACCCGTTGTAAAGATTTCCAATTTCATTATATATGACTTGATATGCCCATTCATGCGATTCGCGAAGCGTATCGAAAGACATCCCATCTTGGTGCCATTGGATAGTCATACACACCTCCTTGTAATATTTTACAAATATCATAAATAATATAAATTTTCAAGTAACAAGGTGGACACCGTACAGATCTTCCCTACTCGTAAGTTCATATACTCTCTAAGTATGCAAACGCGGATTGTGGTAATCACAAATTGTCCGATGAGCAGCCCGCTCAGCTTGCTTCAATCAACTTAAAAACGCCACCGACGTCTGTCAACGACGTTTCTACTTCGATGCCTTACAAGGGGAGTTGCTGCAGATTATCGATCGTATCAAACAAATATATTCCAATCACCGCTAGTACAATTGTTAACACCGTAGTCCAAACAAAAATAACAACCAGCCCCGAATCACCCGTGGCTGGCTGCTGTTAATAAATAATCTTCCAAGGGTTTATCACAGGCGGGAATTGGAGGCACGAATCGAACGATCCCCTGTTCAATCCGCGACCACTGTATCGCCGGAAGCTGTGCACATCTCCAATCATTAATCGATGACTTATTTATCCCAGCTCCATTACCCCATGTTCTGCAAATCGCTTGTTTAGTTCCTCAATCAAGAAATTACGAGCCTCTAGCGTAATACAAATATGGGGTCCTCGGAAATTCCCCGTCACTTGAATAAGGAAGGTGCAAAGAGCACTTTCCCCTTCAGACCATGGTATTCAGCAGATTGGATCGCTTTTTTATACTCTGATAAACCGAAGCGTTCTCTTGCGGTCTGGATTATCAGTTTTTTCTCCTTGAGCAAGTTAGATATGTCATCAAATGTTTTATGCCACTGAAGATCGGAAGCTCCTTCGATCCATCGTCTAAGCCAATACGGTTTCACGGTGATGTTGGATTTTTTGGCCCAATCGATCTGGATGCCAGACAAGAGACCAATGCTTAATACTGTTCCGTTTACACGTATACACTCAATTAGTTCGTTCCCATCTTGCCCACCAATGCTATCAATACCTGCCGTTGCCCCCACCCCATCTGTCAATTCTTTGACCCTATTGACAAGTGATTCTTTAGACGTATTAATCACAGCCCAAGCACCTAGCGATTGCAGTTCCTGGGTATGGATATCATTTCTAACTGCTGCAATCAACTTGTATCCAAACACCTTTGAAAACTGTGCAAAAATACGTCCAATCGCAGACCCGCAAGCATTTACAATCAGCACGTCATCAGATTTCAGCCGTAATTCTTCTGTACAAATAAGCCATGCCGTTACAGGGTTAATGTACATTTGGCTTGCTGTTTCGTCATCGATTTCATCGGGAACGCGGATCGCATAATTGGCTTTCGTTTTCACGTACTGTTGCCAAGTTCCCTCACCTCGTAAAGGCAGAACCCGTTTGCCTAGGAGGGTGGTGGGGACGGATGAACCGATTCCCTCAACAACCCCAACCCCTTCGTATCCTGGTATCGCTGGCAATTGGATTCGATGTTTATAGGCACCTCGAATCGGAATTAGGTCAGAAGGATTGATTGGACTAAGCAGCATTCGAACCCTTATTTCGTCGGGATGAAGTGGCACATCCACTCGTTGCTCTAATTCCAAGACTTCAAGAGGATGTCCAAACTGCTTATACCGTAAAGAACTTAACATCTTTACACCTCACTACTCACTATATTATGTAGTCGCTCTGTTTTCACGATAGAGAAATTGAGAGGCTTTCTCATTATCATTGCTGGAGAAATTTTCGCTAGCTTGTCGTATGCTAGATGCAAACAAACAACAGAAAGCAGGAGGACATTATAGGGCCGCCACCCTCCGTCTTCCTGCTCCAAATGCATGTTCAGAATAAAAGAATCTATAGAATTTGTCCAACCTCAGTCCGCTCGGTGCAGCCCGCACGTTTTCAATCCGCGATAAAGATTTCCGATGCCTTGTCAAAGTCGCTGCCTACCCAATCCTTACGATCTCTCAAACGTGCGTCAAACGACGCCTTTGCCATATCAAAAAGTCTACCTATTAGCATGTTCGAACGCCCAGACTGTGGGCTATGCCAAAACGCGAGACTGTATGTAGAAGATGTTGATTTGGCCGGAGTGCGTGGAAATCGTACCCACCCAGCCTACACCATAGGCCGCACTCGGTTTTGAAGACCGGGAGAGACACCAGTACTCCATCTGCTTGGGAAATGCATTGATATATCAATGTTTTTGAGACTACACACACGGTCTCGGACTAAGAACACACTAGGTCTTTTCCGTAACTCACTTGTATCCAGTATAGTATAACCGATGGGAATATCAACTCATTGCTGCGACCTACCAGTACGGCGATCAACCCGAACGGATTGAAGTGCTAAAGCATCACAGTACAAAAACCGTCCCCTTCGCAGGTTCAGCTTTTGGTCACTTAGCAACGGCTGAACAGCAATATATTGAAACAGTCACATGTCAGGTTGGTAGTCACCCAAGTTTTTATTGATAACTTGAGAAAGGGGGGGAGATTTCTTTTAGATTGACGTGGTATGTCGACAATTCGGAAAACGGGAGCAGCCGTAAAATGACACGCCTTGCTTGTTTTTGCGGATCACCATCGAATGACCGCACTTACAAATGACTTCGCGCGTAGTGGCTGCCTCGTTGCGCACAGCTCTTTGCTTCTGTTTCGTCGGATTATACTTTCCCCATGTAGCCAACTTCAGTTCTAAAAGTCCACCGTGCCAGTATTCCATATGGAACTGCTCCGCCTCTTTCTTAGCAGGCTCAGTTAAATCCGATGTGGTGATAAGAAGAGTGAGTACACAATTGTGATTTCGTTTCGCTCCAACAAATTCACGCACCTTTTGTACAGGTACCTTATTATGATCAGAATGCCGTTTCGCCTGAACAGCAGTCCGCTCCCCTCTTCGATCCACCAGCACCAAATCAACTCCGCCGTCCTTCCCGCCCACTCCGGTTTCCTCAACCTTGTACCCTTGATCTCGGAAATAAAGCGCGAGCAGCCGTTCAAACTCGAATCCTGAAAGCTCCTGCAGCGATGTTTGAAGAATGACCACATCCGGGCGAATTTCAGTTGATGGCGCAGGCGGAGTTGTATTGACCCTAGGTGCAGATCGGCGTTTGCCTGACTTCGCTTTTTGTCTTCTCTTTTTTGTTGCACGTTCAAGCCAGATAGAAAGTAATATCGAACCACCGATGACAAACCAAAATGACATGACAATCCCCCTTAACTAATGATGTTATTCATTTACATTTTCGACTAATCGATTAGTTTTCCTGTTCATTTAACCTGACTAACTCATGGTCGATTCTCGAAATTAAAAACCGCATCCAATATGGACACGGCATCTTATTCTGGCGGAGCTATTCTACTATCCTAACTTCCACCTTGATTATTGTGCTTTTCTGGTCTGAATCGTTGACCACAAGGCTCGCAGCAGTCTCGGTGCGAAAAATTGTAGCCCCAATAAGTCCAGATTTTCCATCATGTGCATAGTAAGTACCGTTTTCGTACTTTACAACATATCCATAGTCGTTCATAGACTAATTTCCTCCCTTGAAACTCAATATTTTGAGAAACATCACTATATAAATTTGTCGTTAGATACCCATACGGTTTTCAAGACCGCCCCGTTATGACCACTTCGGTACCTCTCCGCGTGTGAGGCCGAGAGGTCAGTTATAGCAAGGATTTTTGGCGTTTGGGACTTGTTAGTCATGGCGTATCGTGCGTAAAGCCCTAGCGAACTCTACTACAAATTTACTATGAGTTGCGCCGTTTATCAAGGTCATTCTCCCATTTTCTATAATACTAATATCAACTGGGGAACTATGATAATGAGTGATTCGGAAAACAAAAACCGCATCCATAATGGACACGGTTAAGTATAACAAACTTCATCACCCGTTTATAAATTAATCAATTTATTTCCATTTTTTCTAAACTCTTCCACCAAGACAATATTCTCTAATTTTGCCTCGGTCCAAACATTCTCTGGAATATGCTCCAAAACTATCATTTGAAAATTAACACCATGCTTGTTGATTTCATCGATGAAATGATTCAGCAATCTGAACACAGTTGTTATTTTCTCTCTATCATCATTTTTTATATCCTCCCAAGATGCCTCACTACCTCTGATTTCCCTTTTAGCCTCTCCATAATAAGGACGACTCGGTTGATCGAGCAATAAAAACCTTGGAACGTAAGGTATTTGTTGAATAACCATTAATTCGTGCAACCCAAGAAATAGGCAAATATGCATAAACAGGTGATTGGAACTACTGCCAACATGTGAAGGAACAAGTGTGTTTGGTTTTCTAAGCTGTAATCGTTTCCCTTTATAATCAAATGAAGATCTATAGCGATTATATGTGTCTAATGCACCTTCATCTGATGCTTTATCCAAATATTTTTGAATTAGTTCATTGAGCAACAACAATACTCTACTTCGTGCTTCATCCCGATCAATATACTTTTCTTTCAATTCTTTCTGATCCTCAATTATTGACAGAATCTGCTGATCGACGCTTGTATCTAATTTTTTGGAAGTCACGGAATTCAATCTCCCGCGTACCTCTGCGATAAATAGTATTTTTTCCAAAAGCGAAGTAGATCCTGGATTGCTTTGTGGGTATCTCAAAATAATTTTTTCTAGCTCATCAAATCTTATTTGTAGTTCTTGCAGCTCGTCATCTAAATTTTGTTCAATAGGAGTCCTTTTACGCAAGGACTTCTTTAATGAACGGTACTCTTTATCAAGAGATAAAATAAATTGTCTAACATCGGGAGACTCGATTAATTCAAGAAAGTTCTCTTTCAGATATTGGATTGGCCTCAGACTATCTAAATTATCCGCTTCAGACTCCTTATATTTAGTATAATCTTGTTTGTATTTCTGTATTATTTTTATTCTTCTTGCAATCGATATCCGTTCCATTCTAATCTCTTCTAAATCATTCAATTCGGTTGTTACTTTCTGTGCATTAAAGTCCTTTGACACTAATTGAAGATCAAACAAATCCTCCTCATACGTTTTGTTATTTTCTGGAATTAGATTAAATTCCTTTGCTTTAGCGATCATATCTTCTAGATTAGAACTTTCCATATCGAGTTCTTGTGACTTCTTTCTATTTTCCAATTTATTTATTTCTCTTTGCAAGTTATCGATCTTCTCTTTAATGAGTATATTCTCGACTGACTCAATCCCTGTTGCCAGATCGAAGACCCTCTCAAGTGCTTCTCTATATTTAGGTTCAGCCATTTTATCAAAGAACTGCTCACTATGTGAAATCGTATCTCCAGATTGAGAGTTAAATAGCAAGAAATATCGAAGTGATATTTTTGAACCCGCCCTTATATGTTTACCTCCATAAGGAATTATCGTATCACTGGAAATAGAAAATTCTGATTCAATAATTTTTTTAAGTAGTTTTTCTTGAATATTCTTTTCGGGTGACTTCGGAATTACCCCACTTCCTGAAAAGTAATAATCTTGAGAAACCTTTCTAAAAGCATCAAATTTCTTCCTAGCTAGAGTTAATTCTTTGCTGCCAATAGAAAAATGCATCCCATACCAATCTACATATTCATTTATTTCCTCTTCGGAAATTTTTGTCTCACTTGAAAATAATATATAATCAATTATCTCGAAAATTGCTGTTTTACCCGTTTCACTATCCCCAGTAATTACATTCACCTTATTAGGCATAAATTCCAAGATGCGTTGTTCGCCGTTAGAAAGCCAAAGAATCAATTTGCTTATGCAAAAGTTCATAATTTCACCCTCAATTGTAAGTATAGATTTCCCGTCTCTTCTTTCATTATCATCGCCAGTTTCTCAGATGCCATAATGATATTCGTTATTCGATTTCCAATGTTTGTATTAATATCAAACTTAGACTCAGTATTATACCTAACCATTCCGTCATCCACATTGATAACTCCTATTTCAGCTAAAACCAGAAGTGAATTTAATGAGATCGGTAATAATGATCTAAATCGATCATCAAAGTTAATAAAGTACCCACCTTTTTTAACCAATAGTTCCTCTAAACTACGTACACCAGTGCTACGCTTTTTTAAAAAGTTTGTTGTTGGATTATGGAGCAATAACGGCAAAAAGAGCATCGTTTTTCCAATACTACTGCTTTTTAAATGCTTCATTACGGAAGCAATAGCTATCGCACCTATAGCTTCATTGTTATATATGTAATTACCTCCCATCTTCTTTATACCTCTTCTTCCAATCATAGACCCATCCTAATTCTAATCGGTCTGATAACATATAATATTTCCCATTGCTGAATTTAATATCAAATTCTGTGTCCTCATCCAATCTAAGTCTGACTTTCCTAACTTGATGCAAGCACTTTCTGGCATTCACAATATTAATTTTTTCAAAATCACGATCCTTGGTTCGATAGAGATCTTTAGTGTCAAAATGAGCCTCCTTATGAGCGTTTCTCCATTCTAATTTACTATTACTTATAAAGTCCTCCATTTTTTCATTAGTTATCTCATAATTTCTTTGCCACTGTTCAATATTTGTTTTTGCGTGCAACATAATTGATGTATATTCTCTCATTTCATCAATATCTGATTCATCAAGATCGTCAATATCTATCAACTGTTTAATAAAATTTTGCTCTTGTACATTTCCATCAAAAAAAGCTTCCAAGCGACGTACTGGCAACTTGTTTACCCTTCCAAGACAAAAATGTGGTGTATATTTTCTATGAAATTCATCAAAAGTAATAAGCACTTTTTTTCTTTCTTTTATGATTTTGTATATCTCCTCTCTTAATCTGCTATTTATAGAATGAAATACTGTCTCAACACCATTTTCAGGCACAAAATTTCCTTTAATTGACTTTTTGATTCTTTCAATTAAGTCATCTACTCCAAGATCAAATTCAATGCCCGCAGCGAATAACTTGATCCAGTTGTCTTGCTGGGCAAATAACTCCTCAATATATGTTTTTATATCTACTTGATCAGTTCCCTCGGACAGTTGAGTGAGATAGCTACGTAATTTATGTATGGTAATTACTCCACATTTAAAGTCATCAATCACATCAAAGAACTTGTTCCTTCTACCGATTGACTTATTGGAAACTAAAACGAATTTAGTTTTTTTCAAAAATTCTTCTTGGGCAGAAGCATCCGCTCTCCCTTCATTACTATCGTTAGTAATATTAACCCAGTTGTGAATAGTTTTCCAAATATCACTATCTCTTTCTTTTAGGCTGATAACATCTCCTTTGGTATTTGTACGAACAGAATGTTTAAGCTGAATAAGTATTAATTTATTTCCCATCTCAAGATGTACGTCATCTTTTACCTCCATCCCAATTTTTTCATCAGTATCTTTGAGTTGCAATAATTGATCAAAAAAATAGTAATATTGATACTCAAAACCAATCAATTTATCATCAGCCGCTGTAGAATCTGCAAATGATCTATTTTTTGCCAAAAGAAACACCTCCCATAGAGAACAGTATATAACATTTTCAATGTATATAATGCTCTTTCTATTATAGCAAGGAATTGACTAACCCGGTATGATGAATAAACTTAACTACATAAATTTGTCACAAATAGAAAATCATCCAGGTCGTGGAAATGCAATTGCTTATCCTATAATGTACATCAGTAAGTCCTTAATGGATGTTTTCTCACCCCCTATACAAAAACCACCCTCACGGATGGTTATAGTCTGAAATCTTCAATTGATGCGTCCATTTCATCTTGTTCGATACCTATGTAACGAAGTGTCACGGACGGTGCGGAGTGATTAAAGAGTTTCTGCAGCATGGCAACGTCTTTGTTCTGTTTGTAGTGATGGTAGCCGAATGTCTTCCTCATGGTATGAGTCCCGATCTCTTCCACCCCGACCTTCTCAGCAGCAGCGTTCAGGATTCGATATGCCTGTACCCTCGAAATTGCTTTGTCACCCTTCCTAGATGGGAATAACCATGCTTCATCGTCCATCCTCTCAATATACTCGTCAATGCACTCACGCAAAGCCCCGTTGATTCTAAATCTCTTGTCTTTGTCTGTCTTACTCTCTTTGATGGTGATGTGTGTTTGATTGCGTACATTCTTAACCTTCAAGGTGAGCTCATCACTTACACGTAATCCTGTATTGATCCCAAGGACAAACAGAAACCAGTCACGAAGCGATTGTTTTCTGAGTACCTTCTTCATCTCGTCGATCTGCTTTTTGTCTCGAATTGGCTGTACGAGTTCCATATATATACCCCTTTTTCATACGTTTTGTTACATTCAATGTAACTCGATCATACGATATGTAACATTTATAAGCAACAAAAATTTCCAAAACTGATAAAACCCTTATATATCAAGGGCTGGCGTCATTTTCCTGAATGTTACTCTTTTCTTATTGTGTTACATTCAAGATGTGACGCGCTTTTGAAATCGCATTCGGTAGAATCCCTATTTCTCTACGATCTAAGCCCAAAACAGCCTTAAAACGCCCCAATTTATCGGAATCGGTGAAAAACAAATTACTCCAAACAGATGTGTTCTTTTGCTACTTTTGACCTCTTATCCGATCACCACCCTGCAAAATAGAAAAGGCAACCCCCTCGGGTCGCCCAATAGCCGCTCATGTATCCTTGCTCAAACTTTGCAAATGCTCCTTCGCCATCTTCTCTGTCTCCGCTTCAAACTCATGCCCACACCATACCCAACCACCTTGTCTCGTCTTGCTCTTATACAAGTATCCCCAGATGCCATTCACTCCAATCATTGCCCCAACTCGCTCCCACAATGCGCCGTCTGATAATCCTTCTACTTCGAAAATACTCTCTTCAAGTTTGGCCATGGCTTGATAGAAATTTTGTGCTTCCACTCGATGACCGCGAAAGTACCAACGATCATGGCGATTCTTGTGGATGAACAGGTAGCCTGCTGCATTTCCTACCCGCACCATTGTCCGGGAATACCTCTCCCAATGCTGCCGCTCGTACACACCCATAAATTGGACTTTCAAAGCACGATCCCACGCTGCTCCAATTGTCCTGTCATATACGTGTGAAGCAGCTCCATCCGCTCGAATGCTTCCCGGTGCTCCCCCTTTTCATTCAGATACCGGCACATGTGTAGCGTTACCTCTTCAAGCTCCGCAAACTTGCCATGTCGCTTATAAATCTTGACCGCATTATCGAGATGCCGTTTGCCTTTCTCCTCATCTTCACGGTGAAAATAGACAAACGACAGAACACGGTGGACTTGCCCCATAGTAGGGGAAGTATCCGAGAGACTCATTCTTGCTTTTTCAGCGTAAGCCCAGGATTCATCAATTTCGCCATTCTCAGAACAGATGAGCGCGATGTCAGCGAAGACTTCACCAGCTTTTGATTTGTCACCGATCTGCTCATACTGCTCTGCAAGGTTCAACAGTTTTTGGACACTCACTTTCCAATCGCTCTTCTCACGCTGCAGCATGATCAAACGATGTTTCATTTCTCGTTTCTGTTCGGCATTCGCTTGTTCTTGCAGAAGCACGGTTGCTTTCATTGCATATTCTTCTGCTTGCTCAAACTTCTTTTGCCGATCATAAACCTCTGCCAAGCGGAGAAAAGTCTTCCCTCGATCTTCACCGTTATACGGATTGAGCAACAATGCCTTCTCGTAATACTCGGCCGCCTCCGCAACCTTTCCGACCCGCTCATGGAGACTGGCTAACTGAATGAGAATCTTCGCTTGATTATCTGCGTCGATCTCTTCTACCTTTTGTAATTCATTCCAAGCCCGGTTCGTGTGGAAAAGAGCGATTGGATATTCATTTTTCAACTCCGCGACTTTCCCAAGCAGCAACAACACTTCAACGTGTAAATGATCGTTCCGTTCCGTGAAGCAGATTTGATCCAACTGTTGTAAGACCTTTTCAGCTTCAAGGACATTACCTAACTCAACGAGGCAGCGTGTAAGTTCCAACAGCAACGATTCTCTTTGTATTCTGTGCTGTTGACTTTCCAAGAGGTCATTCAACAACGGGACGGCTGTTTGGAACTCATTCCCTCGAATCATTCCCATTGCCAACTTGTACTTACTTGAAAACTCAAGATCCAGATTCACCTCTTGTAAGAGATGTTCAAGAGGAACATCGAGTCTAGTTGCCAGCGCAACCAGAGTTTTGTAAGAAGGTCGCGCCCTGTCACTTTCAATTTGGGAGATAAGCGATGGAGTACATAAGCCAGAAGCAAGCTCAATTTGAGTGATTCCTTTTTTAAGTCGTATTTCTCGAATTCTTTGCCCAAGAGACGATATGTTCAAATTCAACACTCCCATCTTCGTCATTGCGACTTGATTATAGAAGTGTTCGTTTGATTACATCAATTCTTGATGTAAAGTATTAACCGATAGAGAGTTACAGAAATTTGTATACTTCATTGCTGATTTATGACAAGATCTGTATAATATTCAATAAAGTCCAGTAAATTGGGTGATATAGATGAATGAATCATTAGGTCAAAGACTACGGAGACTTAGAAAAGAACGAAACTTATCACAAACCGACCTTGGGAATCTGGTTGGGGTAACGATCTCGTGGATTAGTACAATTGAACAGGATCGTGCAATGCCATCTGCAGATCTTCTAAATAAGATTGCTGATGCCTTTTTGATTCCAATAAAAGAATTGCTTCAAGATGAAGACAAAAACATGGAATTGCACGCCCGGATCAAACTTGTTGAGCTGCTTATAGAAAAGAATCAGCCAGCCGAAGCAGAGGAACTGATCGTTAAGCTACAGAATGAATTGGTTTCCGAATATGATAAGTTAAGATTATCGGTTTTTCTTGCTGACTGTAAATATCAACAAGGACGTTTTCAAGAAGCTCTGTCTATTTTGCAACCAATGATTCAGAGTCTTGAGTCTTCCAATTTTCACGACGCAAATTTACTGGCATGGATCAGAAACAAGATCGGCAACAATTATACCGAATTGCAAGAAACCGAAGAAGCACTTTACAACTACAAACGCGCCTACGATTATATAAACCGGTTCATTGAATTTGATCATCTCGCTGCCTACATTTCATTCAATGTAGGGTTAACCTTACGAAAAAAAGGGTGTATTCGTGAATCCCTCCCGTACATTGAAAAGGCAGGGGCGTATTACGAAAAAATCAATGACATAAGAAAACTAGCCGATGCATTATATGTATTAGGTATTGCGTACAAAAACACAGATGACTTTCAAAGGGCATCTGAATTCTTTGATCAGGCAAAGACCTTATATCAAACTCTGAACAACAATTCATTGTTTAGTCGTGTTCAGGTGACAATGGCTGCATCTATCACCTACAAAGAGAATCCAGACCAAGCAATTCAGGATCTAATTCAGTGTGCAAACCAATTTGAATTGGACAATTATCATGCAGGAGTGGTTTTTGTTTATGCTAAAATTGCAGAAATCCATCTGCTTACCGAACAAGTTGAAGAAGCGTATGAGTATCTTTGCCAAGCGCAACACATAGCATCATCAATTGAAATATCTACAACGCTTGAATTAGGGGAACTATATGCTGTTTTCGCAAAATACCACTACAAAATTCAGAATTATATTCAAGCCCAAGAACTCGCTATAAAATCTTCTAACATATTTGCTATAATAGGTTTTGTGAGAGATCAAGCTGCTGCCCTCCAAATTGCCGTTGACGCCTGTCGTAAGATCGGGAATTTAGAAGAAGCTCTTGACTTGCAAAGCAAAAGAAGTGATCTTTTTGAATCCTTAGCAAGGGAGTAGAGAGTCGAAATGAAAAAGATCCTGGCACTATTAGTGTTATGTGCATTTGTTGTTCTCGTCAGCAATGGAAGTAATCTTTCAAACGTTGCAGCAGACCTCGACCCAAAGCCACACGGGATTATTTCTAATTCTTGAACTTGAAGTAGTAATCTTGCACCCCTATGGGTGCATTTTTTGTTTCCTATGAAATCGCCATTTCATTTGATAACAGTAGAACTGTCTCTCATACCCTATCTCAGAGCCCCGTATATGCCCTGTATCGCATTATTGAGTGGAGGGGCTATACTTTGTCAGGGGTGAATTTAAAAATCGAATACAAGGCAAAAATTGGTCATCTTCGATGCGAGCTGCTGCTGGGCATATGTCAGTATGCTGAAAATCTTGACCGTAGCTACTGAATCTATATTTACCGCGCCAGATATGAAAAAAGGAATGGCATTTTGCCACTCCCCTACTCCCATAGAGTTGAAAGGTCAATCCTTTCATCATTTGTATCTTCATTCTGATTTCGAACTCGTTCATTGACTTGCTGATTGATCCTTTGAAATTCGATTATTTGCTTCAATTTTCTTTCTGGATTACCAAAGTATTCATCATATGCCCGATTATTGGCTTCTGCTTCTTTTAGCATACGATCAATAAATTTCTTTCCTGCTTCAGTTTGACGTATGGCTTCGATCCGCTTTTCTGCATGGCTTATCTGCTTCTCATCGTCAGTCTGTAGATAATACTCAAAATCCTTAACACTTAGTTTAGCATCCCGATCATACCAATTGTGTTCTGGCTCATCATCCTTCTCTTCGCTGTTGATAGTTTCAAATTGTGAACTTTCCGCCTTGATATTTCCCGAATTTACAGAGTATTTATTTTTCTCTCTTCGAGGCAATCCTTCATCGTTAATGAAAAACTTCCCTTGTATTATCTGTATCAGTCCCTCTGTCTCCATTTCAGAAATAATATTTTTGGCATGAGTAACAGAGCAAATAAGTACATCAGCAAGCTCATAATACGAAATGCTTCGCTTAGTTTTTGTAATATAACAGAGGATCATGTACTTCTCGGAATTGTCAGTCATCCGAGAGTATGCAACTGGAATTTTTTCATAACCATCAACTTTTGGAAAAGAAATGTCGAGCCGCTTGTCTTTTTTTAAATCAAGATAAGTACATACGATGTGGCCTCTCGTAATCAGGCATTCCAAGGCTTGCAGGATATAGTTTCGATTGTCTTGACCTTTCTTGACAAACTTTATTTCCGATTCAATCAAACTTAGGTTAGTCTTTGTTGTATCTGTAAGATAAGTCCTCCCTTGGTATAGATGAGCATACAAGTACAACGCATGAGAGGATAGCTTATCTGTACCGTAAAACGAATTTGGAATAGGGACTATAATATTGTTTGCTCATGATGTGTTTTTCCTTTCCTAAAAAAACAAGACTCCAATTCTTTGTAGTAGTTTTCTTTGCTAATAGTTTTCTTTGTTAACAGTATATATTAGGGTGATATTTTACCGAAAAATTATCTCAACTGGTACTATAGACACCGCTAATAATTGCGAAAAGGGTTATTTCCCACCTCTTCGATGAATGACATCAATCCCTTCCTAGATATGACTTGGTGAATCATATGATACAACAGATATATAGATTTGTAAAATATCACTTTATGTATAGTCAATAGTTTTTTATTCGACTTTTTATTCCCTCTCAAAAACAAAAAGCAGGTCAGATTGACCCGCATTCTGGACTATAATCTTATGTTTTTTAACGGCGAAAATATATTATGCTGCCGTTTCACGTCCGCACTGGTCATCTGGATATATTTCCTGACCATCGACATGTCCGTGTGACCCAGAATCTTTTGCAAACTAAACGGGTCGCCTCCATTGAGGATATAAAACAAGGCTCCCGTATGCCGAAAAGTATGAGGAGATACTCGTTTATTTCGAATACCAGCCAGTTCCCCGTATTCCGACAATCTCCTCCTCCACGAATTAGGCAAAATCGAAGTTCCACTATACGACAGAAATAATAACTCTTCCGCAAAGTCCTCTGATTCACTCATGTAATCTGCTAATAGCTTGCTTGTGGGACAGTCCTTAGCACGTCGAGATTTTGTTTCATGGGCTTCGAGCTTAATTTATATTGACATTGCTTCGCTTGAGGGCGACAAGCTCCGATATTCGAGCCATCGTGTCCAATAGCGTGCAGATCATCACGAAGTCACGAAATCCTGCAAATGTTGAAGTGTCTACCTTATCGAGAAGTGCCTTGACCTCTGCGGTGGTAAACGATTCAAGCGTGTCTTCTTCGGTTTTAAGCAGCTTGATTTTTTCATGTAACGGTGATTGAATGTAGCCTTCTACAAAGGCGAAGCGTATAAACGCCCTCATTGTTCTGATCCTCACGTTTGCCGTTACAGGGGAAAGACCCTTGTCATGGATCATCCAGTCGATATAGGCTCTGAACAGATCGGCAGTGATGTCTTCCTTGGCGATGTCACCGCCTAAGTACTCAAACAGGTATCTAAAATGTACCTCATAGTCTTCTAGGGTTACCTGTGCCAAGCCCTCCGTCCTTTTCTGCGACATTTATCTTTCGAACATTTCGACCAGCGATAACTCTCCCACGAAAGAACGGTCATTTGTGGTGGTGGGAGTTCTTGCAACCTTGCGTTTCGTCTTCGCTCCAAACATTAAAATAACCCCCTATGATTGTCATAGAGAGTTACGAACAGACCCGATTTAGCGATTGGACACACCCGAACACCCAAATAGGTCACACTCGGACTGCATCAAATTCGCGTAAAATACTAGTGTGTTTTCCAAGTCAAGAAAAACGCGATACCTAGCAAGTTCCCTTGCCCTACTTACATTTTTGGCGGAAGCACGTGGGAATCGAACCCACCCAGCCGGGTCCACCGGCCGCGCTCGGTTTTGAAGACCGGGAGAGACACCAGTACTCCATCTGCTTCCATATGAGAATAGAATCATTATAACCTAAGATCGGCTGACTTCAAACCCCTTTTTTGCTGGTATGTTTAACAAAGGGGAGGAAAACAGAAACACCCCTCCCCGCCAAAATCACCAAAAACTACGCCTCTTCACCCGGCCACGTCACCTTCGGCTCGACGATCTTCCCATCCTTCAGCGTATACTGCCCCAAGCTGCCTTGCTTCGCTTGAATCACAATATAGTGCAGTTCCTCCGTCGAGTTGTTCCGCCACGCCCGCACACCTTCTGTGCCCACGCGAATCGCAGTCCCTTCGCGAACGTCAATCACTTCGCCATCGATCAAAAACTGCCCTTGCCCTTTGATAAAAATATAAAGCTCTTCATTCTCCACATGCTTATGCGAATACGGAATTCCCGTGCCGGGGAACATCTTTCCGAAGCTGACTTCCATTCCGGTCAACCCGAGCAGGTCGTTCAAAAACAGCTTACCCGGGAACTGATACGGGCCGACTTCGAATTTATACTTCCCCAGCTCCGTAAACGGACCGGCATCGACCAGTGTATAGTGGGTGCCTTTTTTCGCTTCCAGTTCGTTAGACATGTGCGAAACGCTCCTTTGTCGTACGAGAATGTTGGAACCAGCAACAGAATAGCATACCCGCTTCCCCGCATCTGTAACTCAGCTGACGAAACTCCGGTCCTTCCGCCCCTGCATATCCTGCATCAGCTTCTTCCAGTCCACCCAGTTCACAATCGCCACCGCGGCCAGCACGATCACGCCGCCCAGCGCTGACAGCACGGTGAACGACTCGCCCATCCACAGCGCGCCGACGATCATCGCGACGACCGGCGACACGTAGCTCCATGTCGAGGCGAGCAGCGGGCTGGTTTTCGCGGTCAACAGATAATATAGCCCCCAGCCCAAGATTGAACCGACAAAAATTAAGAACAGCAGCGACCCGAAGGCGCCCCACGGGTCGGTCACCTCTGTGAACGACTCTCCGCGCACCGCCGCTGCGAGCAGCAGACCTGCGCTGCCAAACAGCATCTGAAACCCGTTCGCCACCCAGGGCGACACGCCCGCGGCAAACAGCTTCCGCGTCTCCAGCGCGCCCCACGCGCAGACCGTCTGGGACAGAGCTGCGATCACGACAGCCGTCACCACGATGCTGCTCGTCTCCACCGTCCCTTTGCCAACGATCAAATACACGCCCAAGATCCCCAGCAGCAGTCCGCTCAGCTGCGTCAGATGCAACTTTTGCCGCAACTGCAGTGCCCCGAGCAGACACACCATCATCGGCGTTCCGGCGTTGATCAGTGCGGCCAGGTTGGACGGAATATACTGTTCTGCCCAGTACATGACACCGAACAACACTGTGGTCTGGCACACCCCCACTTTCGCCATCTGCCAATACAGGTGCGTCTGCCGCGGAAATTTGTGCTTGCGCCACGCCAAAAACGCCAGCACCAACAACCCAGCACACGAAAACCGTAGCCCTGCAAACAATAAAGGCGGCCCGCCTGCAACAATCCCTACTTTTATCGCCAGAAAGGTCGTGCCAAAGATCAAACAGATCAGGACATAGAAAAACACATACATCCCATTTCACCCCAAACCGTTATAGTGTGTTATACTGACACCAAGGAAATTACCACGGAACACACCATAACAGTCAACGGCATTTTAGAACACTTCAGGAGGCTCCCACTATGCAGATCGAGCTGCAGCGTCAAACTGGCCTGTCTTATGTGCAACAGATCAAATCGGCCATCGCCGAGCGCATCCGCTCCGGCTTGTTAGAAGAGGGCAGCACCCTGCCATCTGTCCGCCAGCTCGCCAAACAGCTCTCCGTCAGCCTGATGACCGTCGTCCAAGCGTATGACGAGCTTGAAAAAAGCGGATTGATCGAACGCATCCAAGGCAAGGGCACCTATGTAAAAACACACCTCACCACCCTTTTTGAACATCCATCAGACGACTCTCCCCTCGGGCACGAGAAGCAGAACGCAAACTCATCGCGCCAACGCCAAGCCCATGCCAACTACCAGTGGCAGTTCGCCGTCACCGACTACCTGCCCCGCGCTCAAGTCTGGAACTTCGAACCGCACGGCCCGTTTCCCGGCGGCATCAACCTGTCGACGGCAATCATCGATCCGGACTTGCTGCCACACGCCGAGCTCAACAAGGAGCTGGAAAAAGCCCTCCGCGAGTCTCCGCATCTCCTGACCCGCTACGGACCGATCGAGGGAGATCTCGAACTTCGCACGGAGATGGCCCGCTACCACAAGGAGCGCGGCATGAACGTCACCGCCGAGGACGTTCTGATCACCAGCGGCGTGCAGCAAGGCATCGACCTCGTCGCGCGCTGTTTTGTCGGCAAAGGCGATGTCGTCATCGTTGAAGCCCCGACCTACCCTTCTGCGCTCGATGTCTTTCGCGGACGCGGGGCGACGATCATCCCGGTCCCGGTGGACAGCGAAGGGATGCGCCTCGACATCCTGACCGCGCTGTGCGACGTGCATCCGCCGAAGATCATCTACACCATCCCGACCTATCACAACCCGACCGGCACGGTGATGAGCCTGCGCCGCCGTCAGCAACTGCTGGAGATCGCGGAGAGCTACCACAGCCTGATCATCGAAGACAACCCGTGGGGCGACTTGAGCTTTGAAGCTTCACCTCCGCCGCCCTCGCTGATGCAGCTGGAAACGGACGGCCATGTCATCCATCTGAGCGGGTTCAGCAAAACGATCGGTCCCGGCTGTCGCATCGCCTGCCTGCTCGCCAAAGGCACCGTCCTCAAACGGTTGATCGGCGCGAAATCGACGGTCGACTTAGGCTCCCCGCTGCTCACTCAGCGCGCGGTGCTGGCCTACCTCCGCTCCAAACACGCCAAAACGTTTCCGAAGCAGCTCTCCCAAGCCCTGCTCACGAAGCTCCAAGCCGTGCTCACCGCTTTGGAGCAGTATGCCCCGCCAGGCGTACGCTGGACGGTGCCGCTCGGCGGGGTCAACATCTGGATCACGTTGCCGGAACGCCTGCGCGCCGAAGACCTGCTCGCCGCCTCCCGCGCCCAAGGTATCTCCTTCCTGCTCGGGTCGGCCTGCTATCCGGGCGAGCCGGAGTTCAACCACCTGCGCATCTCCTTTGCCAACGCCAAAAAAGAGGAGCTGCATCGCGCCGTGCGTACACTTTGCGAGACGATCTCCTCTCTCTTGCAACAGCCGCGTGATCGTTGGGGACAGGAACCAATCCTCTGATCCTGTCTCAACCACTCTCGCACAACTGTGATTCATTTCTTGACCGTTGCCAAACGTCAGCTTTCCACCTCTGCATCCCTGCCAGAATCGCAGGCTCCATGCAACTCGATCTTACATATCGTTCGCTACCTTTGGCCTGATTTTACTCCGCAATCACCGTCAGCAGCTCTTCAACGCCTTTTCTCGGACGGGCTTCCGGCATGTGGTCCGGGTAGCCGACATGGAGACTGCCGACGATCTTTTCGCCCGGTTGGACGCCGAGCGCTTCACGAAACGCCGGCTGGTGCAGCAAGCCGTAGGTCTCCCAGACCATGCCGATGCCTTGCTCCCACGCGAGCAGGCTGAAGTTGTGGATCAGACAGGCGGTCGATGCGTAGTCCTCTTCCCGCGTCGCCAGCTGCGTGTCCTCTTTCATCAGCACGGCGACAAACATCGGCACGCCCATCAGCTTGTCGTAAATCTTCTGCCCGATCGCCTGTTTCTTCTCCGGATCGGTCTCGCGCTTCTCGTTCACCGCGCGGGCAACCTCGGCGAGTTTCTTGCGACCTTCACCGTGGACGATCACAAAGCGCCATGGCTGGGTCATCTTGTGGTTCGGCACCCACACTGCCGTATCGAGCATCTCTTTGACCAGTTCCAGCGACACCGGGCGGTCTTCAAAACGGTGGATCGAACGTCTTGCTTTCATCAACTGCGCCAATTGCATGTATGATTCCTCCAATATAATGAGAATGATTATCATTGTCGTAACAACAGTATATCACCGTACGCTGGAAAAAAGAAAGAGCTCACGAGCGAACTCGTGAGCTTTTTCCTCACTTTATGCTTTTTTCCGGGCCAACAGGTAGCAGACCACCGCGCCGACTTCGGCCACCGCGATGATCACGCCCATCGGAATGGCCGTCTCGCTGCCGCCGATGCCGACCAAAGGCGCGACCAGCCCGCCGATGATAAACGTCAGCACCCCGAGCAGCGCCGAAGCGGTGCCGGCCGCATGGCCCTGGTCCTGCATCGCCAGCGAAAAACTGGTCGTGTTCACGATCCCGACACTGGCGACGACAAAGAACAACGGCACCAGCACCGCCCACAGGCCAGCCTCCATCAGCAAGGCGGCCAGCAGAACCATGCCGCCGAGGAAAGCCAAGGCAAGCCCCGTGACCAGCAACTTCGTATCGCTGACCCGGCCGGACAGCCGACCGGTCACCTGCCCGGCGATGATGATCCCCAGCCCGTTCATGGCAAAGATCAAGCTAAAAGTTTGCGGCGTCACGCCATAGATGTCCTGCAGGACAAAAGGCGACCCGGAGATGTAGGCAAACATCGCCGCCGTCACCAGCCCGGAAGCCAGTGCGTAGCCCATAAAGACGCGGTTCTTCGCCAGCTCGCGGAACGTTTTCATCGTGCTCTGAAACCCGCCCGTCACACGGCGATCCGGCGCCAGCGTCTCCGGCATCCCGAACAGGACCAGCACCAGCATCACCACGCCGATCAACCCGAGGACGAGGAACACGCCTTCCCACGAGGTAAAGCGCATCAGCTGCCCGCCAAAGATCGGAGCCAGAATCGGCGCCGCTCCGTTGATCAGCATCAGGAGCGAGAAAAACTTGGTCAGCTCCGTCCCCGAATACATATCGCGCACGATCGCCCGCGAGATCACAATCCCCGCCGCCCCGGCCACGCCTTGGATGAACCGCAAGATCACCAGCACCCCTACCGATGTCGCCATCGCGCAAGCAAACGACGAGAGCGCATAGACCAACAGCCCGATCAGCAGCGGCAGGCGCCGCCCGCGCACATCGCTGACCGGCCCTGCGACCAGCTGTCCCAGCGCCAGACCGAGCAGACACGCCGTCAAGCTCAGCTGCACCATTGATGCGCTGGTGCTCAGATCATCGGCCAGCGCGGGCAGTGCAGGCAGATACATGTCGAGCGACAATGGTCCAAACGCCGACAGCGACCCCAAGATCACCGCCATCCAATACCTACGCGTCCGTGCAGGTGAGGCCACAATCTCCGTACCTTTCATCTCCAACAACTCCATCTTCAAAATACTTGTTGCAACAACTATTCGCTAAAATACGCATAATACCTTTCTCGCTATTCTACACAATACCACTCCCGAAAAGAGTAACCGCCCTGACAAATGATCAAAAAGAGTTCTCGACCCGCACGAGGTGAGAACTCTTTTCAGCCGCCTTGCTTCCCTACAGCCACTTCATGTAATGATAATGCGTGTGGCCGTCCGGGAAGTTTTCGATCTTGCCGAATACTTCATAGCCGTGCTTCTTGTAAAACTCGGGCGCTTGAAAGGAGATCGTGTCCAGTTCGATCAGACGCGCGCCTTTCTCCCTCGCCAACCGCTCCATCTCCTGCAAGAGACGGCTGCCCTGCCCTTGACCGCGCAAGTTTTCATGCAGCCAGAGGATCTCGATCTTCAATCTCCGCCAGTACAGCATGCCGACCAGACCGCCGACGACCGCGCCGGCTTCATCGCGCAGCACCAGCGAGAAATTTTCTTCCGGTGCCTGCAGGTCTTCCGGCGCGATATTTTGCTTGTTGAAATCGACCAGATTGCGGATCACCTCGCGGGCCGCCTCTTGATTCCACTCTGTCTCCAACTTCAAAGTCATCGTTCGCTCACTCCCCATGGTTTGATTTGGCGATCGCTGCGGAGCTCTCTTCGATCGAATGCACTTGGCGCTTCGCCCTTTGGGACATTGATTAAACATAAATTTAGCTAAAAGTAAACCAACCGCTTGTTCCCGATTCAATTGTAGCTCTATTATAAGCTGTACTGATTGTTCCGACAATCAATTTTTCCAGAAAAAAACACCGCCTCGTTCTGCAGGCGGTGTTAGGGGTTATTGCTGCTTTTTCTTGCGGTTCGGGGTGAGGTCGGGCTTCAGCGCCTGCACCATGTTGTCCCAGATCGTCATGTCCTCTTCGCCGGGCACCGACATGTCATACGGGACGTTGACGTCTTGGCCCATCATCACATCTTCGGTCGGAAACCGGCTCTTGCCGTTCTGTTGCTCTGCCATTGTATGCAACCTCCTTACGTGAGCAATTCCTTCACTAGGATCGCCCAAGAGGCACTCGTTTGATTCGCCTGACCACTTTTCGGTATAATCACTTGTGGAGAGTTACCCCATGATGGGAATGGAGGAGCAAGATGAAAAGAAAAAACACCTTGTCGCTGCTGCTGATGCTGGTGATGGCGCTTGTGATCGTCGGATGCGGCGGCACGACCGAGCCGAAACAAGAAGAAAAAAACGGCCAAAGCGCAACACCGACCACGCTCAGCGTCGGTCTGATCCCGGCAGAGACGAAGATTTCGGCGGAAACGCTGGAAAAATTCCGCGCCTACTTAGAACAAGAGACCGGCCTGAAAGTGACGATGAACAACTATCCGGACTACAACGGCGTCGTCGAGGCGCTCAACTTTAACAAGCTTGATGTGGCCTACCTCGGTCCGCTGACGTACGTCATCGCCCACAAAAAAGGCGGCGCTCAAGCGATCGTGGCAAAAACGGCAAAAGGCGTGCCGTTCTATTATTCGTACATCCTGGTACATAAAGACTCGAAATACAACACGCTGGAAGACCTGATCGCCGACAAGCAAAACGTCGATTTTGCGTTTGGCGATCCGAACTCGACCTCCGGCTCGCTGATCCCGGGCATGGAATTGAAAGCGCGCGGCGTCTACCGCGGCAAGCAAGACTCCGATTTCAAAAGCATCACCTTCACCATGGCGCATGATGTGACGGCGCTGTCGATTCAGAACAAAAAAGTGACCGCCGGTGCGATCGACTCCGCCTATTTTGACAAGCTGGTCGAAAAAGGTACCGTTGACGGCACCCAGTTTAAGAAGATCTGGCAGTCGGAAAAACTGTTCCAATACCCGTTTGTCGTGAAAAAAGACATGGATGCAGCGACGATCGAAAAGCTGCAGACCGCTTTCCTGAACCTGAAAGACAAAGAGATTCTCGATGCCTTCGCAGCGGACGGCTTTGTAAAAGCAACACATCAAGACTACGAAGCGATCGAAAAAGCGGCCGAGGCGGATGGCCGTCTCAAATAAACGGTTGCACGGTATCGGCCGCGAATAATCGGACGGTGATTTCAAATGTCCTACTTTTGGCGGAAAAGAGTGCGGCGAATGGTGTCATTCGCCGTGCTCTTCGCGCTTCTTGTGTGGAGCATGTTCGCCACGGGCGTCGACCTCAGGCAGTTGCTGGGGCTTGGCAGCACGTGGAGCTTTATCGCCGGCCAGTGGTTCCCGCCGCAGTGGGATGTCCTGCAGGAGGCGCTGAAACAATCGCTGTTGACCTTGCAGATCGCCTTCGTCGGGACGACGTTCGGCTTGCTGTTTGCACTGCCCTTGTCCTTTGTGGCGGCGCGCAATACGCCGCTGCCACAGGCGGTGCACGGGCTGGTGCGCACGTTTCTGAGCTTTCTGCGCTCCGTACCGGAGATCGTCTGGGGCTTGATTCTGGTGCCGACGATCGGGCTGGGCCCGTTTGGCGGCGTGCTGGCGATCATGCTGCACAACATCGGGGTGCTTGGCAAACTGATCGCCGAAATGATCGAAGCGTCCGACAAAGAGCCGCAGCAAGCGATCATCGCCACCGGAGGCAACCGCTTGCACGTGTTGGGACTGGCGATTCTCCCGGATATTATCCCGCACATCTTTTCACAATACTTTTATCGGATGGAAGTGGCGACCCGCACCTCGCTTGTGCTCGGCTTCATCGGCGCAGGGGGGCTTGGCAACATGCTGTTTATCGATTTTAAAGTGTTTGCCTACCAGGCGGTGGCCGTGGAAGTTCTTGTGATCATGCTGCTCGTCATTCTGATCGATACGGTCGGCAGCTTTGTCCGCAGACGCATGCTGTAGTTTTTTGAAGGAGAAAGGAGCGGACCCTCCATGACCGCGAAACGCTATTTTACGGTGCAGGAAGCGAATGCGCTGGTGCCGGAACTGGAGTCTCTGCTGCGCGAACTGCAAGGAATGAAGCGCGAGATTCAGCGCCGCCACCAACAGCTGCAAGAGGCGAAGCTTCAATTTGCCGGCAATGTGTCGGCGAGCGGGGATGCGTTTTTCGCAGAAGAGGCGGAGCTGGAATTCCTGCTCTTCAGCGCCAACTCGCTTTTGGGTCAGATCCAAGGCACCGGCGTGGAGATCAAAGACATCGACACCGGGCTGTGCGACTTCTATGCACTGCGCGGCGGCGAAGAAGTTCTCTTGTGCTGGCGGCTGGGCGAGGCGGAGATTCGCTATTGGCACGGACTTTATGAAGGCTTTATCGGCAGACGGCCGATCGATTTTTAACATGTACAAAACAGCCGGGACTCCGCAGAGGAGCCCGGCTGTTTCTTTATCCGCGCACAGTTTTGATCTTCAGTTTGGTGATGCGCCCGACCGGCACTTTCAGTTGCGCGAGGCGCAGCCCTTCGTGTTTCAGATCGTCGACGATCAGATGGCGAAAATATACATAGTCCACTTCCAGCGTATCTTTTTGCCCGTCCAGCAAGTCCTGCAGCCCGCTGCGCAGTGCCTCGTCGAGAAACAGTTCCAGCTTGAGCTCTTTGATCTTCGTCTTCCCGCTTGTCTCAGCCACGAAACACCCTCCTTTTTCACATACCTACTCCATACCGAAACAAAAAAGACCGCCGGGATCGGCAGTCTGTAGGTTCAGATCAGGAATGATTATAAGGTGCGCTTGCTTTCCAAGAGCAGGGTGACCGGGCCGTCATTGACCAGCTCGACGTCCATCATGGCGCCAAACACGCCCGTTTCCACCTGTACGCCATGCTGGCGTAACTTGTCATTCAACGCTTCATATAATTGATTTGCATCATCGGGCTTGGCCGCCTCCATAAAGTTGGGACGGCGCCCTTTGCGGCAATCTCCATACAAGGTGAACTGCGAGACGGACAGCAAAGCGCCGCCGATGTCGAGCAAGGACAGGTTCATCTTGCCTGCTTCGTCTTCGAACACACGCAGATTGACCACTTTGTCGACTAAGTACTCAACATCTGCCATCGTGTCGTCGTGCGTGACGCCGACGAGCAAGACGAAGCCGCGTCCGATGCTGCCCGTCACTTGACCGTCGACCGTGACTTGGCCGCGGGAGACCCGCTGGACTACGATTCTCATCAGATAACGCCTCCTGCTGCTACTGCATGATCCGGCGCACGGTGTAGATGTCTTTGATCCGCTTGATCCGCTCGACGACCGTATGCAGGTGGTCGACGTTGCGGATGTTGATCGTCAGCGAGATCGTCGCCATCTTGCGCTTGTCGGCACGGCCGGAGACGGCGGTGATGTCGGTCTTCGATTCGGCGACGGCCATCATCACTTCGTTGATCAGGCCGCGGCGGTCGAGCGCCGTGATCTCGATCTCCACGCTGTAGGAGACGGTCGGTGCGCTTTCCCACTCCACCTCGATCAGGCGGTTGTCTTCATTTTCCTCCACTGCATGCAAATTCGGACAGTTTGTGCGGTGCACGGAGACCCCGCGCCCTTTGGTCACAAACCCCTGAATCTCGTCGCCCGGCACCGGGTTGCAGCAGCGGGAGAAGCGGATCAGCATGTTGTCGATGCCTTTGACTTGCACGCCGAGGTTGCTCTTCTTTTTCTTCTTCGGCTCCTGTTTGACTTCCGGGATCTTCGCGACTTCCGCCGGCGGCGTTTCGCGCTTGATCTTCTCAACGATGCGGGTGATCACCTGATGCGCCGAGAACCCGCCGTAGCCGACAGCGGCCAGCATGTCGTCAACTTTCGGGAAGTTGAACTTGTTCGCCACTTCTTCGAGGTTCTTGTCGGTCATCCACTCGAGGTTGATGTTATGCTTCTTCGCCTCTTTTTCGACGTTTTCACGCCCTTTGGCGACGTTCTCCTCGCGCTTCTCCTTCTTGAACCACTGGCGGATCTTCGACTTGGCCTGCGAGGACTTGACGACTTTGATCCAGTCGAAGCTCGGCCCGTAGGAGTGCTTGCTGGTCAGCACCTCGACGATGTCGCCCGTCTTCAGCTTGTAGTCGAGCGGCACGATCTTGCCGTTGATCTTCGCGCCGATCGTGCGGTTGCCGATGTCGGTGTGAATGCGGTAGGCAAAATCGATCGGCACCGAGCCTGCAGGCAGCTGAATGACGTCGCCTTTCGGGGTGAAGACAAACACTTCGTCGGCGAACAGGTCGAACTTCAGCGTCTCCATAAACTCCTGCGCGTCTTTGAAATCCTGCTGCCACTCCAGGATCTCGCGGAACCAGGCCAGCTTTTGCTGGAACGAAGCGTCTTTCGCCTGGGCGATGTTGCCCTGCCCGCCACCTTCCTTGTCTTTCTCCTTGGCGGAGGGGCCTTGCGCGTTCGCCTGCTCTTTGTACAGCCAGTGCGCCGCGATGCCGTATTCGGCGGTGCGGTGCATCTCCCACGTGCGGATCTGGATCTCCAGCGGTTCGCCGCGCGGGCCGATGACGGTGGTGTGCAGAGACTGGTACATGTTCGCTTTCGGCATGGCGATAAAGTCTTTGAAACGGCCCGGCATCGGCTTCCACATCGTGTGCACGATGCCTAGAATCGCATAGCAGTCTTTGATCGAATCGACGATGATCCGCACTGCCAGCAGGTCGTAGATCTCATTAAATTGTTTGTTAAAGTTGACCATTTTGCGGTAGATCGAATACAGGTGCTTGGCGCGCCCGGAGATCTCCGCTTTCAGTTCGAGCTCGCCAAACTTTTCTCTGAGGCCGTCGATGACTTCCTGCACGTATTCTTCGCGCTCTTTGCGCTTTTTCGCCATCAGGTTGACGATGCGGTAGTACTGCTGCGGGTTCATGTAGCGCAGTGCAATGTCTTCGAGCTCCCACTTCATCGTGGAGATCCCGAGACGGTGTGCGAGCGGCGCATAGATCTCCAACGTCTCCGTCGCCGTCTTGACTTGCTTCTCGACCGGCTGGTGCTTCAGCGTGCGCATGTTATGCAGCCGGTCGGCCAGCTTGATCAGGATGACGCGGATGTCCTTGGCCATCGCCATGAACATCTTGCGCAGGTTCTCCGCCTGCGCCTCTTCTTTGGAGTTGAACTTGATGCGCTCCAGCTTGGTGACGCCGTCGACCAGCGTCGCCACTTCCGGGCCGAATTGCCCGACGAGCGTCTCCTCGGTGACGTGCGTGTCTTCCACCACGTCATGCAGCAGGGCTGCCGAGAGCGTCACCGCATCCAGTTCGAGATCGGCCAAGATCTCGGCAACAGCAACCGGATGCATGATGTACGGTTCGCCCGAGGAACGGGTCTGACCCCGGTGAGCTTCTTCGGACATATCAAAGGCGCGGCGAACCATCGCCACATCTGCTGGAGATAGATATTTGCTGATCTTCTCGATCAAGCGCCCGATGCCCACCAGATCAACCACCCCCGTTGCTACTTTGTCCGGACTAGTACTGGACGAGTGAGAAGACGTCATACCCGTTCAGCTTCTCCCGTCCGTTGAGATACGACAGCTCAACCAGGAAACACACGCCGACCACTTGCGCGCCGAGGCTTTCCACCAGTTTGATTGTCGCTCCGATCGTCCCTCCTGTCGCGAGAAGGTCGTCGGCGATGATCACGCGCTGACCCGGCTGCACTGCGTCTTTGTGGATTTCCAGCGAGTCTTTGCCATACTCCAGCGAGTAGTCGGCCGAGATGGTCTCATGCGGCAGTTTGCCCGGCTTGCGGATCGGCACGAAGCCTTTGGACAGCGCGTACGCCATCGGTGCTGCCAGCACGAAGCCGCGGGATTCCGGGCCTGCGATGATGTCGGCGTTGCGCTCCGCTGCAAATTTCGAAAACTCGTCGATCGCCGCGCGGAACGCTTCGCCGTCTTTGAGCAGGGTGGTGATATCTTTAAACCGGATCCCCGGGGACGGGAAATCGGAAATCACGCGAATTTTATCTTTGTAGTTCATGTAGTTTGTCCTCCTACGCTCGCACGGCCAAACGCTCGGCGAGCCAATGTCTCATAGTGTCGGAAGAAGCGGAAAGCAGCAGATCGCCGACTTGTTTCAGCGCCTGCACCCGCTTCTCTTGCTCCTGATAGTGCTGCGATTCGGTTAAGGCGCGCTTCGGAGCGTCCATTATCACATAATACGTGTCATCCTCGCGATTCGCAAACCCTAATTCGGTAAATACGTGCAGAATGTGTGTCAGGCTGACCGGATTTAATGGCCCCTGCATCACCGACAACAGCCCGTCGACCGTTCCCTGTCCCTGTTGGCGCAGCACGCGGAAGACGTACGCAAACGCTTCACGCTCCGGCAGCCCGTCGAACAGGGACTGACGCAGCCAGTCGCGGTCGGCGTCCCCTTGGATCAAATGGATCCGCTGCGAGGGGATCAGAACCTGCAAGGACTGGGCGAACGTTTCGATGTGCGCGGGCAAGTCGTAATAGACGACGTTGTCGGTTGGCTCGTCTTCGCCTGCGATGTGGCGCCAGTCGCCCGAAGGTTCCACATGGTAGAGGCGATACTTGCCTTCATTCCAAGGATACCCAAACAGGCGTTTTTCGATCTCTTCCACGTTGCGTTTTTGGAAGCAGAGCACCGTCAATTCTTCCTTGCGCACTTCGAGCCAGGCGAACTTGTCCCGGCAGCCGCGGGCATCGAACGACTGCAAGGGGCTTGGCTTCCAGTCGCCGAGCACCATCTGCAGGCTCTGCCGGCCGCGCCACTCGTTGACGGCAAGCTCACCGGCCAGATCGATCGCGGCCAGCGCGTCGAGCAGATGCTGCTCGTCGCTGCGGCGGAAGGCGATGCAGTCGAGCTGACGTCCGTTTTGCCGCACGCGCAGTTGCAGGTGCGCTGCGTCTTTGCCGACCACCCGCGTGCTTTCCAGCGCCAGCCCCCGCACGGCGAAGCGCGGCGACGGGTTGCCGAAGCCAAACGGCGCCAACGCTTGGATCTGCTCGACGAGGCGCAGGTCGACGTCGCGCAGATCGACTTCCATGTCGATGTCGAGCGCCGGCGTCATGTCGTCTTCGGTCAGCACTTCCTGCGCGATCTCGTTCAGGCGGGCGCGCAGTTCGTCGAGCTTCTCTTCTGGCAGGGACAAGCCCGCCGCCATCTTGTGACCGCCGTAGTGGTCGAGCAGGTCGGCACAGCGGGTCAGCGCCGCGTAGAGGTCAAATCCGGCGATGCTGCGGGCGGACGCTTTGCACTTCTCATCGCTGACCGAGAAGATGAGCGTCGGACGGTGGTAGCGCTCGACGATGCGCGAGGCGACGATGCCGATCACGCCTTCGTTCCAGCCCCGGTTGGCGACGACCAGCACGCGGCCGTCCAGCCAGTGCGGATTGGCTTCGATCAGCTCGACCGCCTCTTCAAAGATCGTCTCGCACAGCGCTTGGCGCTCTTGGTTGCGCTCCTCCAGAAACTGCGCCAGCTCGCCCGCCTTGACCGGATCTTCCGTCGTCAACAGCTCGACGGCGTATGTTGCCGAATCGAGCCGTCCGCTGGCATTGATGCGCGGGCCGAAGGAAAAGCCGATGTGCCCGGCGGTGACCTTCTTGTCGGTCAGCCCGGTCGCTTCGATCAGCGCTTTGATGCCCATGCGCGGCGACTCGTTCATTTTCTCCAGACCGAACAAAGTGATCAGGCGGTTCTCATCCTGCAGCGGTGCCAAGTCGGCCACCGTGCCCAAGGCCGCCAGATCCAAAAACTCATCGGGCAAACGCCCGTACAGCGCCTGCACCAGCTTGAACACGACGCCGACACCTGCCAGCATCGAATCCGGATAGGTGCAGCCCGGCTGCTTCGGGTTCAAGATCGCATACGCGTCCGGCAGCACTTCAGGCGGCGTATGGTGGTCGGTGACGATCAGGTCCAGCCCAAGCTGATTGGCCAGCGCCACCTGCTCGACCGCCGAGATTCCGTTGTCGACGGTGATCACCAGCCGATAGCCTTTTTCCTTCGCCTGCTCGATCGCCGGACCGTTCAGCCCGTACCCTTCCGAAAAGCGGTCGGGGATATAGTAATCGACTTGAGCGCCAAGCGACCGCAAGGCGAGATACAAGACGGAAGTGGCCGTCGCGCCGTCCGCGTCATAGTCGCCGTAGACCATCACCGGCTCCTGTTCATCGATCGCCCGGCGAATCCGCTCCACCGTCTTGTCCATATCTTTCATCAAATAAGGATCGTAAAAGCCGCTGAGACCCGGGTACAAAAAACGCTGTGCAGTCTCTGTCGACCGAATGCCGCGGCGCCACAGAAGTCTCGCCAGAATCGGGGGCACGCCAAGCGCCTCCGCCAAATTCTGCACCTCTGTATCTGCCGCCTCCGACACGACCCAGCGTTTCGTCTGTTGCATATTGAAAATCCTCTCTATATGACGATATACATAATTTTTATTATAGCAAGAAAGCCGCCGGGTTCTCCACCCTGCGGCTTTCTTTTTCTGCAGAAAACTACGCTTTTTTCAGTTCGCGGCTCTTCCAGGCCACCCACAGCTGGGAAGCGATAAAGATGGAGGAGTACGCGCCGGTCACGAGACCGATCAGCAGGGCCAGCGAGAAGTGCTTGATCGCAGCGCCGCCGAGCAGGTACAGCATGCCGGCCGAGAAGATTACCGTGAGGACGGTGTTGATCGAGCGCGCCATCGTCTGCCAGATCGAATCGTTGACGAGGTGCTCGAGATCGGAGACCGTCTTGACCTTGTAATGCTTCAAGTTCTCGCGGATGCGGTCGAAGATGACGATCGTATCGTGGATCGAATAACCGACGATCGTCAGGATCGCTGCGATGAACGTGATGTCGATCTCAAAGCGGAACAGCGCGAAGAGCGAGACGACGACCAGCACGACCTGCAGCACGGAGACGACGCCTGCGATCGCAAAGCGGTATTCGAAGCGGACCGCCATGTACAGGATGATCCCAAGCGAAGCGTACAGAATCGCGTAGATCGCTTTCTGCGCCAGCTCGCGCGCCACGACCGGGTCGATCGAGGAGATCTGCGGGCTGGCGTCCTTGTAGGTCTTGTTCAGGTATTCGTTGATCAAGTTCTCTTCTTCCGGCGAGATCTTCTTCGCGATGCGTACGACCGCACCGTAGTTCTCGATCTCTTGAACACCGGAGACCTCAATCGTCTCCAAGTTCGCTTCGAACTGCTCGGCGATCTCTTTTTCGGTAAATGCTTGTCCAACGTTAAACTGCACGCGGGAGCCCGCTTCGAAGTCGGTGCCGAGGTTCAGACCCATCAGCAGCATGATCAGGACCCCGGCGAGCGAGATCAGGATGGAGAAGCCGAAGTACCATTTGCGGTTCTTTACGATATCAAATTTCACTTCGCAGCCCCTCCCTTCGCTTCTCTCGGCGCACCGTACCACCATTTGTTCTTAATGATGTTGGAGCGGACGAGCAATTGCATCAGCAGGCGGGAGATCAGCACAGCGGTGATGAACGTCGCCAGGACGGAAATGATGTGCGCCACAGCAAAGCTCTTGATCTGGCCGGTGCCGAACCAGTACATCAGGATACCGGCGATGATCGAAGTGATGTTGGCGTCGATGATCGTCGGCATCGAGCGCTTCTGCCCCATGATAACAGCAGAGAGCGTGGATTTGCCGTTGCGGAATTCGTCTTTCATCCGCTCTGTTGCGATGATGTTGACGTCGACCGCCATCCCGATACCAAGCACCAGCGCCGCCAGACCCGGCAGGGTCAGCGTGATGCCCATGAATTTGACCGTCGCGAACAGCAGATATGCGTACATGACCAAGGCGATCATCGCGATCAGACCCGGGAGACGGTACCAGCCCACCATGAACACAAAAATCAGGATGAACGCAATGCCGCCGGCCATCAGCGTCGTGCCGAGAGAGCCTTCGCCGAGGGACGGCGATACGCCGAACGAGGAGATCTCTTTCAGCGGGAACGGCAGGGAGCCTGCGTTGAGCAGGTTCGCCAGTTCGATCGCTTCTTTGGCGTCCTTCTGACCGTTGATGACCGCCTTGCCGTCATAGATGACGACTTGGATAGTCGGAGCGGTGATAATCTTGCCGTCCAGCTCGATTGCGACTGGTTGGCCAAGGTAGGTTTCTGTGATTTTTTTGAACTTGTCCGGATTTTTAAACTCGACCGCCACCTGCGGAGCGCCGGTGTTCTGGTCGGAAACATACTTCGCATTCGGCTTCAAGTCGCTGCCGTTTGCCAGCTCGGTGGTGCCGTCGGGAGCCAGGAAGCGGAGCTGAGCGGTCTGCACAAGCAGCTTTTTTGCTTCATTCTGGTCGAACACGCCCGCGAGTTGAACGCGGATGCGGTTCGCCCCTTCTTTTTGAATGTTCGGCTCGGATACGCCTTCTTTGTCGATGCGGCGCTCGATCGCTTTGATCGTCGAGATGACGCCTTCATCCGTTACTTTTTCCCCACTTGGTGAATCCTGCACTTCATACAGAACGTCAAAGCCGCCTTGCAGATCGAGTCCGAGCGTGATGCCATTCCAGATTCCCTTATAAGTCGGAACCGCGAGGGCAAAAAACAGGACCACGATCAAAAGGAAGCCAACGAAACGACTCCACTTGATCATGACAATCCTCCTAAATAGTCGTTGAATTAGCTCATCTTAGTATATCTCCTAAGCGATTAATAGGTCAATGAAGAAAGGATCCAATCAAAAAGGGGCCTACAGAATGTCGGCCCCGTTAATGTTTAAGCGAAAGCGGGCATCCAGCATCTTCGCCGCCCGCTGGCACATCAGCATTCGTTCCATAAAAATTTCAAAATACTCCATCACAGATGAGATGCTGTTGTCGATCTCAATCTTCAGCGTCACTTCGCGCGGCTCGGCGCTGACGTGGAGAAACGAGGATGTCGCCGCGTAGTTGACCCGGTCGTGAATGTCGAACTGGGACACGTCGCGCCGTCTGACCCGCGTGCGGTGCACGTCCGACTTATCGGCGAGGATCAGCGCCGCCGCCACCGTGTTCACCGCTTCGCCGTACTGCTCCTCGTGATTGCCAACCGCGCCGACGATACAGGCGATCTCGTCATACGGCATCCCGATGCCTTCCAAGATATGAAAGCACATGATCGCACCGGCCTTGCCGTGGTCGTGGCGGCCCGTGATGTTGCCGATATCGTGGATGTAGCCGGCGATCGCCGCCAGTTCCCGTTCGCGCTCCGAGTAGCCGAGGTGCTCCATCACATGCTCGGCGATCTTCGACACCAAGGTCACATGGCGAAATCCGTGTTCGGTGAAGCCCATCGCTTTCAGAAATTTGTCGGCCGATACGATATATTGCTGAATCTGCGGCAGCTGTTTGACTTCGGCCAGCGTAATTCTCCGCTCGTTCTTCGTTTCCTGCATCCGTTTCGAACCCTCCCATCGCGCTTGAAGTACCTGATTATTGTGCGCGGTGGGAGGATTTTCTATGCTTGGTCGCCTTTTAAGGTGCGCACCATCAGCCAGTTCATGAACGTGTGCGCTTTGAGCGACAAGACGTCGTTGACCAGCTGATGCAAGGGAGGAAGGCCGCGCTTGTACTTGCCGGACACACACTCCCAGACATCCTCGCCGGTCACCTGTTCGTAGCCGTGCAGGTTCAACTCTTCCGCTTTGCTGATACAAAGCTTGCGCACAACCTCATTCAATTCCGCTTCCTCCATGATAGGCGCTGTGTGCTCGGTCTGCTCTTCCATCATCTGTGCGCCCTCCTCCCTCTTGATCTGTGCGTGAACAATTCGTGACCGGGTCCCGCAAATCCTCTTTTTGGACTACTCCCTGCATGTCCGGCATAGAAGTGAAGAAGAAGACAACCTGTACGGAGAAGGAGAGGGACCCCTTGAGCAAACAATCCTTTTTAAAAGGAGCTGTCATCCTCGTCGCTGCCAGTCTCGTGACCCGCGTCCTCGGCTTTGTCTACAAGATCTTCCTCTCCCGGTTGATCGGAGCCGAGGGCATCGGTTTGTTTTATACTGTGTTCCCGATCTTGATGTTCCTGATCACGCTGACGACGGCCGGTCTGCCGATCGCGATCTCCAAGCTGGTCGCCGAAGCGCTGGTCGAGGAAGATACGCGGCGCGTCAAGCGGATCGTCACCGTATCAATGAAGGCGGTGATCACGCTGTCGGTCATCTTCACCGCCTTGATGCTCGTCTTGGCGCCTTGGATCACCACCAACGTCCTGACCGACCCCCGCGCCTACTACACGCTGCTCGCCATGGCGCCGATCATCGTGATCATCGCCATCTCCTCGATCCTGCGGGGCTACTTCCAAGGCCTGCAGAACATGACGCCCAACGCGGTCGGCTCGATTCTCGAGCAGATCGCCCGCATCGGCGCGGTGCTGGTCTTCGCCACCTATCTGCTCCCGTACGGCCTCGAATATGCAGCCGCCGGGGCGATGATCGGCATGGTGATCGGAGAACTGGTCGGCCTGCTCTATCTGGTCTATGTCTACTACTCCCGCTATTCGCTGCGCAAGATGCCGCACGTCCCCTCGAACAAGCCGCTGGAACCGTTTCGCAAGATGCTCTCCTCAGTGCTGGAGATCGCGATGCCGGTCACGTTGTCACGCATCGTCGGTTCGATCGCCTATACGCTGGAGCCGATCCTCGTCACTCGCTGTCTGGTGATGACCGGGCTCTCCGCCGCCGTTGCGACCACGCTGTACGGGCAGTACTCCGGGATGGCGATCTCGCTGCTGGTGCTGCCGACCGTCTTCACCTACTCGCTGCAGACCACGCTCGTCCCCTCGATCTCCGAAGCGGTGGCGGCGGGCGATCAGTTGGTCGTGCAGCGCAGGCTCTATCAGGCCTTTCGCTTGACCGCCTTGATCGGCTTCCCGACCTCGGCGATTCTCACCTTGTATGCGACCGAACTGTCCCACGCG
Organism: Tumebacillus sp. BK434; assembly: GCF_004340785.1. Classification (NCBI taxonomy): domain Bacteria; kingdom Bacillati; phylum Bacillota; class Bacilli; order Caryophanales; family Alicyclobacillaceae; genus Tumebacillus; species Tumebacillus sp. BK434. The sequence goes on along the minus strand of NZ_SLXS01000004.1, from coordinate 30,839 downwards.
ATCTTTAATGACAAAGCAGTGGGGCCGATCCTCGCGATCATGGCGCCCGTCGGCTTCCTGCTCTACCTGCAAGGGCCGCTCTCCGGGATCTTGCAGGGGCTGAACCGGGCCGGGGTGGCGATGCGCAACTCGATCGTCGGCTCGATCCTGAAACTCGGGATCATCTATTACCTCGTCTCCAATCCGGCGTACGGCATCGCAGGCGTCGCCTGGTCGGTCGTCATCTCGGTTGCCGTCGTCACCATCCTGCATTTCTTGTCGGTGACTCGCTTGCTCGGCTTTTACGTCAACCTCGTCGAGACCGTGAAAATTCTCATCTCCACCTCGCTGCTCAGCGTCTGGCTGCTCGAATTCCGCAGCTTCACGCACCTCAGCGACGTCTGGCTGGTCACCTATGGCACGATCTCCGGGTTCGCCCTGTACTTCTTCGTCTTGAACATGATGGGCGTGGTGACGCTGCACACCGTCTCCAGACTGCCCAAAGTCGGCAAGCCGCTCGCCGGGATTTTGCGGCTCGTGCCATTTTTCCGCTAGCGAAAAACCGTCTCAGGAGCTGAGACGGTTTTCTTCAACTGTCCTCGAACGTATCGACGAACAGCGCTCCCTGGTTGTCGATCGAGCAGTAGAACACTCTTCTCAATTCGTGGTACCCGGCTTTCTGCAGCTCGTTTTTCAGCCAGAATCGGGTCTTGCCGATCCGCTCCAGATTCTCATCCATCACATTCCCGTCCACGATCAGCGGCATCGGCAGCCCGGTACGCGGCACCGACAGGCCGATGTCCTCCGGGGTCAACGGCCGTTTTTCCGCTTTCGGGAACACGCTGAGCTTGCCGCTCGTCTCCAGGATGGCAAATTCCACATCGGAGACGGACGCCACATCTTTTTCGCGCAGCTGGGTCATCAGGTCGCTGATCGAGTATCTGGTGCGGCGCATTTCATCATCGCGGATCTTGCCGTTGGCGATCAGCAAGGTCGGCTGCCCCTCGAACAGGTTGCGCATCGTGAGCGATTTTAACGTCAGCCACGACATGCCGATCTGCAGCATGACGAGCGTGCCGATGACCAGCACCCCCTCGCCGATCTTAATCTGATGGTCCATCAGGGACGTCGCTGAGACTTCGGCGATCATGACCGAGATGACGAGGTCGAATATCGAGAGCTTACCGATCTCCCGCTTGCCCATCAGGCGCATCGAGATGAGGGTGACAAAGTAAAACAACGTAATGCGCAAGAGCAGCCCCCAGATCTGTTCCAACCCTGTTCCTCCTTTCGCACATACGTACTCTGTTGCTAGTATGAACAAAAGCATCCCCTCCATACCCGGAGGGGATGCTCTTTATGCTTTCTGCTGTTGCTCCAGCCAGCTGGAGGAAAGCCGCAAAAACATCTCGGCGATGCGCGAGACCAGCTGTTGTCCTTCGGAGACGTCATCGGGGAAGACGATCACATCCGCCCGCGAGACGACGCGCACCAGCACGTTGTCGCCGACTTTGAACTTGTGGCAGGAGATCGCTTTTTGCAGACGTTCCTGAATGCGCAGCGCCTCATCCCGGCTCACCCGCGGCACGAGCAGCATAAATTCATCGCCGCCGTAGCGCGCCGCGATCTCATCGTGGCGCACGTTTTCTTTGATCAAGACTGCCACTTCGCGCAAGACCATGTTGCCGACTTCGAAGCCAAAGGTCCGGTTGATTTTCGTGAACTCGGCGATGTTCAGGAAGATCATGGCGAACGATTCGCCGCTCTCCCGGCTCTGGGTCATCAGCTCTTCGACCAGCTTGATCCGCAAGTAGTGGTAGGTGTACAGGCCGGTCAGCTTGTCGACGAACAGATGGGTGTCAAGATCGGGCGTGTAGATGGCGACCTTGTCCCGACCGCGCTGCTTGGCGCCCCAGTACATCGCCTGGTCCGCTTTTTCCAGCAGTTCTTTCTCGTTCTGATCGTGGTCCGGATAGCTCGCCACACCGACGGAGACGGTCACGCCCTGTACGGTATAGCCTTGGTATTGAAACTTATGAAAATGCAATTCGCTGCGAATGCCTTCGACGATGCCTTCCGCTTCGACCAGCGGCACGTCGAGCAAAAGCGCAAACTCTTCGCCGCCGTAGCGGGCCACCACGCCCTGCTTGCCGACATTCTTCTGGATCACCTGCGCGACTTGGCGCAGCACTTCATCACCGACGACATGGCCGTACGTATCGTTGTATTTCTTGAAATGGTCGATGTCGAGGATCGCGATCGACATCGGCCGAACTTCCGCCTTGGCCAGCTCAAAGCGGCGGGACAGCTCCTGATAGAAATAGCGGTAGTTGTAAAGCCCTGTACCCGGGTCGCGGAGCGACGCCTCCTGCAGCTCCCGGTAGAGCGATGCGTTTTCGATCAGCACGCCGACCTGGGCGGCGAGGACGGTGATCAGCTCGATCTGCTCTTCGGTAAACGCGTAGGTGCGCGCACCGTAACAGGTCAGGACGCCGACCACCTTGTCGCGCGCTTTCAGCGGCACGGCGAGGAACGACTTGAACTCTTCGTATTTCTCGGTGATCCGCTTGTCTTTCAACGTGTTCGGCACCGACTCAACCTGCTTGCTTTTCACAGCGAGCGAAGTGATGCTGCCTGCAGACAGGCAATATCCTTCCTGGGGCATCAGTTCCGGGTGTTGCTTGCCGTCGATCCAGACCGGCTTCACCCGCTCATCTTCGATCACCCACAGGGCGGCCGACACGGACGGGGTCAGTTTGCGCACCGATTCGGTGATCGTGCGCGAGATATTTTGCAGATCGAATTCGCTCTGCAGACGGTGCACCACTTCATGCGCCTTGTGGGTCAATTTGATCTTGCGGTACAGCTTCATGACCTGCCCGAACAGCACGAGCGGGATCATCATCAGGAGCAGCGAAGGCGCATCCCCGTCAAACGCCAGAATAAACACGGCAAAGGGAAGGCAGATCAGGAAGTTCATCGAGTCGGAAACAAAAATTCTCAGGAAATCGCGCGGCGTCACTTCGTCGCGGCGAAGGATAAAAAAGATCTGGACGAGAAGATGGTTCATCAGCATATACGTCAGCGTCATCGGCAGCAAGATCAAGTAATCGAGCGTTTCGCCCAATCCGGTCAGCCGGGTTGCACCGCCGCCGAGCCACAAGAACACGCCATACGCGGCAAACGCGCTGACAGCATGCTGCGCACCGTTAAACAAATGGAGCAGCGTACCTCGGAACCTGCGCTTGATCAGCGGCGCTACGACCACCGCGATGGTGAGGAGCGGAGCGGCCACGTGCGGGCCGAACAACATCATCGTGGCCAGCGTGACCCCATACGTCAGCGACCCGTAGCCGCTCCCAAGCGGAATCTGGATCGACTCCACGAGCAGGTAGAGCAGGAGCAAAAGGATCAATTGCGGACGGAGAAACGAATCATAGTGGTCAAAAGCTGCTGTCAGGAACAAATATGCGGCAAGAGCGAGCACTGCATACTGATACAGTTTCACCGCTGTCAATCTCACATTCAACCACTCCTCCATCACCCGATACAAAAACTGTAGGTAAGATAGTTCACTAAAAGTTCGAAGAATCCTTCTCGTTCTGCTAAAGGAATTTTCACAAGCGTTAAAAAAGCCCCCGCTGGGAGACGGGGGCTTTGCCGAGTGCTGCGAAAGCTGCTGGCTGTACGGCTGTGAAGAATCTTCATCCGATGCTGAGACTCTTGCTGCGACTTCGGTCACTTTCCATCATGTCCGCTGGTACAAGCGAATATACATAGAACGACAAAATGGGACTAGGAGGTGCACGTCTTATGAAAAGCAAACCGCTCGCGGAGTATGCGCCGAATTTTTGGGGCATGCCCGTGCTGTATGGTCTGATCGCATCGTTTATCACCGCATTTGCTTCGATCCTGATCACGACGTTCGTCATGGGCTGGACTTCGGTCGCCGAAGCCAATCTCTCCTCGATCACCTATGTGCTGAACATGGTGTCGGTACTGGTCGGCTCAATGCTTGCCGCACGCCAGGCCGGCAATCGCGGCTGGTATTTCGGCGGCTTGACCGGCCTGTCGTATGCGGTGATCATCACCCTGCTCGGCCTCGTTGTCGTCACCGGTCCGGTGTTCAGCATGAACACGGTGTTCCAGGACCTGCTGATGATGCTCGTTGGCGGATTCGGTGGGATGATCGGCGTCAACCTGCGCAAGTAACTTAGCAGGTAATATGAACAAAGCCCCCTCGAACTGCGAGGAGGCTTTTTATGTATCGGCCGGTATTAGTCTTCCTTGACGATGTGGTTGACCGCAGAGCGCTCAAACGTCATCTTGGTGTCGCCAACGTTCAGGACGACCGTCTTTTCATCGATCGCCGCCACGGTGGCGTGCAGGCCGCCGATGGTGATTACGCGGTCGCCGCTCTTAATTGCGTTGAGCATGCCTGTGCGCTCGCGCTGACGCTTTTGCTGCGGGCGGATGATGAACAGCCAGAACACCACAAAGATCAACAGAATCGGTGCTAATTGTCCCAAGAGTTCCATTTTGTCTTATCCCTCCAATCTATCTATCATTACATATTATAGCCGTAAGACTCATAAAATGCATGCTTGTACTCTAAAAGTCTGTCTTCGTCGATCGCTTTTCGAATATTGTCCATCATCGTGACGAGGAAATGGACGTTGTGAATCGAGGTCAGGCGGATGCCGAACGTCTCGTCGCATTTGATCAGATGGCGAATGTACGCCCGGGAGTAGTTCTTGCAGGTGTAGCAGTCGCAGTTCGGATCGAGCGGGCCGTAATCGCGGGCATAGTTGGCATTGCGCACGACCACTTTGCCGACCGACGTCATGCAGGTGCCGTTTCGGGCGATGCGGGTCGGCAGCACGCAGTCGAACATGTCGATGCCGCGGATGACGCCTTCGAACAGGTCGTCCGGGGAGCCGACGCCCATCAGGTAGCGCGGTTTGTTTTTCGGCATCAGCGGCGTGGTGAACTCCAGCACTTCGTTCATGATCTCTTTCGGCTCGCCGACCGACAAGCCGCCGACCGCATAGCCCGGAAAATCGAGTTCGAGCAGCTCTTCGGCGCTCTGTCTGCGCAGCTCTTTGTCCATCCCGCCCTGGATGATCCCAAACAGAGCCTGCTCATCGGGACGCTTGTGCGCCGCGATGCAGCGTTTCGCCCAACGCGTGGTGCGCTCCAGCGAATCTTTCAGGTATTGGCGGTCGGCCGGGTACGGCGGGCACTCGTCGAACGCCATGATGATGTCGGCTCCGAGGTCGTTTTCGATCTCGATCGCTTTCTCCGGGGACAGGAACAGCTTCTCGCCGCTGAGATGATTGCGGAACTGTACGCCTTCCTCGGTGATCTTGCGCAGGTCGGACAAGGAAAAGACCTGGAAGCCGCCGCTGTCGGTGAGGATCGGGCGGTCCCAGTTCATGAACTTGTGCAGGCCGCCCGCCTCTTTGACGATGTCGTGGCCGGGACGCAGCCACAAGTGGTATGTATTGCTCAAGATGATCTGCGCGCCGATCTGCTTCAGCTCTTCCGGGCTCAAGGTCTTGACGGTCGCCAACGTGCCGACCGGCATGAAGATCGGCGTTTCGATCACGCCGTGCGGGGTGTGCAAGCGCCCGCGGCGCGCACCTGTATGTTTTTCCGTTTTCAAAAGTTCAAAGCGGATTGCTGCCATGCTGACTTGTTCCTCCTCAATAAATGAACATCGCGTCGCCAAACGAGAAGAAGCGGTACTCTTCCCGCACAGCTTCCGCATACGCGCGAAGCACCGCTTCGCGTCCGGCGAGCGCCGATACGAGCATCACCAGCGACGACTTCGGCAGGTGGAAGTTGGTGACCAGCGCGTCGACCACGGTGAATTCGACGCCCGGATAGATAAAAATGTCGGTCCAGCCGCTCGCTTCCCTGATCTCGCCCTTTTGGCCGGCCGTCTCCAGCGTCCGGCAGGCGGTGGTGCCGACGGCGATGACGCGATGGCCCGCCGCTTTCGTCTCGCGGATCAGATCGGCCGTCACCTGCGGCAGGTGGTACCACTCGGCGTGCATCTTGTGCTCATCGAGCGTATCTGCCGACACCGGCCGGAACGTGCCAAGACCGACATGCAAGGTCACAAAACCGATCCGAACGCCTTTTGCAGCGATCTGCTCGAGGAACTCGCTTGTAAAATGCAGGCCTGCCGTCGGAGCGGCTGCCGAGCCGCGGTGTTTGGAGAACACCGTCTGGTAGCGCTCCTGGTCTTCGAGCTGTTCGGTGATGTACGGGGGCAGGGGCATCTGGCCGAGCCGGTCGAGAATCTCGTAGAACATTCCCTCATACGAAAAGCGGACAATTCGTCCGCCTTCTTCTGTCGTATCCAGCACATCTGCTGTGAGCAGACCGTCACCAAACGAGACCTGAGCGCCGACGCGCAGCTTCTTGCCGGGGCGCACCAGCACTTCCCAGACGTTAGGCTCCAGCTCTTTCAACAGCAAAAACTCGACCTTGGCGCCCGTGTCGGATTTTACCCCGTACAGGCGCGCCGGCAGCACCCGCGTGTCGTTGAGAATCAGCGCATCCCCCGGCTGTAAAAATTCGATCAGGTCGGAGAAGCGGTGATGGCCGATCTCCCCCGTCCGCTTGTTCAGCGCCATCAAACGGGATGCGGTGCGCTCAAGCAGCGGATGCTGGGCGATCAGCTTCTCTGGCAAATGAAAATCAAATTCTTCAACACGCATGATGTGGTTCACCTTTCAAATCTATTTCGAACACCTATGTATTCGCTTATTGCTTTTCAGTCAGGGTAACCCCTTGATAATAGTGTTTCAAAATCTTGTCATACGTATACCCGTTGACTGCAGCACCGTGTGCGCCCCACTGCGACATGCCAAGCGCGTGGCCCCAGCCGTTGCCGTGGAAGATGTAGGACTGAGTCTTGGTGACAACGCGGCTTTTGCCACCGGCTCCGAGCAGGACGAACTGGTCGTTCGACCCGTTGATCGACGTCGTCGCCGTCCCTGACGCGGTGACCACGTGCAGCTCTTGGCCTTGCAGCTTGGCGTTCGGGTACTCGCTCTTCACGCCGCTGGCGCTTTGCACCGTATACGTGCCTTGCTGCTCAATCGTGGCCCGCGTACTCCACAGGTCGTTGAACAGGTAGCGGTAATAGTCGGCGTTGGTCACGGTGACCGGCTTGCCGTTGGCGCTGACCTCCAGCATATGATCGCCCTGGCCCCACTTGGTGACGCGCAGATCGTAGACCGGCCCGCTGACGGTCGGATAGCCGCTGGCCTGGTTTTGGTTGATCATGTTCATCATCTCATTGGGCGTGAACGGACCTTTTTGCCAGTTGTAGGTGTTGTATTCGATCTCTTCGTCGAGGATCACGACCCGCGTGCCTTTTGACGCAGTGGTAAGCGTGCTCGCGTAGTAGTTCGGCACCGGGCGCACCGCCTGCGCGTCGGCGTTGACGACGCCGGTGGCGAATCCGGCCGCATTGGTGCCGTCTTTCGTCACGCCGCTCGCCCGCATCCAGCCGATCTGACCGCTCGGCAACTGTACGCGGTAGGTCAGAGGCTCGCGGCGGGTCGATTCGGCGTCCCACGGGCTCGGCACCGCTTTCAGGTAGTCGATGCCCTGGCTGCCCCAGATCTCCGCCACATCGCCCGAGAAGCCGCCGTGGTTGGAGGAATAGAGCGTCTCGACATAGGCGCCGTTTTTCATCAGCACCTGGCCCATCGTCTCGTTGACCGCCTGGTTGGTGTCGGTCGCCTCGCGCGTGAAACCGCGATAAGCCTGATCCCAGACGTCATCGGAGATGTCGGCGACGCCCCAGCGGTTACTGCCCATCTTGCGCACCGCATACGTTCTGGCGGCGACCGCCTGCGCCTTGAGCGCTTCCATCGGCCAGCCGGACGCCATCTCCTGCGGCAGAACGCCGTACAGGTAGTCATCGAGGCCGACGTAGTTGATCACGTGCGGCTTCTCATTGTAGCCTTGGATCAGGATCGCGCCGCGGTATTCGCGCGCCTTCTCCGCCACTTTTGTCACCGCAGGTGTGCCGATCGGCAAGAAAGCAGACTCCTGCTTCGCCGAGTTCTGGATGAAGTGCGGGATCTCCATGCCGGAGTACGCGCTCTTCTTGATCAGCAGATAGTCGGCCGGCGCATAGTCGGCTTTGGCATAGCCGCCGCCGAGCTTCGTGTTTACGCTGTCCAGCTCCGCCTGTGACGCTTCATTGCCGATCCAGACCTCCCAAGTGCCATCCTTGCGCACGAGCGGGTACGCTTCGTGTCCTTTGGCGCGCAGGTCGTTCACCTTGGCTTCAGCGGCGCTTTGGCTGACCTGCTTGCCGGCGGTGAGGCGCAGGTAGCCGCGCACTTTCGCCGCGCCGATCGATGCCAGCTTGGTGCGGGCCGCATCCGCCTGCGTGCGGTACTCATAATACCCGTTGATCACCTGATACTGCTTCTGGCCGGAGACGGTCTCGACCAGAATGTCGTACGACATGCCCATGCCATCGATGCGGTTCGCGGCCGTCTGCGCTTCCCCAAGGGTCGCGTAGCTGCCGACGAGGACATAATAGTTGTCCAATGAAGCCTTCACCGCGCCGGTGGATGAATAGCGCGCCGCAAACTTGCCTCCCGTATAAAAGCCAGCCTGCAGGCCGCTGCGGCCTTGCAGAGTGACGGTGTCGGTCGTCGTGTTAAAAGAGCTCGTTTTCATCATCAGACCCACGCGAATCGGGGTCGAACCGCTCACCGCTTGAGCGGTTTGTATCATCGGCGTCTGAATCAGGGCGCCGGCCATCGTGACCGCGACCAGACAGACGGAGACCTTTTTCCAAGCAGCAGATACTCTTGAGGTGCGCATGATCGTCTCCTTTTCTGAAAAAATAAATCTTGGGATGCATGTAAGGTACTATACTTCTCTATATGGCTCAGTTTTCCTGCCTTCTTCTACAAAACCGGTCACCATTCGTCAAAAGCAGACAGGTACTATGAAAACAGGATTAATTTGTTTTAGAAATGATGGACACTAGGGGTTCTCAACGTCTATAATACTAATGAAAAATCTAAAATTTCAGGGAGACGGTACTGCATGCGATTAGCCCCTGTATCACTGAGTCTGGTTGAGTCGATCCTCGCCAAGCCGGTCCTCGATGAAAAAGGTATGATCCTCGTCGGTGCTGGGGTCAAGCTTTCCGAGCGCATGATCACGCGTTTAAAACAGCTTGGAGTCTCCAGCCTTTATATTGAAGATAAGCGCACTGACGACATTGTGATCGTCGATGCGGTGTCTGACGAGACGCGTCGAAGCGCAGTCAACACCGTCTACAATTCAATGCTGCAAATGATTGACTCGGAACGGGGCGCACGACGCGCTTCCCGCCCGCAGATCGGCCGCGAGATTTCCAAGGTATTCCAAGACATCCTCGCCGATTTGAAAGCCAACCGAACAGGCTTGATCAACCTGGCGAGCATTTTCACGGTAGACGGGTACCTTTATCATCATTCGGTGAACGTCGCCATTCTGGCGACCGCTTTAGGTCTGGCCAAAGGGTATGGCCAGAAGGAGATCACCGAGCTCGGCGTTGGCGCCTTGCTGCATGACATCGGGTGCACCAAGGTTCCGCAAGAAATTTTGAACAAGCCCGGCCGCTATTCGGATCTCGAGTTTGAGTTGATGAAGAAACATGCGGAATGGGGATATGAGATGCTGCGCGAGCAAGACGGCATCTCGCTTCTGTCGGCCCATGTCGCGTACCAGCACCATGAGCGCAATGACGGCTCGGGGTATCCGCGCGGCTTGAAGGGTGACGAGATCCACGAGTATTCGAAGATCGTCGGCATGTGCGACGTGTATGAAGCGTTGACTTCGAAGCGTTTCCACCGCGAAGCGTTCTTGCCGCATGAAGCGTTGGAGTTCATCTTGGGCGGGAGCACGGCGCTGTTCGATCTGTCGCTGGTGCGCCTGTTCGCGAAAAACGTCGCCGTCTATCCGATCGGCATGACGGTCAAGCTGAACACCGACGAAACGGCAGTCGTCGTCAGCCTCAACCCGGAGTATCCGCAGCGCCCGGTCGTCCGCCTGCTCACCGATGAGACAGGCCGTCGTCTGGACAGCCCGTACGACATCGACCTCACCAAAGAGCTGACCATGATGATCGTCAGCTACAACGAGTAGCACAAAACCCCGAAGCTCACCAGCTCCGGGGTTTTGTTATGCGTTCTATCTGCGTGCAAAGACGTTCCGCACAGGTCGAATCGACATCTCAGTCTTTGCCCTTTTCTTTGTGATTGTCTTTATTGTTGCCGTGGCCGTTGTTCTGCTTGTCGTGGTCTTTGCCTTTTGGCCTGTCGTTCTCCTTGTCATCGGAGGGCTTGTGGTTTTGCGGCGTGACCTTTTTGGTGTTTTGCTCACGATCGGACGGCTTGTCAGACCGGGAAGAGCTGTTGCCGTTGCCGTTGCCGTTGCCGTTGCCGTTGCCGTTGCCGTTGCCCTTCTTGTCATCATTCCCGTTGTTCTGCTTGCCGTCCTCTTTCTTTTGCTGGCCGGGCGGCGTTTTCTTGTCTTGCTCGCGGTTGCCGGAGTTACCCGGCGTCACGCCTTTGTTCTCATGAGGATTCTTTTCCGCCGCCGCTTTTTTCTCGTTGACGCTGCGGTGCCAATCGTCCAGTTGCTGGCCGCCCTTGATTTCATGCAGCAAGTCTGCCAGTTGCTGGCCGCGTTTGTCAACGATTTTCGAAACCGACTGGTTCTTGAACTCGTCAAGCTCCACTTCGATCCCGCTCTGCACAGCAGCCACGTACAAAGCATATTTGCCCGGAGACAAACCCGCGTTCTGCGCCGCTTCCCGCACTTCGCGGGACACGACGATGCCTTCCACCTCAACTTCCGCCCCGGTGTCCTGCGCCAACGTCTCCACTTTGGCGACCAGTTCGCTCTCCACCTGGTGCAAGTCGAGGTCCGCATGTTGTTTGTCATCCGCAACAGCCGGAGATGCAGTGATGATCACTTCCGTCCGCTCGTCGAGGTATCCTTGCGTGCGTGCGATTTCGGCGAGTTTGCCGACCGCCTCTTCGACCGACAGCCCTTTGAGCTTCAGTCCTTTCAGCACCCGTTCACCTTCCTCGTTCAGCGGAACGGCTGTGACCACCTGTTTGTGATTGTCAATCGAAAGTTCGATACTCGGATTGATGTCAACCGTTACGTACGCATACGCAACCGGCTCCGAAAAAAGTGAAGTGCTGGCCCAGACACTAACAGCAAGCAGCACCGAAGCGGCCACCACACCGGTCTTCTTCCAGGTCGTGTTCCAAGATTTCTTGTACCAAGGGAGCGGCGCGGCTTTCCCGGCGCGCACACCTGTCTGCAGCGCCTCTTCCGGCACCTCGATCTCCTGGCCCACAGTCAATCCGTCAGCCCAAGGAACGTGTAAAAATCGGCGGTCTTTGGTCATGACGATGACTTTCCCGTTTGCTGCTTGCATGACAATCCCTTTCTGCTGCATCAACGGCCCCCCTTTCCATAAGAAAATCATTCCCACAACAGTTACAAGATATAGTCTTGCAGCATTTCGAAATCTCCGATCAGGATTAAGGAAACGGCGATGATATATTTACGCTGGCGCTCGATCGTCTTCCGGCTGACGTTGACATGGTTCATCAAGGCTTTCAGCGGCAAGGATTTCTTCGTCATCAGGTATTCGCAAAACTCCTGGTGCGAAGCGATCACCTTCGCCACTTTCATCGCATTTTCACGCGCGTCCTGATGTTTTGGCGACAGATCGACCAACTCTTCCATCGAGATCTCAAACTGCATCAACAGCTCGGTAAAATGCAGTATCTCATCCCGCCTGGCGTCACTTTCCACCAGCTTCTGGTGCTCTTCGACAGACTTTTGCACTTCGACGTAGTTGATCACGTTCTCCTCTTCATCTTCCACTTCGAAGTCGGAAAACGGAACGTCGCGCTGCTTCGCCTGCTTGGAGCGGAAATAGTCGATCAACCGCCGCTTGATCACCGTGTCGGCAAAACCGAGAAAACTGGTGCCACGGCTTAAATCATAGCGTTCGATCGCTTCGTTAAACGCTGCAAGCGCAATGCTGAATTCGTCGTCTTGCCCACGGCGAATGTACCGTCCCGTTGCCTGGGAGGCGCTCTTCGCTACGAAAGGAATGTACACCCGTAGCAACTGGTTGCGAGCCTCTTCATCCCCGCTGCGTGCCTTCATCAACAACTGATTGAGATCTGATGTCTCCTCCGATTTCTTGCGTCGGAACGGTAAGATTCCCACCCATTCCACCTCGCTTGCTATAGGATTCGTACACCCGGTTAGCGTTTTGGGGCATTAAACGAGATTCGGGCAAATTTTTGTCAGAATATCACTCCGGCGGGATCAGGCCAAAATGGTGATACCCGTGCGGGGTGACGACTCTCCCTCTCGGTGTACGTTGGATAAACCCGATCTGAAGCAGATAAGGCTCGTAAACGTCTTCAATCGTATCAGGTTCTTCGCCGATCGTCGCCGAGATCGTGTCCAGTCCGACCGGGCCGCCGCCAAACTTCTCAATGATCGTCAAGAGCAGCTTATGGTCGACTTCATCGAGGCCCTTCTTGTCGACTTGGATCAGCTTCAAGGCATGGTCGGCCAGCTCTGCCGTGATCACACCGTCGCCCTGCACCATCGCAAAGTCGCGCACCCGCTTCAAAAGCCGGTTGGCGATCCGCGGTGTGCCCCGCGACCGTGTGGCCATCTCCCGCGCGCCGTCGGGCACGATCGGCACGCCGAGAATCTCAGCGGTGCGGACGATGATCTTCTGCAGATCTTCATTGTCGTAATACTCCAGATGGCAGACGACGCCAAAGCGGTCGCGCAGCGGCAGGGACAGCATCCCCGCCCGCGTCGTCGCACCGACGAGGGTAAACGGCGGCAGGTCAAGGCGCACGGAGCGCGCCGCCGGCCCTTTTCCGATGATGATGTCGAGCGCATAATCCTCCATCGCCGGATACAGGACTTCCTCTACGCTTTTGTTCAAGCGGTGGATCTCGTCGATAAACAGCACATCGCCTTCTTGCAAATTGGTCAAAAGTGCCGCCAGATCGCCCGGGCGTTCAATCGCCGGGCCGGATGTGACGCGCACGTGTACGCCAAGCTCATTGGCGATGATGTTGGAAAGCGTCGTCTTGCCAAGGCCGGGGGGACCGTACAGCAGGACATGATCGAGCGCTTCCCGGCGCATCTTCGCCGCTTCGATATAGACTTTCATGTTTTCACGCACCTTGCGCTGCCCGATCATCTCGTGCAGATAGCGGGGGCGCAGCGTCTCCTGATCGCTGTCTTCCTGCAAGGGTTGAGATGTGACGAACCGATCTTCCACGAAATACCTCTCCTTATTGGCGCATCATTTGCTTCAGAGCGAGCTTGATCAGGCTTTCAAGTGGAACACCTTCAGTTATCTCTTCCGCAAGGCTTCGGACAACCTCATGCGCTTCTTTTTCAGTATAGCCGAGACTGGTCAACGCTTCATGCAACTCGGCTCCTAGTCCTTTAGATGCAGGCGCTGCCTTCACCGCGCCTTTTCCGCTGGACAGCGGCGGCACGGGCAGCAGGGTGGCCAGATCGTCCAGCTTCTCCTTGAGATCAAGGATCAGGCGTTGGGCCGTTTTCTTGCCGATGCCCGGCAGTTTGGTCAGGAAATTGACATCTTCGGAGCGAACGGCAAACACAAACTGGTCCGGAGTGCCTGCGCCGAGGATCGATAGTGCAACTTTCGGCCCAATGCCGTTCACATTGATCAGCCGGTTGAACAGCTCTTTCTCTTCTTTCGTGCGGAACCCGTATAAAAGATGCGCGTCCTCCCGAACATGATGGTGAGTGAACAGGCGCAAGGTTTCGCCTTCTTTCATTTGAAACGCGGTGGTGCCGGTCACGAACACGCGGTACCCGACACCGTTCACGTTGATCACCACATGGTCGAGCTCCGCATAGGCGACGACGCCTTCAACAAATGCGATCACGGCTTCAACTTCCTTTCGGCAAGGCTTTGCAGGGGAGCGGTGTGCGCGTGGGTGATCGCGATCGCCAAGCCGTCTGCCGCATCGTCCGGCTTGGGGATTTTGGCGAGCCCAAGCAGCATGCGCACCATCTCCTGAATCTGTTTCTTTTCGGCTTTTCCGTAGCCGACGACCGACTGCTTCACTTGCATCGGGGTATATTCTGCGACTGCGAGACCGGCCTCGCGTGCTGCGAGCAGCACCACGCCGCGCGCTTGGGCCACATCGAGCGCAGTCGTTACGCTCTTGGCAAAGAAAATCTGTTCGACCGCCATCGCATCGGGCTGATGCCGCTGGATGATCTCGCGAATGGCGCCGTAGATCTCGACCAGCCGATCGGGAATCGGCGTGTTGGGCTTCGTCTCCACACACCCGTACTCCACAGGTTTCAATCGGTTGCCGATCAAATCGACCACGCCGTATCCGGTTCGACCGTATCCGGGGTCGATTCCAAGTATCCGCATGCTGGCAATTCCTCCTTAGACGTTCGGTAGGAATGTATTCGATGCCGAACATACATTTCCTTTTTAACATAGATCCCGCGAGAAAGCCATGGCAGTTACAGGTAGACATAATGTAGCTTCCCTCCCGACTCCAGCTGTCATAAATCGTTCACTTTCGACGTAAGATGAGGAGGAACAGGGGAAATGCTGCAACTCCCTCCAAAAATGCTGCTTTGCTGTATATATGCAGGGCAGGCTTTTCCTAGAATTTCCCGAAAAAACATCTTAATAATCTGAAACCTTTTACATGTCCGATTCGTCTATTTATATAACGAACTCGATGATGTGAAAGGGGCGATGGTGTCTTGGTTTCCGGAGTGATCGCGCTTGTTCTGTTGGTAGGTACATTAGGGTTTGGACTGACGATGATCGCGTCGGTAGAGAACGAAAACGCTGGAGAAGACTCAGACCAGGGCACCAACGTCAACGTTCAATAGCAGCAGGTACATGGCAAAAAGGCACAGTCCGCTACGGGCTGTGCCTTTCGTTTTTCAGTTCCGCATAGCGCTTCTCCTCTTGGAGCGCCGCCCATTCGAGGCGCGGCAGCAGCGCTTTTTTGTTGCCGTTCTTGCCAAAATCATACCATTCGCGTATCACCAGCGACGGGTAGGTCATCAAAGCGTGGAGCAGGCGCCGGTTGTCTTCGCACAGCGGGTACGTGCCTTCATACGCCTCCACCATCTCCTGAAACAGCCCTGGCGCGTGTCCGTTCAGATATAAGGCATGATTCAGCAATTGGTACAGGTCATGCGCCCGCACATCGAATCCGGCGAGGTCAAAGTCGATGATCGCCGCCGACCCGCCCTGCCAGATGAAGTTGTGCGGCGCCGGGTCGCGGTGGCAGAGCGCCCCGCGCCGCGTGTCCCGCTCCAGCGCCCGCAAGAAGCTCGGCCCCTGCAGATCGCGCACCGCCTGGCGCGCCCGCTCAGCAAACGGACGCCACAGATCGCGCAAGGCGATCGTGCGCAGCGTCGCGTCCTGCGCGCGCTCCAGCCGGTGGCGGTACTTTTCCCACAGCGGCGGCACGCGCAGATAAAACGACTTTTCCACCTGCCGGGCGGTCGGCACGCGATGCAGGCGGGCCAGCGCCGCCGCAGCCGCGTGGCGCTCTCTGCGATCGTGCAGCGAAAGATGCCGGCCGGCAAGCCACGGCTGCAACGTCCACAGCGCGCCGCGATCGCTCATGTAGGCGCTGTTTTCTTTCGTCTTGACATAGGGGGCGATCTCCACGCCGCTTCGCACGACCACTTCGAGCGCAGTGCCGAGCGCGTCGAGCCGCTTTTTCATGCCTTCGCCTTCATAGCGTTTGAGAATCATCGCGCCGCCGCTGGTGCGCACGCCGGTCACGGTGCGCAGTTTGACCGCGTGGGAAAACGTGAGTCCATACGCCCGCTCCAACTTCGCGAGCAGGCTGTCTGTCAGCACAGTCCCATCCCGGCACCCCCTCTCCATAAAAAAGGGAAGCCAAGACGGGCTTCCCTTTCCCTGCGATCAGTCTTCTTCGCGATAGAACGTCTTGGGCATCATGCCGCCCGGATGGCCCACGCCATGGCCGTGCATCATCTGCATGTGTTGATGCATCATCAGTTCGTGGTGCACGTTGCCGTACATCAGGCCCAGATGGCCGTGATGCTTGTGGCCGCCGCAATGGCAGACTCTTTTCTTGGGGCAGCACTTGTGCTTTCTCTTCTTGCACTTATGCTTCTTATAAGAAACCGGAATGTACATGATCATCGGGTGGTGATGCACAGGCTGCTGCATTTGCACTTGCTGGACTTGCACCATTTCCTCATGCGGTGCATAGTTCATGTGCGGAGCGTATTGAATGTTCATTTCAATCGGGGATACTTGCGGTTGGGGCTGAGCCATCGGGGGCTGCATGATCGGTTGTTCCACAGGCGCCATCTCCTTTGGTAGAGTCAACACTTCTTTGGGCATCAGGGGCTGTTCAAAAATCGGTGCGGTCAGCTGTTCCTTGCTCATCGGCATCTGCACCATGGGTTGCTGGATGATCGGAGCAGTCAGTTGTTCTTTGCTCATCGGTGCTGTCAACTGCTCTTTGCTCATCGGAGCGGTGTTGCTTTTTGGCTTGAGACCGGCAGAGGGGATATTGAGAACTTGACCAGGGTAGATCAGATCTGGGTTCGACACTTGCGGGTTCGCAGCTTTCAACTGGTCAAGGGTGACGCCTACTTGCTTCGCGATTTTGAACATGCTGTCGCCTTGTTTGACGACGTATTTCCACAGGCCATCCCATTTCGGGACGGACGGATACGACGGCCCCCCGATCGGCGCCATGTCAGGGCCAGGTCTCTCCGGCTCTTCTGCCACTGGCCCCATACCGGGCGGCACCACATCGGTGCCCGGACCTTCATACTCCGGCACGCCCGGCAGCAGCGGGACGTTGACCTGCTGGCCAACCTCCAACACATCGGGATTGGCAAGCTGCGGATTCGCAGCGATCATCGCATCGAGGGTGATGCCGTGCATCTTGGCGATTTTCCAGAGGGAGTCTCCCTTTTGGACGGTGTGCAGCTTCAAACCGGTCGACCTCCTTAGTCATATGTCACTGGCAGTATATGCGCCCGCTCCCTATGTGTCCGTGAGATTGGAAAATTGGGCGGAGCTGCCCGCGCAAGCAAACAGGCGCCCCGCACCGGGACGCCTGATTAGGAGTCTTTCAGAAAATCCTGCAGCCGCCCGGGATCAAACACGGTGATCTCCCCGCGCACCACATCTAGTAGGTTCGCTTTTTTCAGCTGGCTCATCATCCGGTTGACCCCTTCCCGCGTCGAGCCGATCATCTTGGCCAGCTCCTGATGGGACAAGTTGATGTCGAGCACGATTCCCGCTGGCGTCACCCGCCCGTAATCGTCGGTCAGCCGCTGCAAGGTCGAGATCAGCGCCCCCCATTTGTCCTGCAGGGCGAGGTCGCGCATCTGCGCCTGTGTCTGCAGCAGACGTTCACCCAACAGCCGGATGATCGCGATCGCCAAGTCCGGATTCTTCCGCACCAGCGCTTCCAGCTCCGCATTGGGAATCATCCAGACTTCCGAGTCTTCCATCGCTTTGGCGGTCGCCGGGTAGGGCTGGTCCAAAAACAGCATCGCCGCCCCGATCGGCTCCCCGTCCTGCCGGATGTAGACGATCATCTCTTTGCCGTCGGTGGTCGACTTGGTCAAACGCACCTTGCCGGAGCGCACGACGTACATCGCCGAAAACGGGTCACCTTCCCAAAAGATCGTCTCGCCGCGCGACACCTTTTTCAGCCGCGTCACGCTGTAGATCAACTGCAAAAACTCTTCTGACAGATCGCGGAACAAACGCACGCCGCGCAATTCTTTCCACATCCCAAGACCTCCACAACATTCAGAAAAATAAGGGCTGTTCTTCCCTGTAAGCTTTCGAGTATACTTAAAAGATAAATTTAGCTGTTCTATTGAGGTGAATGATTGTGAACTGGATGCTGACGATCTATCGCCGCTATGACGCCGCGATCTGGATTCGCGCCATCGGATCGGTGCTGAACACGATGTCTTCCTTCATGCTCCGTCCGTTTCTCGCGCTGTATCTCTATGACAAACTGCAAGGGGACTTGCTGGTCACCACGCTGATCGTGGCACTTCAGCCGGCGTCTTCGATGATCGCCTCGCTCTATGCGGGCGGACTGTCCGACCGCTACGGCCGCAAACCGCTGATGCTCGGCTCCCTGTGCATCGCGGTGCTGACCTATGTCGGGTTCGCCTTTGTCGAATCACTGTTGTTGTTTGCCATCCTCTCGGTCATCAACGGCATCGGTTCGTCCTTGTTCGCGCCGGCCGCCAGTGCGCAGATCGCCGACATCGTGCCGGAGGAAAAGCGCGCCGAAGTGTTCGCGCTGATGCACACCTGCTTTAATATAGGCGTTGCGATTGGGCCGGCGATCGGCGTCCTGATGTACAAGATGAATCCGAGCTACGTCTTTTTGTTCTCCGCCGCGACCATGACGATCTTCGCTCTTTTGATTTTGACGAAAATCCCGGAAACCCTGCCGGAAGAAGTGCGCGAAAAAACGCGCAGCAACGGCACCCAGGGCAAACAGCCGATGCCGAAGCTGCGATTTCGCGAGCACAAGATGCTCTGGTGGATGACGCTGGGCATTCTGCCGTTTACGTTTATGTATTCGCAAGTCGAGATCATTTTGCCACAGCATCTGAAAACGAACTTCACTAACTATGTAGAAACGTTTGCCCTTCTGATGACCTTTAACGGCATTCTCGTCATGTGCTTCCAGATCCTCACCGCCCGTCTGGCGGAGAAGTATCCGATGCAGCGCGTCGTGCTCTACGGGCTTCTGCTCTGCTCGGTTACCGCGCTCGGCTACGGCTGGTCGGGGTCGCTGGCTCTCTTGCTCCTGTCCGAACTGATCTTCACCTTCGGTGAGATGCTGTTCATGCCGCAGTCGCAAAAGGCGATCGCGACACTCGCACCCGTGGAGTTTCGCGCCCGCTATTTTGCCATCTACGGGCTGAACTGGAACTTGACGCGCACATTAGGCCCGTTCATTGGCGCTTTTGGCTTCGGTCACCTCGGCGGGTCGTATTGGTTTACGCTGATCGCCGTGCTGCTGGTCCTGTCGGCCCTGTTTATGCACCGCTTGATTTCCCGCTCTGTGCTTGGCACGCCGTCGAAACCGAACGCCCTTAAACTGAATATTTAATCTTTCGTAAATCCTCTATCCAATTCAACTCGTCTTCTTGTATACTACTCAGAATACACGGGGGTGAGGAGAATGAAGTTTGTGTACGGGATTCTGGGCCGCTATGACACAGCGATCTGGATTCGCGTGATCGGCACGATCTTAACGACATTTGGCAGTTTTATGATTCGTCCTTTTCTCGCTTTATATCTATTTGATAAATTGGAAGGCAACTTACTCCTCACCGCAGTCATCGTCGGTCTGCAGCCTCTGACCGGCATGATCGCCGGCATTTACTCGGGCAACCTCGCCGACCGCTACGGCCGCAAGCCGATGATGGTGGCGGCGCTGGTGACGCAAGCCGGGACGATGATCGGCTACATCTTCGCCGACTCGGTGCTGACGTTTGCCATGCTTACGATCATCAACGGCCTTGGGCAGTCGATGTTCTGGCCGGCGGCATCAGCGCAGATCACCGACCTGGTGCCGGAAGAGAAGCGCTCGGAAGTGTTCGCGCTGATGCACACCGCGCTGAACGTCGGCGCGGCCACCGGCCCTTTGATCGGCGTGATGATCTACAAGGTCGACCCGGCGATCGCCTTTGGCATCTGTGCGCTGGCAGAGCTGATCTACCTTGTGCTGTTGATCTGGAAAGTTCCGGAGACGCTTCCGAAAGAGATGCGTGCGAACAACGCCAAGGCAGCGGCCGGCGAACCTGGCGCGCGACCGGAGTTTAAGCCGCGCAAGCATATGATCCTGATCTGGCTGACGTTGGCGATGGTGCCTTGTGCGATGCTCTACTCGCAGGTGGAGATCATCCTGCCTCAGCATATGAAAACGAACTTCGACGATTACCTCACTACGTTTGCCACCCTGCTGGCGATCAATGGCACGATGGTCGTCTGCACGCAGATCCTGATCGCCAAGTTTGCCGACCGCTTCCCGGTGCGCAACGTCATATTGATCGCGTTTCTGTTCCTCGCCTGTACCGCGTTTGGCTACGGCTGGGCAAAGACGTTCTGGGTGCTGGTGCTCGCAGAGATCTCCTTTACGATCGGCGAGATGTTGAACGGGCCGCAGATTCAAAAGGCGATCTCGATCCTGTCGCCGCCGGAACTGCGCGGACGTTATTTTGCGATCTTCGGCGCACACTACAGTGTGACCGGGACGCTCGCTCCGACCATCGGGGCACTGACGTTCGCCAAATATGGCGGTGAGGCGTGGTTCTCGATCATCGGCGTGCTGCTGATCATCGCCGCCATCGCCCACTATCAACTGCTCGGCCGGGCGCTGGGCAAAACAAAACCGCATGAACAGACCGCCGGAGCGGCCGTCTAACACAAAAAGTTGAGTCCATCAGGACTCAACTTTTTTGTAGATCAGAGAGACAATGCCGAGAAACACCGCATAGAACAGCACGACCAGCATCAGGTTCTGCCAGGAGCTCATCGCCTGCTCCCCCATCGTGACAAACACGATCATCGTCGGCAGCTTGCCAAGCGCGGTCGCCCCCAGATAGACCCGAAGCGGCACGCGGGCGATCGCCGAGTACACATTGACTGCGACGGCCGGGATGATCGGGATCAGCCGGGCGAACAGGATCGCCAGAAACGCGTTGCGCGCAAACAGCCTGGTAAAACGCTCGATCTTTTCATAGCGGTGCAGCCATTTGCCCGCCTGCTCCGCAAACACGTAACGCGCAAACAGAAACATCAGCAGCGCTGCCGTCGTCGAGGCGCCCCAAGTCAGCAGCCCGCCCAGCAAGGTGCCGTACATCGCGCCGATCAGCGCGCCGACCAGTCCAAATGGCACAGCAGGCACCAGCGCAAACAACACGGCGATCAGAAACACGGCGAGGGGTTCGTCTTTGGCACCGCTGAATAAATCGGACAGATCGTGCTGGTAGACGACGACCAGCACGACGAGCAGAACGACGATGAGCAGGATGGCCAGCTTTTTCGTCAGTGCTTTCACCGCATGATTCTTTGTTGTCATCGGCTATAGTGCCCGCACCATGCCGCCGTCAATCAAGAGCGAGGAGCCGGTAACATATGTGTTCGCTTGCGAGCCGAGGAACACCGCGACTTTGGCGAACTCTTCCGGCGTGCCGTAGCGGCCGAGCGGAATGTTCTGCTCATGCAGATTGCGCACCTGCTCCACCGTCCTGCCCTGCGCTTGCGCGCGGGCAGCGTCCAGTTCGCGCACCCGGTCGGTGTCGATCCGGCCCGGCGCAATCGTGTTGATCAAAATGTTGTCGACTGCCAGCTCTACGGCCAGCGTCTTCGCCAAGCCTTGAATGCCGGCCCGAAACGTGTTGGACAAAATCAGACCTTCGATCGGCTGTTTGATCGAAGTCGAAGTAATATTCAAGATGCGCCCGCCGCCGCGCTTGCGCAAATGCGGCAAAGCGGCGCGAATCAGCCGAACCACGTTGAGCAGGTTTGACTGAAACGCGCGTTCCCAGATCTCATCTTCAAAATCATCAAAAGTCCCGCCGGGCGGCCCTCCCGCATTGGTGACCAGCACATCCAGTCCTCCAAAGCGAGCAATCGTCCGCTCCATCAAGCTGTCGATGTCGGCACGGTTGGAAGCGTCAGCCACACAGCATTCGATCTCGCCACCCGTCGCTTCGCGAATCTCGGCTGCCGCTTGCAGCAGTGACGCTTCGGAACGGGCTGCGATCATCACCTGCGCGCCTTCGCGGGCGAATTCGGCTGCGACCGCTTTGCCCAATCCTTTGCTCGCCGCCATGACCAGGACGACTTTCTTATGGAGCCCTACATCCATCGGAACACTCCTCCTTTTTCCGGTACACCTCCCATCATTCCACAATTCGCTGTTTTTTTCCTGTCGAACGCTGAAAGATTATCGCCGATTATTGCCGAGGAAATAATTCCTTGTCACTTGTGCTCGCTGACTTCGATGCTGCCGCGATGCGTCTCCACTTCCACCAGATGCTCGCCATCGCCTTTTTTGACGATGATGTTTTGCACAAAGCCATGGGACTGCACGGGAATCGCATTGCCATGCACTTTGCCGGCCGACGTGTGCATATGGAACGTGGCGTTTGTCTCCTGCGGCACATTCAGTTCGATGCCGCCGTTGTGGGTGCTGACCTTCCACGTTCCGTTTACTCCGGCTTTCGTTTGGACGCGAACGGAACCGTTGTGCGTATGCAAGGTGACATCTTTGCCGCACTCGCGGACGACGATCTTGCCGTTGTGCGTTTCCGCTTTCAGATCGCCGGCCACTTGCTCCACACAGATCGAGCCATTGCGGGAGAGCAGGCGCAAGGAGCCGTCGATGTGTTTCGACTCCACGCTGCCATGGCGGGTATCCAGCTCCACATCACCTGAAACGGTGTCGAGGAAGATGTTGCCGTGATGGGTCTCCGCCCGGACGAATGTTGCCGCAACATGCTGCAGTTTGATCGAGCCGTTATGGGACAGCACGTTCACATCGCCGGTGATCGCTGTGAGTTCGAGCGCACCGTTGTGCGAATGCGCAAACACTTTTCCGGCAAAGTCGCGGACGGAAATCGACCCGTTATGACTTTCCAGACTGGCCTGGGTCAGCGCTTGGGGCACGATCAGCTCGACGCTGACTTTGACGGAAGAACCGGAGTAGAATCGGGTGAACTCGCGCTGTTCGAAGAACACGCAGCCCCCGTTTTGTCCCAGCTCCCAGAAACGGTCGGCGTCTGAGATGTCTGTGATCTCTTCGGCCAGCTCGCCTTTGACAACGATGTGCACGATTGCCAGCACGTGCTCTTGATCGGCCTGTTTGACGGAGATCCGACCGTTATGTACGTGCGCCTTCAGGTGGTCGGCCAAGCCGTCCGGGGACAGGGTGACTTCTTTGGTACCTTCGAATTTCGCTCGCGAACCGAGCAAGAAGTTAAGCATGGGGAACATCCTCCTCATCATCTGTGCTTTGTTGACTTCATCGTACCATGCAGGGAAAACAAAAAGACTCGGTCTAGAGACCGAGTCTTCGTCCAACCGGAGGCGTTTTGTAGTCCGCTTAGAATGCCGGAACGATCGCGCCTTTGTATTTGTCGTTGATGAACTTCTTCACATCTTCGGAGTTCAGCGCTTTCGCCAGCTTTTGCAACGCTGCATTGTCTTTGTCTTCGGTGCGAACGGCAAGAACGTTGACGTACGGAGAGTCTTTGTCTTCAATAAACAGTGCGTCTTTGGTCGGGACGAGGTCAACTTGCAGCGCGAAGTTGGTGTTGATCACTGCGAGATCGACTTCCGGGAGCACGCGCGGGAGCATGGCAGCTTCCAGCTCGTTGAACTTGAATTTCTTGTTGTTTTCGACGATGTCTTTGAGGGTGCCGGAGATGCCAACGCCAGCTTTGAGCTTGATCAGACCGTTTTTCTCAAGCAGCGCCAGGGAACGGCCCACTTGGGTCACGTCGTTCGGCACGGCGATCGTGGCACCATCCGGCAGGTCGGACGCTTTTTTGTATTTTTTCGAGTAGGCGCCCATCGGCTCGATGTGTACGCCCGCAATGTGAGTCAGGTCGAGGTTGCGCTCTTTGGAGAAGTCTTCGAGGTACGGAATGTGCTGGAAGAAGTTCGCGTCGAGCTGCTTGTCGCCGAGCTGAACATTCGGCTGGATGTAGTCGTTAAAGGAAACGATCTCCAGATGTACGCCCTCCTTTTCCAACTGCGGTGCGACGTGTTTGAGGATCTCTTCGTGCGGTACCGGCGTTGCGCCGACTTTCAGCGTCACGACGCCGTTGCCTGCGTCGCCAGTTGCGTTCTCTTTTTTTGCGGAATCGGTGCCGCATGCCACGAGGGATGCGGAGAGCAGCAGGGTCATTGCGCCAAGGAGCAGTTTTTTCATAATAGCGTCATCCTTTTTTGTAAGAGTTTGTTGGATTCTTTATTTTCTGCTAAAGTGCGAGACGAGTTTGTCGCCGAGCACCTGAAACACTTGCACGAGCAGGATCATGATCACCGTCGCGACGACCGTCACATCCATCTGGAAGCGCTGGTAGCCGTAGCGGAGCGCCAGGTCACCGAGTCCGCCGCCTCCGATCGCGCCCGACATCGCCGAGTAGCCGACGAGTGCAACCAGCGTGATCGTCAGACCGGCGAGAATGCCGGGACGCGCTTCCGGCAGCAGGACGCGGGTGATGATCTGCCAGGTCGAAGCGCCCATCGACTGCGCCATCTCGATCACGCCGCGGTCGACTTCGCGCAGCGAGGTTTCGACCAGTCGGGCGAAGAACGGCGCGGTGCCAATCACCAGCGGCGGAATCGCGGCGGTGACGCCAAGCGAAGTGCCGACGATGAACTTCGTAAACGGAATGATCAGGATCAGCAAGATGATGAACGGGATCGAACGAAACACGTTGATCACGAGGGACAGGATCTGATACGCTAGGCGGTTTTGCATCAGTTGGCCCGGTGCGGTCAGGAAGACCAGCACGCCGAGTGGCAGCCCGATCACGGCGGTGAACAACGTGGCGATGCCCACCATATACAGCGTTTCGAGAAACGTCTTCCAGATCTCTGGCCACAACACGTTTGGAAACAGTTCGAGCAGCAGGTTTTCCATCACTGCATCACCTCCACATCAAGCCCGCGGTTTTTCATGGTGCTGACAGCCCGGTCGAGGTCTGCCGGTTCGCCGGTCAGCTCGAGCACCAGGCGTCCGTACGGGGTGTCTTTCATCCGCGAGATCGTGCCGTGCAGGATGTTGAACTGCACCGATTCCTGCTGCAGCACTTCAAACATGATCGGCTGGAACGTCACATCGCCGAGGAACGAGACTTGGACGATACGGTGCTGTCCTCGCGGCACAGCGCCGCTGACGTGCTGGCTGAGCAGTTCTGGCGGTAGTTCGAAGTCGCTGACTTGCTCGACGAACTCTTTGGTGATCTGGCGCTGCGGGCGCAGGAACACTTCGACGACCGGACCTTCTTCGACGATTTCACCGCCATCGATCACGGCGACGCGGTCGCAGATCTCTTGGATCACTCCCATCTCGTGGGTGATCAGAACGATCGTGATGCCGATCTTTTTGTTGATGTCGGCCAGCAGGCGCAGGATCGAGTGGGTCGTCATCGGGTCGAGCGCAGATGTCGCTTCGTCGCAGAGCAGTACTTTCGGGTCGTTCGCCAAGGCGCGGGCGATGCCGACGCGCTGTTTTTGGCCGCCGGAGAGTTGCGCGGGATACTTTTTCGCGTGTTCACCGAGGCCGACCAGTTCGAGCAGTTCTTTTACTTTGCGGTCGATTTCTGCCGGCCGCTTTTTGGCGAGCCGGAGCGGGAAGGCGATATTTTCATAGATTGTAGCTGATGACAGCAGGTTAAAATGCTGAAAGATCATGCCGATGCTCTGGCGTGCGTGTTGCAGTTCCCGTGCGTTCAGGCGGGTCAAATCGACGCCGTCGATCTCCACGGTGCCTTCGGTCGGCCGCTCCAGCAGGTTGATGCAGCGAATCAGCGTGGATTTGCCTGCACCGCTGTGGCCGATGATGCCGAAGATCTCCCCTTTCGCGATCGTCAAGTCGATTCGCTTGAGTGCGGTGACCGCGCTTTTTTTCACATAGTAGTCTTTGCGAAGGTTCTGCAGTTTGATCATGGGCGTCTCCCCTCCTTCTCGTTCTATGATTTGTCACTTGTCTGTTTTTGAGCAATAAAAAATGCCCTTCCGCAAACGAAGGACACAAGGCGATCAACTCTTGCGTCTTTCATCTGCCGAAACGTATGAACGCTTCGCAGGAATTGGCACCATTTCAGTTCATTGCCACACGAACTGACGGTTGCCGGGTTTCACAGGGCCAGACCCTCCACCTCTCTTGATGAAAGCACGAAAAGTATTCAGTTATCAGATCGGAATTGTTGGTGATGTGATGGACTACGAAATGGAGTATACCATTTTGTTCGTTTTTGCGTCAATACCCATTTTTTTTACGAGCTCTCCAATCTTTGCGCAGTGTAGGGGTCTGGCAGATCGGTGACAATAGTCTCGCGGGTAAAACACCGCTAAATTGACTTGCTGAGGAGGCTGACATCTTGAAAAAGTTTTCTGCACTCGCAGGCGCACTTTTGCTGTCGTCATCCCTGCTCGCTGGTTGTACGCCGAATGCGGCACCTGACAACAATGCGAACAACCGCACCGGCACCTACAATACGGACCGCGCAGGCCGTATCATGGACAACAGCGGTGTCGGCGTACGCAACTCGCGTGTTGACCAAGACCGGCTGGGCGTTCGTGACAATCTGGGTCCGGACCGCCGTCCGAACGTGCTGACCAACGATGTGCGGGACCGCATGGGTGTCCGTGATCAAGCCGGTCGTGACACCGCGTATCGCAACCTGCGGGTCGACCGCTCGCTGGAAGCCCGCGTCGAAGCGATCCCGGGCATTCGTGACGCGAAAGTGCTGACGAACGGCAATGTCGCGTATGTCGGCATCAACCAAGGCACCAACCTTGGCGGCGGCAACCGCGCCGGCATCCGTAGCGATGTGCCTCCGACTGCCGGCCATCAAGCGAACCGCAATGCGATCACCAATCGTGCCAACAACGTATCACAATACGGCGGCACGATGAGCGACCGCGATTTCGGTACGACCGGTCTGACGCCGCAAACCCCGCTGACGCCGCAAACTGGCACCTACGGCACCACTGGCACCGGTACGTACGGCACCGGGACCGGCAGCAGCCTGTTTGGCACCGGGATCGGGACTGGCATGGGCACCTACGGCACCGGCCGCGGTTACGGTCCTAGCACTTATGGGACTGGCACCTACGGCACCGGAAACACCTACGGTGTTGGCACCTATGGGACTGGCACCTATGGCACCGGCATGGGCACCTACAGCAATGGCAATTATGGCAATGGCGGCGTGACCGGTACGGACGGCACGCGCGGTGCAGGACGCACCGGCGCCGGCTTGTTCGGCACGTCCGGCAACAACCGCGTTGGCACCTACACCAATAACACTGGCACCAACATTGGCACCAACAATAATGCCGGCATGAATCGTACTGGCACCTACGCGAACAACACCGATGTCTCCAACGACATCAAAGATCGTGTCATCTCGGCAGTCAAACAAGGCAATCCGTCGATCACCACGGTTTACGTTTCGGCAAACCCGGCTCTGTACAACCGTATGGACGCCTTTGTCCGCGATGCAGCATCCGGACATCCGCTGCGCGGACTCGGCGATCTGGGTGACATGTTCCGCCGCCTGTTCCCGACGACTGGCACCGCCGGCTTCGGCGCAGGCACGAACACGAACACCGGCACGACCACTGGCACGACCACTGGCCGCACCATGGGCAACACCGGCGGCACCACATCCGGGGTTACCAACCGCTAAGCAATATCAGGCCTCGTCTTCGGACGAGGTCTTTCTATTGACCTTGCAAAGGGTTTGAAAAAAACCTCTGCTCAACGAGCAGAGGCCGATAGCTGACTCTTACATCAAATCGCGGCGTTCGAGTTGGAAATCACCGAGGTGCTGATCCTGATAGTTCATCGTAAACGAAATGCTCTCCGCATCTGTCTCCGAGAACTCGCGAGCTAAGATGCGGGCGATGTCTGTCGTCTCGTCCATATCCATGTCGCTCCAGAATTCGACGCGGCCGGAAACGTTGTTGCCGATCTCATCGACGGAGACGAGGCCCAGCGTGCGGTGCTCATCGTCGTGCAGCTGATACTTGGTATGCTCACCGTCCTGGAAGACGACAGAGAGATGGAACGGCTCGTCCTCGACCTCTGCCGCGGCGTAGTAGCCCGGATCTTCCTCGTAGTAGACGTCGTCAGCTGCGAACAGTTCCTCGTCTTCGCAGTCTTCGTCATCCGCCATCTCGAAGGCATCGTCGTCATACAGCTCATCGTCTTCGGTCAGCATAATCTCCGCGTCGTCTTCCAAGATCACGTCCATCGGTTCCATCTCCACGACCGAAGAGATGTCGCCATACATCATGACCACGGAGCTTTCTTGGACATTGAGCGCCGAACTGAGATGCTGCACATAGATGCGCACTTCGTCTGTAACATGCTCAAGTTCGTTTTCCTCAACGCGACGGGTGTCGATCTGCATCGTGCCGGTCAAACTGTCGCCTTCACGGTAGACGAGGTACAGGTCGCCAGCCCATTCCCCGTTGTAGTAGATGCTCGTCGTCTCCCCGCCATTGGTGCGCAGTTCAGGCTTCATTACAACGTCCATTAGATCTCCTCCCTTTTGACAAAGAGTCGTTTTTAGTATGGCACCGCGTTGGCAAAACTCACTTGGTAAAGATAGCAAAAATGGCCCCTTGTCGTTTCGTTAAAAAGTTGAAGTAATTACTAAAATGAAGTTGCTGCTTGTTTTTTCGTTTAGGATCTAAAAATATTTTTCCAAATTCTTCCCTTGCCCGGTCTGCACAAGAACACATCTGGTATTTTTCTGAATTTTACATTTTTAATAATGTAATTGATATTACGATAATATGCTGATACTTTATACACATCTGAAAGATCAACTTCTAAGGAGGTTTATGTGAATGATGAAAAAGACTGTAGGAATTTTCCTCGGCACTGCGCTGATGGCAGCCACCTTGACTGGCGTTGCCAGCGCGGCAAAAGAAGTGTTACCTGAAAGCGTAGCCTCGTTCATGCAGCCCGTGAAGGGGATGATCGGATTGGACTCGATCACCTGCTCGTCGGCAGTCAACACCCAGATCATCTTGACCAAAGGGGAGGCATGGGCGACGTCTGACACATCTGCGATGATGGACTACGTCTATGCAAAAGTCAGTATCTACAATCCGGACGGTTCGTTTGTCAACTCCGGCACCGACGCGCAATACTACACCACCCACGCCGGAGCATCTGCTGCTGATACCAGCGCTTGGGTTTTTGACGACTATGCCAAAGGCAGCCACCGCTATGAAAAGACGGGCTACAACACCGTCACCCATACCACGACAAAAAACTTCTAAGAGACAGGAGTCCAAAGCCATGACAAAAACGATCAAAGCCGTACTGTGCACAATCATCCTGGCAGCAGGTTTGACCGGGGCAGCAAGCGCTGCCACGAAAGAAGACCTCCCGAATCAAATCGTCGAGACGATGCGCTCCCTTTCCGGCATCAGCACCGACGCCACGCCGACCGTTACCTCGCGCGTCACTGCATCCACCAACTGGAACTTCACCGCCAAAGCGACTGCCACTTCCGATTCCACCGCAATTGAAGATTGGATCTATGCAAAAGCACGCATTTACAGTTCGAAAGGCGTGTTGCTTGGACAAGCGGAGGACGACCAGGATTATTCCAATCATGCCGGAGCGTCCGTGTCTTTGAGCAGCATCGGGACAGGTGCAGACTATGCGCTTGGCAATCATACGTACATTGCTGCCGGCTACAAAACGGTCTACCATGAAACGAAGGATTACTATTGATGCTGATACTGGGAGATGAAGAGGCTGCGTACAGTCTCTTCCTTTCCTTTTTTCAAAAGGAGGTACCGCGATGAAGAAAAAGACGGGACTTTGGTTATTCGCAGCTTTGCTGGCGGCGGTAAGTGTTTCGATTTTCCTGCTCGATCCACCGCAAGATGAACCGCTGTACGCCGATATCCAGCCCGACTCCGGGAAAGGCAGCAATACGATCTCCTATGGCCTGTACGAGCCGGACGGACAGATCATCGACAACGGGACGGTCATAACGCCGGGGTCGGGCAATCGGATCACCAAAGTGTTAAGCCTCAGCCACTTCCTTGAAGTCGACCGCAAATATGGGCTGGTGGTTTTGGAGGACTTCAAGCAAGTTCCGTTTACGATTGACGGCAAGACCCAGACCTTTTATACGTTTGACATGACACCGAACCAAACGGTCAATGTCAAGATTGAGACAACCGTTCAAGAAGGTGCCCAAGAACTCGATTATCTCGTCATCCCAAAGCCCGAATACATGGTCAAAGATCAGGACATCGAAAAAGCGTCTGTGCTGCAAGAAGCGCTTCCCTTGCGCTTTCCGATCCATCGCCGCCAGAACAGCGCGTTGGACTACGCAACGCCGGTCCGTACGTTTACCTCCGGCCCGAACGATAACGTCTTTATCAGCAGCAAAGCTGAGGAATTGAAGATCCTCTTCCAATCTCCAGACGATGAACCTGCCTATCTGTCGGTAGGAAATATACAGAAGCAAGACGTGGATTATGCGCTCGTCGCCTTTATGAACTGGGAGCAAGTTCCTGTGGATGACCAACATCCTGTTCTCTATGCCAAAGTAAAGCCCGGCGAACGTATCGTATATCCGTTGCAATTCCCCGACACTCAGACTGAACAGAGCTATCAGATCTTCGCCTTTCCCAAACCGTTTCAAGTGGATCGCCAAGACTATCCCAGCCAGCATCTGTATGGCACCTTGCGAACCATTGTGCAGCCGTAACGAAAAAGACCCGATCTCAGTGAGATCGGGTCTTTCTGTGCTCCACAAAAACTGAATAGCGAATCGTAGTGAGTGTTGGACTTACTTAGGATAAGCCCTCGACCGATTAGTACTGGTCAGCTGCACGCCTCGCGGCGCTTCCACCTCCAGCCTATCAACCTTGTCTTCTACAAGGGGTCTTACCACGTTGACCGTGTGGGAAGTCTTATCTTGAGGTGGGCTTCGCG